>NZ_JBSGXD010000024.1:0-71011 GCF_053609225.1 Rhodococcus sp. NPDC054953 | reverse complement strand
TTCACGGCTCGCTCACGCTGTTCGGTGGGGTAACGCTTGGGCATGATCTGCATCCTTCTCAAGGAAGGGAGCGGCATCAAACCCGGGTCGGTTCACCCCAGGATGAGTAGCCGATCTCGAAAAAGTTGTCGCCAATACGCTTCGGCGGTACCCACTCCGCGAACGGGCCAGCATGCGCCGTGACCCGCTCAGTGATCTCACGCAAGGTCGCCCAGTCGGACGGGGTCAGCGAGGCACGCTTCGCCTCCGCCAGCTCGACGAGTTCCCTCGTGACCTCGTCCGTCACAGGGCAGCCTCCACCTGCTTCTCGGCGTCGCGGACGCGGAGATCGCCCGACATGAGGCGTGGGAGGAGGGTGTCGCGGAGGGTGGTGAGCTGCAGCGACTCCCGCTCTGCGAGCAGTGCACGATCCCACAACGCGGTCATCGTTGCTTCGAGGCGCTCGACCTGTGCCGGTGATGGAACCAGCACCGGTTCGTCTAGGTGCTTGCGCTGAATATGCCCCATCGTTGTCGCCTTGTCGGCTGCAATGTCCTTGAATCTGGGCAGCTTCTCCTGGATCAGCTGGAACAGTAGCCACGGCGAGTATCCGTCAGCCGGGATCACCTTGAAGATGTGCTGGTTCACGATCGCTTCATCCCGGAACCAGCGATGGAGCGTGAGTGAACCCGACCATGCGAACAACAGGTCGCCAGGACGAGCCACGAACTGATCGTCCACCTCGATGTCACTGAACACCGTCGATCCGCCGATACCCGAATTGAGTTCGGCGATCCTGATGACTACCCGCCCCGTTCCACTCGCGCCCTTGGTGAACGCCTTCCCGTTCACGAACTGGGCAGTCGCAGAAAGAGGCACCGACTGGGAGTCAGCAAGCATCGAAGTGAACTGAGCCTTAGCCAGCAAGTCCGCGGTCTCGGCCAGCTTCCGGTTCGCGGCGATCTTGTCGTCGAGGGCGCCGAGGACTTCGGCAATGGCCTGCTGTTCTGCAATGGGCGGCAGAAGGGCGACGAAGTCACAGATCTTCGACGGACTCGTATGCCGAACCGTGCTACCGCTCGCTGTGCCAACGATGTACGACCGGTAGTCCGCCCCACGCAACCCGTAGCTGAGGAACCTGCCGTCCACAGCCGAACGATCAGCGATCTGGACGAGCCCGATTCGTTGATTGTGAAGGTAGGTGACTCCGACAGGCACGATCGCCAGTGAACCCAACGTGTCGCCGCCCTTGCTTAGGTCGGTCATCGTCACCACAAGGTCACCTGCCACCAGTTCATACTCTGGCGGGTAGTGTCCCGCGAACGTCTTCGCTCGCGCCTCCTTGAATCCGCCCCCAATGGCGAAGTTTCCTGGCGTAACGAGTGTGGGAAGGGCTGGGTCCTCCGAGAACGCATTCCCAGGAAATGCGAATCCGTGTTTAACCGAAAGGACATCGCCCAATCGAACCGCCGTCCATGTCTCAGGCAGCTCACTCACAGCACCCTCCCCAACTGCTCCCGCACCACCTGCTGCAGCCTCGCGCTCTCGTCGAACTGCGCGTACAGCTCCCCCGTCAACCTCGCGATCTTCTCCTCGATCGGCTCCCCGTCGTCCTCGATGGGCGCGGCACCGACATATCGTCCGGGGGTGAGTGCGTAGTCGGCTTCCTTGATCTCGGACAGCTCAGCCGAGTAGCAGAAGCCGGGCTCGTCCTCGTAGGTTGCGCCGCCCGCGGATTCGGTTCCGCGCCAGGCGTGCACGGTGCCGGCGATCTTCGCGATGTCGTCATCACTCAGCGCGCGTTCGGCGCGGTCCACCATGTAGCCGAGGTTTCTCGCGTCGATGAACAGCACCTGGCCCTGCCGGTCGATGCTGCCCTTCGGGCCGACTCCCTTGTCCTTCGCGAGGAACCACACGCACACCGGGATGCCGGTGGAGCGGAACAGCTGCGTCGGCAACGCGACCATGCACGACACCAAGTCGGCCTCAACGAGCTGGGCGCGGATGTCCCCCTCCCCACCGGAATTCGAGGACATCGACCCGTTCGCCATCACAATGCCCGCGCTGCCGCGTTCGGCGAGCTTCGCGACGATGTGCTGGATCCACGCATAGTTCGCGTTGCCCGCCGGGGGCACCCCGTAACGCCAGCGCTTGTCGTCCTCGCGGCGGGTCCAGTCCTTGATGTTGAACGGCGGGTTCGCGAGTACATAGTCGGCGAGCAGGTCGGGATGCTTGTCCTGCGCGAAGGTGTCCTCCCAGCGGTCACCGAGGTTGCCGGTGACACCGTGGATCGCGAGGTTCATCTTCGCCATCTGCCAGGTGCGCTGATTCAGTTCCTGGCCGTACACGGCGGCGTCAGTGGCGTTGCCGCCGTGGTGTTCGATGAACTTCTCCGTCTGCACGAACATGCCGCCGGAACCACAGCACGGGTCGTACACACGGCCGCCGAACGGTTCGAGCACCTCCACCAGCACCCGGACCACACCGGCGGGGGTGTAGAACTCGCCGCCCCGCTTGCCCTCGGCGCGGGCGAACTTCTCCAGGAAGTACTCGTACACCTCGCCGAGCAGGTCCCGTGCCTTCGTCGCACCCTCACCGGTGAACCGGGTGTCGCCGAGCAGGTCGATCAGTTCCCCGAGGCGGCGCTGGTCGACGCTGTCGCCGTTGAAGATCGTCGGCAGGGTGCCGCGCAGGCTCTCGTTGGCGTCCATCAGCTGGCGCATCGCGGCGTCGATCAGTTCCCCGACCGTCCGGCCTGCGACGCCGGCGGCCGGGGCGGTGCCCTTCGCGTTGGCGGACAGGAACTCCCAGCGGGCCTCGCCTGGAACCCAGAACACGCCGCCCGCGCGGTACTCGTCCTCGTCGTCGATCAGCTGCGCGATCTGGTTCTCGTCCAGCCCGTCCGCGACGAGTTCGGCGTGGATCTGCTCGCGGCGCTCGGTGAACGCGTCCGAAATGTACTTGAGGAACACCAGGCCGAGGATCACGTCCTTGTACTGAGACGCGTCCATCGAGCCGCGCAGCTTGTCCGCGGCCTTCCACAGCGTGTCCTTCAGTTCCTTCATCGTCGACGGCGCCGCGTCGACGGACTTCTTCCTGGGGGGCATCCTCAGCCTTTCTCCGGTTCCAACACAGTGTCCTCGGCGATCACCAGCGCGCCCCGACCCACCCCGTCGACCAGGGTGTCGGTGAGGCGGTCGATCGTCGCCACCAGCTCGGCCGCAGCCCGCCTGCGGCGACGCAGATCCGCCAGCGCGGCGGTCACGGCGGGCACCCGACTCGGGTCGATGCGGGGAATCTCCCACGCCCGCCATGGTTTCCCCCTCCGCACCGCACCGGTAGCGCGGTCCCCGACGCCAGCGGCGCGCAGGTGCCCGGCGATCAGCTCCGGCACCAGCCCGGAGGCGAGCGGGTCCGTGACCCGCATGATTCGGGCCGGGGCGAGCACCACCGACGACCCCTCGGCGTCGACGATCGCCCCGAACTCTGGGCTGGTGCAGTAGACGATGTCGCCGGGCTCGGTGTAGCGGCCGCTGGGATGCCGCGTCGTAAACCGCAGGCGGTCGATTCCCCGCTCCCCCACGATCCTCCGCCCGAGGACCTCATCGGTGCCGATCACCCGCACCACACCGGCGGCGTCCTCGGCGCCGGACTCCAGCAGGTCCGCGGCGTCGATCCGGTTGCCCGGCACCACCGCCAGTTCCCGCGACGCCGCCAACCGGCCTGCCGACTCCGTCGGCGCGGTGGCAGGACGGTACTCGACCGGCACCGTCAGCTGCGTGTCGATCCGGGTCGTGCCGTCCCGGTACTCCCCCACCAGCTGGACCACCCGCGCGGCGGCCTCGGCGCCGGGACGGCGCGGACGCGGCAGGCGGTGCGGGCGTGGCGGCGCCAACGAGCCCGACGCCAGCAGCGTCGCCGTCCGGTACCTCCTGCCGACCCGGAAGGCATGGGCCCGCACCGTGTCCCGCGATCCCATCGCGGCGAGGACATCGGCGAGCACCGCCTCGGCGGCGAGGTCATCGAGGTCGACGCCCCCGAGGTCCGCGAGGACCGTCCACCGGTCCGCTGGCTTCACCGACGCGTCCGCGGAGCCGAGCACCCACAGCGCCGTCGACAACCCGGGCCGCGACACCCGCAACCCTTCCGGCAGTCGCACCACAGCGCGCACCCGATCCGACCGCAGCAGCGCCGACCGGATGGCCTCGGCGTCCCGGTCGGCCAGCGGGTCGACGAGCGCGCTCGCTGGCCCGACGATCACCGCCGACTGGCCGTCCCACATCTGCAACGCCACGTCGTCGATCGCGGACAGGATCTGCGTGTCGGACAGGTGCGGGGCGCCGGGTCCGGGGAACTGAGTCAGGAACGTCGCCGGGCCGGGCACGCCGTCGTCCCCGCCGCCGGGCCGGAGCCGCCACTGGTGCACGACGAGCCTGCGCCGGGCCAGCCGCGTCGCCGCGGTGTCGGCCGGACCGGTGACCGCGACCGCGTCCGTGTACTCCGGCAGCAGTGATCGCAGCGTCACCAACAGGTCGCTGCCGTCCGTGGACGGGTCGACGAACACCGCGCGCTCCCCGTCCGACAGGGCCAACGCGATCCGGGCCGCCAGCGTGAGGGCGGCGGGGCGCAGCGCGGTCTCACCCAGTTCCCGGGGGCCGATCCGAAACCGTTGCCGCATCAGCGTTTCGAATGCCGCCGCGGGCGTGTACGCGGCATCCGACATGGTGTCGACGTGCCGGGCGAGCAGGTCCACCTCGGCGCCGAGCGCGGCCACCTCGCGGAACAGGAACCGGTCGTCGGGGTCGAGGCCGTCGACCTCGTCCAGCAGATCCTCGGCGTCGAGGTCGGCGAGCTGGTCGCCGAGCAGAACCTTCACGCACAGCAGCGCGGTGACCCCGTCCAGGACGACCTGCGCGGGCAGCGCCGACTCGTGTCCGAGCACCGCGTGCAGGGCGAGATCCTCGACGAGGGTGTCGCTGTTGCCGAGGCCGCGGGCCCGGATCCACCGGACCACCTCGTCCGCCGCATAGTGGTCGACCCGGTTCCGCGTCGCGACCGGTCCCGGGAATGGGTGCGCGGTCGCCCGGTAGCGGTTGATCCACATGGTTACCACGGGCCGCCGCACGCGGGCGAGCTCGGCGATGGCCGGCTTCGACAGCAGCAGCGGTGACGCCGCATCGCTACTCATCCGTGTCCGACCCTTCCCTACCGTGACCCTGCCGCTCCCACGGAGGCAGTGAGGCGACGGTAGCCCACCGCACCGACACCCTCGCCGCGCAGATCGATAACCCTGGTTATCAGTGATCGAGTTCTCCACACACACCGCCGTCGGTGACTGTTGTCGCCACCACCGGAACAGACAGGAGCAGCCCGATGACCCTCGCCGTGATCCACTCCCGCCACACCGCGGGAACCGACACCGACCACTCGCTCACCGCCGCAGTGATCCTCGACGACACCGGCATCCGCACCCGCGTCTTCACCCGCGACGGCGCCAGCGATCTCCACCGCCGGGCCACCACGCTCGACGCATTCGAGCACGTCCACCAGTGGGCGGCCACGGTGCCCACACCGGTGCCGGTCTACGTCGGCGACACCGAGGTTCGCGGCGAACTCCGCCGCGTCGCGGGCGCATTCCCCACCCTCGACCTCACCCCGACGCCCCGCGGCCGGATGCCGGCCCTGCTCCTTGCCGCCGCCGACGCGATGTCCGCGCACGTCGCCGCCCTCGCCGCGGCGGTACCTCTGCCGGAACTCGTCATCGCCACCGATGCCTCCAAGAACAGCAGGCGACGCGGCGTCGGGGTGGCCTGCGTTCGAGCGGACGGGGTGCGCCGCCAGAAGATGGTCCCCGATGTCGGCTCGGTACTCGCCGGTGAACTGGTCGCCATCGAACTCGCCGTCTCCAGTTTCCGGAACCACCCGCTGCACATCCTCACCGACAGCCGCGCCGCACTCACCTGTCTCGGCAGCGGCCATCCGAACCGCGGCACCATCGCCACCACGGTGGACCGTATCCACCACCTCAGTCACGGTCGGCGCGTGCGCTTCTCGTGGGTCCGCGGACACGACGGACACCCCCTCAACGAGGCGGCGCACCGGCTCGCCGTTGCCGCGCGGCGCGGGCACGAGGCGGACATCGCTCCCGGCGTCCGCGCCGCCGTCGCCGACAACATCGTCGCGCCGCTCCTCGCGGCCGCATGACCCCGATCGCCCCAGCACGATCCGGCCCCGTCCCACCCGGCACGGGGCCCACCCACCACCCTGAAGGAATCCCCATGAGCATCCGCACCACCGCACTCACCGTGTCCGTCCTCGCCGCCGCCGTCGTCGTCGGCGCAGGCACCGCGCACGCGGCAGGCACCACGATGCCGGCGGACAGCACCTACATCGTCGGCGTCGACATCGAGCCCGGCCTCTACGTCTCACCCGGGCCGATCGACGGCGACTACAACTGCTGGGGCACCCGGCTTTCCGGCTTCACCGGCGAGGGTGACGACGTCATCGCGTACGCCTACGGCACGGGCCGCGTCGTCGTGGACATCACACCCACCGACGCCGCGTTCAGAAGCCTGAACTGCCTGCCGTGGACTCGGATCGGTGACTCGCCCTCCGCGGCGCCAGTGCAGGCACCCGACCTCACCGCGCCGGTCGCCGGGGCTGCCGCGATCGGCAGCGCGGTCGTCGGCAGCGCGGTACTGCCCGCCCTCGTCCCGCTGCTCGCCGCCGGCTCCACCGGCCTGTGACCCGCACCACCGACAGGAGACCCGCCATGACCACCCCGATGCCGCGCCGCCGACTCCGCCGCACCCTGCTGACCGCCGCGGCGGCGGCCACCGCACTCGCCGCCCTCACCGGCTGCTCCGCACCGCAGGACTCCCCGGACGCCGCACCCGCCGCCACCACCCCGACCGAAACCCCCGAGCAGGCCGAGGCCCGCAGGCAGGCCGATGCCGCCGCGACCCGGGCCCGGCAGGAGGCGGCCGCCGCGGAGGCCGCGCGCCGCCAGGCCGAGGAGGCCGCGAAGAAGGACCCCGCCAGCTACGAGCAGCTCACCGACCGCGACTTCGCGCTGATCGCCAAGGATCCCGCCGCCGCGGTCGGTCGCAAGGTCGTCGTCTACGGCCGGGTGACGCAGTTCGATTCCGCCACCGGGACGACGCAGTTCCTCGCCCGTACCGCGCCGTCCGTGCCCGACCGCGTGTACGACTACGATCAGAACACCTTCGTCGTCGGCGACACCGCCGCACTGATCCGGGACGTCGTCGAGGACGACCTGGTGACCATGCACGCGGAGGTGCTCGGCTCGTTCACCTACGACACCCAGGCCGGCGGCAGCACCACCGTCCCGAAGCTGCAGGTCAACCTGATCGAGGTCACCGGGTCGGCCCAGTAGCGGCGGGCACTGCGACACTGATCGACATGTTCCTGCTGCTACTGACCGGGCCGCCCGGCGCGGGGAAGACGTCCGTGCTCACCGAACTGCACGACGGCCTCGGTGACGCGGGCGTCGCCAACGCGCTGATCGAACTCGACGAGCTCGAACGGTGCTATCCGCCGCTCGACCACGGGCGGCTGATGCGGCACGTGGCGGCGCTCGCCGGCTCCTACCGGGCGGCCGGGTATCCGCTGCTGCTGGTCACCGCGACCGTCGAGGAGGACGGGTACGGCCGGGACGTCGTTGCCGCGACCGGCGCCGAGGCCCACCTGCTGGTGCGGCTCGATGCCGCACCGGGCACCGTCCGCGGGCGGGTGCTCGATCGGGAACCCGAAACCTGGTCCGGCCGCATCGAACTCGCCGAGGCAGCGCACCGGCTCGCGGTGACGATGCGGGAACTGAGCGACGTCGATCTGGTGCTGAGCACCGAGGGCGCCGACCCCGTCGACGTCGCCGCCCGCCTCGAGGCCGCGCTGCGGGAGCACCCGGCGGCGCCGCTGCACGGGTTCGACCGGGTCCTCGGCTGACGGCCGCTACCGCACCCCGGACCAGGGGTCGGCGCCGAGGATCGCGTCCAGCGTGAGGGCCCAACAGCGGGTGCTGCGGTCGAGGAAGGCGTTGTGTCCCTCCCCCGGCACCTCCCACAGCGCGGCGCGGTCCCCGTCCGCACGGGCCGCGTCCACGTAGGCGCGACTCGCCGCCACCGGCACCTGCACGTCCTCGACCCCGTGTAGACACACCGTCGGAACGCCGGTCGGGACGCGGTGGATCGGGGACACGTCGCGGTACAGCTGGGGGTCGTCGGCGTAGGACACCCCGAACAGCGCCTCCAGCGCCGACCCGCCGCTGCGCGTCGCGGCCCGGGACGCGAGGTCGAGGGCACCGGCCTGGGAGACCACCCTGCTCGGCCGCACCGGGCACTCGCGTTGCCCCGCAACCCACACCGCGAGCTGCGCGCCCGCGGAGTGGCCGACAACGCGAACGTCGCCCGGGTCGAGCGGAACCGGCGAACGGTCCGGCAGCAGCGTCGCGGTCGCCGCCAACGCGGCCTCGACGTCCGCGCTGGTCTCGGCCCAGCCGCCGCCCGCCCCGACCCGGCGGTACTCGACGTTCCACGCCGCCACCCCGCGCCGGGCCAGCTCGGATGCCAGGGTCGTCGCCAGGTTGAGGTGGAAGTCGGCGGACCAGTAGCCGCCGTGCAGCAGCATCACCACCGGCACCGGCCCCTCCGCCGCCGCCGTCGGGGTGTACAGGTGCCCGAACTGGGCGGGGTGCGGGCCGTAGTCGATTCGGGTGCGGGGCATGACTCTCCTGTCGATAGTGGGCGCTGCGCGCCTGTGAGTCTTTCTGGCGCCCTCCGGCACCAGAAAGACTCACGGGCGCGGAGCGCCTACTGCAGCGGCGCCGCGGCCCACCGGTCGGTGAGCACCCCCAGCGCACCGAGCGCAACCGCGGCGGCGGTGGAGGTGCGCAGCACGGTCGGGCCGAGCCGGACCGCGGTCGCGCCCGCACCGGTGAGCGCGGCGACCTCGTCGTCGGCGAGGCCCCCCTCGGGACCGACAACGAGCACGATCTCCGGCGCCGCCCGCAGGTCCAGCGACGCCAGTTCCGCGGTCGCGGACTCATGCAGCACCAGGACGACGCCGCCGCACCCGACGGCCGTCTGCACCCGGTCGAGCACCCGCGCGGTCCGGTGCAGCTCGGCGACCTCCGGAATGTGCGCTCGCCGTGACTGTTTCGCGGCCGCGACGGCGACCGCCTGCCAGCGCGCGACGCCCTTGACGGCCTTCGGCCCCTCCCATTTGGCGACGCACCGCGCCGACTGCCAGGGCACGATTTCGTCGATCCCCGCCTCGGTCGCCAGCTCCACCGCGAGCTCGGACCGCTCCGCCTTCGGCAGGGCCTGCACGAGGGTCACGGCGGGGGTCGCGGCAGGCAGGTCGTCGCGGGCGGTGATCGTCAGGTCCAGCCGGTCCTTGCCGACGGCGACGACCTCGGCACGAGCGATGCCGCCGCGGCCGTCGGCGAGCACCAACTGCTCACCGACCCGGGTCCGGCGCACCGTCGCGGCATGCCTGCCCTCCTTGCCGTCAAGGACCGCGACCTGCCCGACGTCGGGCAGCGGGTCGAGGTAGAAAACCGTGGCGGCCATCGCTGTTCGACCCGACCGTCAGCGGCCGCTGAACGCGTCGCGCAGCCGCGAAAACAGCCCGCCGCTCTGCTGCGAGCTGCTGCTGACCACCTCCGCGTAGTCACGGTCGCGCAGGTTCTTGAAGTCCCGCAGCGCCGCCGTCTGCTTGCCGTCGAGCTTGGCCGGGACCACCACCTCGAGGTGGGCGTGCACGTCGCCGCGGACCCCGGACCGCAGCTTCGGCATGCCATGCCCGCGCAGGGTCGCGACCGACCCGGGCTGGGTGCCCGCGTCGACGGTGATCTCGGTGGGGCCGTCGATGATGGTGTCGACGGTGACGGTGGTGCCGAGCGCGGCGTCCACCATCGGCACCCGGATCGTGCAGTGCAGGTCGTCGCCGTCGCGGACGAACACGTCATGCTGCTGCTCGATGACCTCGACGTACAGGTCGCCCGCCGGCCCGCCGCCGGGGCCGACCTCGCCCTGCGCGGACAGCCGGATCCGCATGCCGTTGCTCACCCCGACCGGGACCTTGACGGCGATGTCGCGGCGGGCCCGCACCCGGCCGTCGCCGCCGCACTTGTGGCACGGGTCGGGGATGGTCTCGCCCGCGCCGCGGCAGGTGGGGCACGGGCGCGAGGTCATCACCTGACCAAGGAAGGAGCGCTGCACGGACTGCACCTCGCCTGCGCCGCCGCAGGTTTCGCAGGTGACGGGCTTGGAGTCGCCGTTGGTTCCGGAGCCGGTGCACAGGTCGCAGAGGATCGCGGTGTCGACGGTGATGTGCTTGGTGACGCCGGTCGCGCACTCCTCGAGGGTCAGCTTGGTGCGCAGCAGCGAGTCCGCGCCCGGCTGCACGCGACCGCGGGGGCCGCGGCGGGTGCCGCCCGCGCTGCCGAAGAAGGCCTCGAAGACATCGCCGAGGCCGCCGCCGAAGCCTGCGCCGCCGAAGCCGCCCGCTCCGCCGCCGCCCTGCTGCAGCGGGTCGCCGCCGAGGTCGACGATGCGCCGCTTCTCCGGGTCGGAGAGCACCTCGTATGCGGTGGAAATGTCCTTGAACCGGGCCTGCGCGTCCTCGTCCGGGTTGACGTCCGGGTGCAGTTCCCTGGCGAGCTTGCGGTAGGCCCGCTTGATCTCCTGATCGGTCGCCTTGGGTGAGACACCCAGCAGTCCGTAGTAATCCCGTGCCACGTTACGTCTCTCGTCCTGTTGTCAATTCGGAAAATCGGGTCCACATGTCGAAGGGCAGGCCGCTCGCCCGGCCGCCGCGGGGGTGCCTCAGCGCTCGGCGAGCACCTCACCGATGTACCGGGCCACCGCCGCGACGGACGCGATGGTTCCCGGATAGTCCATCCGGGTGGGGCCGAGCACACCCACGCCGCCGAAGAGTTTGCCGCCCGCGCCGTAGCCGGTGGTGATCACCGAGGTGCCGCGGATCTGCTCGACCTGCGTCTCCTCGCCGATCCGGACCGTCACCGAGCCGGGTGCACCGGTCGCGGCAAGCAGTTTGAGGACCACCACCTGCTCCTCGAGTGCCTCAAGCACCGACCGCAGCGAGCCGGGGAAGTCCGCCGCGTTGCGGGTCAGGTTCGCGGTTCCGCCGAGCACGAGACGGTCCTCGGGGTGTTCGACGAGCGTCTCGATCAGCACCGTCGAGGTCCGCACCACCGCATCCCGCAACCCGTCCGGGGCGGCATCGGCGAGCTCCGAGACCGCCACCGACGCGGCAGCGAGCCGCTTGCCCTCGAGTGCGCCGCCGAGCAGGTCCCGCAGCCGGGACAGGTCGTCGTCGTCGAGCACGTCGCCGAGTTCGACGATCCGCTGATCGACCCGACCGGAATCGAGGATCAGCACGAGCAGCAGCCGCGCAGGCGTCAACGCCACCACCTCGAGATGCCGCACCGACGATGCCGACAGCGTCGGATACTGCACGACCGCGACCTGCCGGGTCAGCTGGGCGAGCAGGCGGGTTCCGCGCCGCAGCACGTCGTCGAGATCGACCCCGGACTCGAGGAACTCAAGGATCGCGCGACGCTCCGCCGACGACAGCGGCTTCACCTCCGCGATCCGGTCGACGAACTCGCGGTACCCCTTGTCGGTGGGCACCCGTCCGGAACTGGTGTGCGGCTGCGCGATGTAGCCCTCGGCCTCGAGGACGGCCATGTCGTTGCGGATGGTGGCGCTGGAGACCCCCAGGTTGTGCCGCTCCACGAGCGCCTTCGACCCGATCGGTTCCTGGGTGGCGACATAGTCGGCGACGATCGCGCGCAGCACCTCGAATCGTCGTTCCTCGGTACTTGCCATTGCCGTCACCTCCGTCGCGCCACCCCGGGCGGACCCGTGTCACCCCGGCTGTCCGCATTCTAGTCGTCTCGTGACCACCGGCCGTGCAGGCCTTAGTGTGGGGGCGCCTTCACCGACATTCAGTGCCGACGCACTGCCCGACTACTCCGACGGATGCGCAGATGATTTTCAAGGGTGTGCGGGACGGAAAGCCGTACCCGGACCACGGCCTGTCGATCCGCGACTGGTCGAAGATCCCGCCCCGGCAGGTCCGCCTCGACGAGATCGTCACCACCACCAAGGTGCTCGAACTCGACCGGCTGCTGTCCGAGGACAGCACCTTCTACGGCGACCTGTTCCCGCACGCGGTCCAGTGGGGCGGGATCATCTACCTCGAGGACGGCCTGCACCGGGCGGTGCGGGCCGCGCTGCGTAACCGCGTCGTCCTGCACGCCCGGGTCTTCGACTACGACGCGCTGACCTGATTGCGCTGCGCGCCCGTGCGCGCTTTTCACCCCGACCGGGGTAAGAATCACGCACAGTTCGTCAGCTGAGGATGTCCCGGATGACGCCGTCCGCGAGCAGCCTGCCCCGGTCGGTCAGCGCCAACCGGTCCCCGACCCGCTCGAGCAGGCCGTCCGCCGCCACCCGTTCCGCCGCCAGGCGCTCGTCGGGCCGCAGGTCCGACAGCGGCATCCCGGTCCGCAGCCGCAGCACCAGCATCACCCGCTCCACGTGCCGGTCCTCGGCGGTGAGGACCTCGCTGTCCGCGACGGGAAGCACGCCGGACGCCAGCCGGTCGGCGTAGCGGGCGGGGTGCTTGACGTTCCACCAGCGCACCCCGCCGACGTGGCTGTGCGCGCCCGGCCCGGCGCCCCACCAGTCGCCGCCGTCCCAGTAGCCGATGTTGTGCCTGCACTCGGCGCCGGGCAGGGACCAGTTCGACACCTCGTACCAGCCGAGGCCCGCCGCGGCGAGCCGCGCGTCGATGCGCTCGTAGCGGGCGGCGAGGACGTCGTCGTCGGGGGCGGGCAGTTCACCGCGGCGCACCCGGCGGGCCAGCGCTGTGCCGTCCTCGACGATCAGCGAGTACGCGGACACGTGATCGACGCCCGCATCGAGGACGGCGTCGAGGGTCGCGTCGAGGTCCTCGTCCCGTTCGCCGGGGGTGCCGTAGATCATGTCGAGGTTGACGTGCCCGAACCCGGCGGTGCGGGCCTCGCGGGCCGCGGCGACCGCCCGGCCCGGGGTGTGGGTGCGGTCCA
This sequence comes from Rhodococcus sp. NPDC054953, assembly GCF_053609225.1. Classification (NCBI taxonomy): domain Bacteria; kingdom Bacillati; phylum Actinomycetota; class Actinomycetes; order Mycobacteriales; family Nocardiaceae; genus Rhodococcus; species Rhodococcus sp. NPDC054953. Next base: position 57,915 of record NZ_JBSGXD010000024.1, on the reverse strand, counting down.
GAACCTTCAGCACGTGCTGCGCCGCCGACTGCATGCCGAGGGACACCCGGGTGTAGCCGGCGGCACGGATCGCCGCGAAGAACTCCGGCGACGTCGACTCCGGGTTGGACTCGGTGGTGACCTCGGCACCCGAGGCGAGACCAAAACTCGATCGGACGGCGGCGAGCACGTCGGCGAGCCCGTCCCCGCCGAGCAGCGACGGGGTGCCGCCGCCGACGAACACCGTCTGCGCGGCGGGCACCGTCCGCCCATCCCGGCCCAGCAGGGCGGCGCCGGCGTCCAGTTCACGGCGCAGCCCCTCAAGCCACGATTGCGGCGACGCCGACGACCCCAGCTCGCCCGCCGTGTAGGTGTTGAAGTCGCAGTATCCGCACCGGGTGGCGCAGAACGGGACGTGGACATAGATGCCGAACGGCCGCGACCCGACCCCGTCGAGGGCATGGTCGGGCAGGTCGAACGCTGCCACGGACGGCTCGCTCAGGGGTGTACTCACCGCTCCAGTGTCCCACCGCGGCCAGAGTGACCCATCGCACACCGGCCGCTGCCCTGCGCATTTCCCCCGAAATCGGGGGAAATACCCGGCGGGGGTCGGAATCGGCGATGTGATCTGGCACAATCGTCGGCGTGACCGGACTTGGGATTGTGCTCGTGGCGCGACGCCACGTCGATCTCAAGCGTGTCTGCAGCTCTTGCTGTCTCCCCTGTTGCGCGTAGACGCATTCTCTTTCAGCCCGCCAGTCAAGGCCGGTCTCGAATGTGGGCACGCGGGGACAGCCCTCCCCGTCTCGATCATGCCCCCGGTAGACCGGCGCCCCCAGAAGATCCCCCTGAAGCAGATCTTGGAGCGCCCCGATGTCGCAGACCGTCGACACCCCCGCCGCCGCACCCCCGGCGCGTGCCGCCCGCCCGAAGAAGCGGGCGTCCGAGGGCCAGTGGGCCCTCGGCTACCGCGAGCCGCTCAACGCGAACGAGCAGAATAAGAAGGACGACAACCCGCTCAACGTCCGCGCCCGCATCCTCGACGTCTACTCGAAGCAGGGTTTCGACAGCATCGACAAGTCGGACCTGCGCGGCCGGTTCCGGTGGATGGGGCTCTACACCCAGCGTGAGCAGGGCTACGACGGCACCTACACCGGCGACGACAACATCGACCTGCTCGAGGCCCGCTACTTCATGATGCGGGTGCGCACCGACGGCGGGCAGCTGACCGTCGCGCAGGTCCGCACGCTGGCAGGCATCTCCCGGGACTTCGCCCGCGGCACCGCCGACATCTCCGACCGGCAGAACATCCAGTACCACTGGATCGAGATCGAGAACATCCCCGAGATCTGGCGCAGGCTCGACGAGGTGGGCCTGCAGACCACCGAGGCGTGCGGCGACTGCCCCCGCGGCATGCTGGGGTCCCCGCTCGCAGGCCTGTCCCCGAACGAGGTGCTCGACGCGACCCCGGCGATCGAGGAGATCAAGCGGCGGTACATCGGCAACCCCGAGTACTCGAACCTGCCCCGCAAGTTCAAGACCGCGATCTCCGGTCAGCAGGACGTGGTCCACGAGATCAACGACGTCGCGTTCGTCGGTGTCGAGCATCCCGAGTACGGGCCCGGCCTCGATCTGTGGGTCGGCGGCGGCCTGTCCACCAATCCGATGATGGCGCAACGTCTCGGGGCCTGGATCCCGCTCGACGAGGTCGCGGACGTCTGGGAGGGTGTCGTCGCGATCTTCCGCGACTACGGCTACCGTCGGCTGCGTTCCAAGGCCCGGCTGAAGTTCCTCGTCAAGGACTGGGGCGTGGAGAAGTTCCGTCAGGTCCTCGAGGACGAGTACCTGCACCGGAAGCTCGTCGACGGTCCGGCGCCGGTCCCGCCGAAGCACCCGATCGACCATGTCGGTCTCACCCGACTCACCAACGGGCTCACCGCCGTCGGATACTCCGCGGTGTCGGGGCGGTTGACCGCGGACGTGCTGTTCACGATCGCGGACGCGATGGAGCGGGCGGGCACGGACATCCTGCGCCTGACGCCCTACCAGAAGCTGGTCGTGGTCAACGTGCCCGAGGACAAGGTCGCCGGGCTCGACACCGACCTCGAGGCGGTCGGCCTGACGTCGCGGCCGTCCCGGTGGCGCCGGAACCTGATCGCCTGCACCGGACTCGAGTACTGCAAGCTCTCCTTCACCGAGACCCGCAGCCGTTCGCAGGCCCTCGTCCCGATCCTCGAGGAGCGGCTCGCGGACCTCAACACCCAGCTCGACGTGCCGATCACGATCAACTTCAACGGCTGCCCGAACTCGTGCGCCCGCGTGCAGGTCGCGGACATCGGGTTCAAGGGTCAACTGATCGCCGACGAGGACGGCACCCCGATCGAGGGGTTCCAGGTGCATCTGGGCGGCAGCCTCGGCCTCGACAGCGCCTTCGGCCGGAAACTGCGCCAGCACAAGATTTTCGCGCACGAGGCCACCGACTACATCGACCGGCTGGTGCGCAACTTCATCAAGAACAAGCATGCCGACGAGCGGTTCGCGGAGTGGGTCGTGCGGGCCGAAGAGGAGGATCTGCGATGAGCTCCGGCGAAGAGCATTCGACGCCGATGACCACACCCGTGGACGTGGCGAACGCAACGGAGTCCGAACTCCGCGACCTTGCCGCGCAGGGGGCGGCAAGTCTCGACGGTGCGTCCGCCGCGGACCTGCTGCGCTGGACCGAGGACACGTTCGGCACCAACTACATCGTCGCGTCGAACATGCAGGACGGGGTGCTGGTGCACCTTGCGGCGCAGGTGCACCCGGGTGTCGACGTGCTGTTCCTCGACACCGGCTTCCACTTCGCGGAGACGATCGGGACCCGTGACGCCGTCGAGGCGGTGTACGGGGTGAACGTGATCAACGCCCGCGCCGAGGAGACGGTCGCCGAGCAGGAGGCCCGGCTGGGCAAGGACCTGTTCGCCCGCGACCCGAACGAGTGCTGCCGGCTCCGGAAGGTGGTGCCGCTCAAGCGGTCCCTCGCCGGATACCAGGCGTGGGTGACCGGCATCCGCCGGGTCGAGTCCCCCACCAGGGCCAACGCGCCGCTGATCTCGTTCGACGAGGCGTTCGGTCTGGTGAAGATCAACCCGATCGCCGCCTGGTCCGACGACGACATGCAGAACTACATCGACAAGCACGGGATCCTCGTCAATCCGCTTGTCGACGAGGGCTATCCGTCCATCGGGTGCGCGCCCTGCACCGCCAAGCCAGCTCCCGGCTCCGATCCGCGCAGCGGACGGTGGGCCGGCAACTCCAAGACAGAATGCGGGTTGCACGCGTCATGACTGCTGAACTGACCGACATCCGGCCGCTGCTGCGCGGCGACGACTTCGACACCCTCGCCGCCCTCGAAAGCGAGGCCATCCACATTTTCCGTGAGGTGGCAGGCGAATTCGAGCGCCCGGTGATCCTGTTCTCCGGCGGCAAGGACTCCACGGTGCTGCTGCACCTGGCGATCAAGGCGTTCTGGCCGGCGCCGGTGCCGTTCGCGCTGTTGCACGTCGACACCGGGCACAATCTGCCCGAGGTGCTCGCGTTCCGCGACCACGTCGTCGAGAAGTACAACCTGCGCCTGCACGTGGCGAAGGTCGAGGACTACCTCGCCGACGGCCGACTCACCGAGCGGCCCGACGGCATCCGCAACCCGCTGCAGACGGTGCCGCTGCTCGACGCGATCGCCGAGCACCGGTTCGACGCCGTGTTCGGCGGCGCCCGCCGCGACGAGGAGCGGGCCCGAGCCAAGGAGCGGATCTTCTCCCTGCGCGACGCGTTCGGCCGCTGGGATCCCAAGCGGCAGCGCCCCGAGCTGTGGAACCTGTACAACGGCAAGCACAACCCCGGCGAGCAGGTGCGGGTGTTCCCGCTCAGCAACTTCACCGAGCTGGACATCTGGCGGTACATCGCCCGCGACGAGATCGAACTGGCAAGCATCTACTATGCCCACGAGCGTGAGGTGTACCAGCGCGACGGCATGTGGATGACGTCCGGCGTGTGGGGCGGACCGCGCGAGGACGAGCAGGTGCAGACCCTGTCGGTGCGCTACCGCACCGTCGGCGACGGCTCCACCACCGGCGCGGTGCTGTCCGAGGCCGCCGACAACGACGCCATCCTGGCCGAGGTCGCGGCGTCCCGCCTGACCGAGCGCGGCGCGACCCGCGGTGATGACCGAGTTTCCGAGGCGGCCATGGAAGACCGCAAGCGAGAGGGCTACTTCTGATGAGTGATCTGCTGCGCCTGGCGACGGCGGGCAGCGTCGACGACGGCAAGTCCACCCTGGTGGGTCGGCTGCTGTACGACACGAAATCCGTTCTCGCCGACCAGATCGACGCCGTCACCCGCGCGTCCGTCGACAAGGGGCTCGACACCCCGGACCTCTCGCTGCTGGTGGACGGCCTGCGCGCCGAGCGCGAGCAGGGCATCACGATCGACGTCGCGTACCGGTACTTCGCGACACCGAAGCGCAGCTTCGTGCTCGCGGACACCCCCGGTCACGTCCAGTACACCCGCAACACCGTGTCCGGGGCGTCCACCGCGCAACTGGTGGTGCTGCTGGTCGACGCCCGCAAGGGGGTTATCTCGCAGACCCGCAAGCATGCCGCGGTGCTCGCGCTGCTCGGGGTGCCGCGACTGGTGTTGGCGGTGAACAAGATCGACCTGGTCGAGGATCCGGCGACCGTGTTCGCCGACATCTCCCGCGAGTTCGGCGAGCTGACCTCGTCGCTGGGCTGGGCCGCCGAGGACGTCGTGGAGATCCCGGTGTCCGCGCTGCACGGCGACAACGTCGCGGTGCGGTCGGAGAACACGCCCTACTACGACGGCCCGACGCTGATCGAGCACCTGGAGTCGGTGCCGGTCGACTCGGAGCCGCACCGGGTGGGGCTGCGCTTCCCGGTGCAGTACGTGATCCGGCCCCGCACCGCCGACTTCCCCGACTACCGCGGCTACGCCGGTCAGGTCGCCGCCGGCGAGGTCCGGCCGGGCGACGAGGTCGTCGTGCTGCCGTCCGGTATCCGCACCACCGTCAGCCGGGTCGACACCGCGGACGGCGAGTTGGACTTCGCGCATGCCGGTCGCAGCGTGACGCTCGTGCTCGAGGACGACGTCGACATCTCCCGCGGTGACACCATCGCGTCGGTGGGGGACGCGCCGGAGCCGCTCGGCGAGTTCGAGGCGACCGTGTGCTGGCTGGCCGAGAAGCCGCTGCACCCCGGCGCCCGGCTGCTGCTCAAGCACGGCACCCGCACCACGCAGGCCATCGTCGGCGCGATCGTGGAGCGGTTCGATGAGCAGGAGCTGACCACCGAGCCGAGCCCGGCGTCGCTGGCGCTCAACGAGATCGGCAAGATCTCGGTGCGGGTCGCGGAGCCGATCGTCGCGGACGACTACCGCGTCAACCGGCACACCGGCAGCTTCCTGCTGATCGATCCCGCGGGCGGCAACACCCTGGCGGCGGGCCTGGTCGGCGACGCGATCGCGGCGATCGAACTCGGCGAGCGGGTCTAGGTCGATGAGCGCGCCCCTGGTCCTCGTCGCGCACGGCAGCCGCGATCCCCGCTCCGCGCGGGCGATCTCGGCTGCCGCGGCGGCGATCCGGGGCGCGCGGCCGGATCTCGACGTCCGGCTCTGCTTCCTCGACCTGTCCGCGCCGTCGGTGGACCAGGTCGTCGACGCCGTTGCCGCGGAGGGGCACTCGTCCGCGGTGGTGGTCCCGTTGCTGCTCGGCAGCGCGTTCCACGCCCGGGTGGACCTGCCTGCCCTGCTCGCGGCCGGTCGCGCGCGGAACCCCGGGCTCGATCTCGTGCAGGCCGACGTGCTCGGCGACGACGAGCGTCTGGTGGCCGCGGTTCGGGACCGAGTGCGGGCCACCGGCGTCACCCTCGACGACGCCGAGATCGGAGTGGTACTCGCCGCGGTGGGCTCGTCCCGCGCGGCGGCCAACGCCCGCACCGCCAACATCGCGCCGCGCCTGCTTGCCGGAACCGCCTGGTCCGGCGCCGAGACCTGCTTCGCCACCACCGCACCGTCACTGCCGCAGACCGTCTTCCGCCTCCGCGCGGGCGGCGCCCGGCGGATCGTCGTCGCGCCGTGGTTCCTGGCGCCCGGTCTACTCACCGACCGGCTCAAACTCCAGGCCACCGAGCACGCGCCCGATGCTCTCTTCGCAGACGCGATCGGCGCCCACCCCCTGCTCGCGGAGGTCGCCTTGGACCGCTACCGCGGAGGCCTCGAACTGCTCTCCGACACCCGAATCGAGTTGTCCGCGTAAGGACTCCCGCCGTTGTGCACTACGCGTACTTGACGGTGCGCGGCACTCCCACCCTGCTCCGTCGCCGTGCGGGTTCGGACAACCAGCCATGTTCTTCCGAGAATGGGAAACCCTCGCCGAGGCTCCACCCGCACCTACCGACGGTTCTGCATCGGCACCGCTGCACTCGCTGCCACCGTCTCCCTGGACCTGACCATGACCTCACCCGCATCCGCAGCGGATGTCGCCGGACCCAACGAGGTGGGTGGGCGTTCGAGTGGAAGTGGGACGGGCAACGCGCGATCGCCGTCGTCCGAGACAGCCAGTGCCACCTGTACAGCCGCAGCCGCAACGGCAACGACGTCACCAACTCCGTCCCCGAACTTGCCGAAGCGCTCCCCGGGGCGGTCAGCGACCGGGACGGCATCGTGGACGGTGAGATCGTGGCCCTCGACGAAGGGGGCCGACCATCGTTCGCCCGGCTGCAACGCCGGATGCACGCGCAGCGGCCCACCGCGCAGCTCCTCGCCGCGGCGCCCGTGTCGTACTTCGTGTTTGACGTCCTCGAGGTCGACGGCCAGTCGACGACCGGCCTGCCCTACCTCGAGCGCCGGGCGACGCTCGCTGATCTCGTGCAGCCGGGCCCGAGGGTGCAGGTTCCCCGCACCAGACCGACGTCGACGGTCGGAAGATGCTCGACCTCGCTCGTGAGCACGGGCTCGAGGGTGTGGTGGCCAAACGCATCGACTCGACCTACCGGCCCGGCCGCCACTCCCCCGTCTGGCTCAAAACCCCGCTCCGAAACAACGCCGAGGTCATCGTCATCGGTTGGGTGGGCGGCGCCGGCGCCGCCCACGGCGGGGTCGGGTCGCTCCTGCTCGGCGCAGACGACGACGACCGCAGCCTGGTCTACATCGGCCACGTCGGAACAGGATTCACCACCGCCGACCGCCGAGCGCTCCGACAGCAGCTCGCTGCGATCGAGCGGCCGACCAGCCCACTCGCTACGGCCGCGCCCGCGCGCGATGTTCGCGGTGCGCACTGGGTGGAGCCGTTGCTGGTCGGCGATGTCGAGTACCGCGAGTACACCGGCTGCAGCCTGCGACATCCGAGCTGGAAGGGCCTGCGCGACGACAAGGCGCCCGACGAGGTCGATATGCCGGGCCTGCACTGAGCAACGGCAACCAACCGCGGGCTGTCGCCACCCCCTCGACGCCTGCAGCTCTGCCCGCGGGACTCACGGTCGTCGACGAAGGGGAATGGGTCGACCTGCGCCCCGGTACGGACGGAACGTCCCCACTGGTCAAGAATCTCGTCAGCGATGAGGAATGGCTCGAGCTGTATCGGCGGCTCGACCAGTACGCCGGCGAGCACGACCCCCCGCTGCTATCCGCCAGCCTCGACGAGTCCCGCATCTTGCAGAGTGAGCGACGAGGGGCTGCCTACGTCCGGGATGCGGCCCGCCTCGTGGGGATGGACGAGGTCGCCGACCGCCTCGACCGCGCGAGCTGGTGTACCTCGACAAGATCGGTGGGCGCCTGGCCATCTCGATGCCGTCCCGGGTGGGCGGCCGGGTGCTGGCGAACTCCACCGCGGGCGGCAAGGCAATGCTGGCGTGGCTCGCCCCCGAATGCGTCGGCGCCGCGATCCGCGGTCCCGAGTGCCCGGTCGCGGCCGTCTCCCTGTGCGGCGACAACCGGACGGCACCCCTCGAACGGGTCTCGCCGCTGGTCCTCGACGCGACCCGTAAGATCGCCCTGGCCCTCCATCCGGAGCTCAGCACCGGGCGGCCGGCCCCGCGGCCCGCCCCGGCCGAGACCTGGTCGCCGGGGGCCCAGGCGCTCCAGATGCCCGGACAGCGCTCGGGCTGGATCTGACTCGACCTGCGACGGCAGACGAGGTCGCCCGCGCCCACCACCGGCGCACCGAAGATGATCGGCCTCAACGCATTTCCCGATCGTGACGGCTGTGAGCTCGGCGGCCGGTTGGTGGCTTTCGATCTCGTCTCAGCGAGGGTCCGTCGTTGCGGAGACCGCACCGTCCCCGGACCGTAGACGCACCGGGATCCCGGCGGGATCCTGCGGCACCTCGATGGTGCTTGTCCCCGTCGCCGACACGGCGTCCACCGCGTAACCGCCCGGGCCCGCGACCAGCGTGACGTCACCGTAGCGGGAATTCAGATCGAGGGCGCCACGGGTGTCGGTCACCGTCAGATCACCGAACTTCGAGTTCCCTCGGACGACGGTCCCGTACGGGACAGCGATCTCGTATCGGGCGACGCAGGTAGGGCTGCCGACAGCAAATCTGTCGGGGCAACTCGCGCTGATCATCAGACCGGACCCGTCGGTGTCGATGCGTTCAACCGGCTTGTCGCCGTCGGTGAACTCGAAGGTGCGCCGGATCTCGATGTCGTCGCGGTCGGAGCCGATCACCTGGGCGCTCAGGGCCGCGGTGGTGACACCGAACTGTTTCGCACCCGCATCATCGAAATCGAGTGTGACGGAGGCGGCGCCGCTGTAGCTGTCATTCCGCTGTTCGTGACTCGTGGAATCGGAGGTGCAGCCGGCGACTGCCACAGACGAGAGTGCCAGTGCCGCAACACCGACGGAGAGGTGGATCTTCCTGAGTGCAGTGTCAACGACGGGCATGGCGAATCTCCTGAACGAGTACGGTGGCGGCGATCAGTACGGCGCTGACGCCGAAGGACAACAGTGGAGACGGGCCGCTGAGCGACCCATCGGTGCGGAGCACGCCCATGACGTCGACCGCTGCGACCCCGTTGAGCACGGCGTACCAGATCACCAGGTAGACAGCCTGGAACACGCGTGCGCCCCGGCCGATCGACCCGATCAGCAACGCAAGGGCAGGAATCATCGTCGCGGCCGCAACCCACGCGGCGACTCCGGTTGCGTCCGATGCCAGGAGCATCTTCACCAGCGGGCCGACACCGGCGATGACCGCAATGAGCACACCCGCACCCCACTCGGCGATGAGTCTGATGCGAGACGAGACACCGCACTCCACAAGGGGAGCGACGCCTTGTTCATAGGTGAGTGTCCCGAGACGTGACCACAACAACACCGGCAACAACCACCCGAAGAGCAGTGCGGTGCCGACGCGATCAGCGGGAACAGCGAGCGCCGCGACCGTCACGATCGCGAGTGTGAGCCACCACCACCGCGACACGCTTCCCAGATGAATGCGCACCTCGCCGAGCAGCAACCCCAGGAACGCGTGTCCACGCTCGGCCGGCGACAGCGTTCGCGGACCGTGCGAGAACGCCGGTGCAACGGGAGCCTCGGTCGCAGGTACTGCAGACGTGTTCGAGGGAGAGCGCTGCTGCCGTGCGGGGTCGAACCGGCCGAACCAGAGGGCGGGAAGGATGGCGACGAGCGTGGAGGCCGCTATCACCCCCGCACTCGCGGCGACGAGAGTCGCGTCGATGTCCAACCCGGACCACGTGAACTGCCCGAGCGCGCCCGGTTCCGCGGTGAGCCCGATCGAGATCTCGTCGTCCATGCCGGGGTGCTGCGCCGCCAGGTCGGCCTGGAACCCTGCGATAGCCGACCCGCGGACCAGCGGAATCCCGGCGAGGAACATCGACGGATACACGAAGAACCACAGAATGTTTCCCGCACCACCTCGCAAGAACGGGACCGTTTCGAGGACGACGGCGGCTGCTGCGGCCACGGTCAGGACAGGAAGACAGAACAGCACGATCGGAAGCCAGAGCGCCGTCATGTCGAGGCTCGTGGATTCCCCGCGGAGAAGCTGCATCACGGGTGCGATCAGGGCGAGTGCGGCGGCCATCGCCGCGAGCACCGCCAGGTTGCTCAGATACTTGCCCAGCAGATATGTCGGCGTGCGCAACGGCGAGGCGGAAAGCGTTTCGCCCACGCCAGTGGAGATGTCGCGCGCGATGTTGCCGCGAACGACATAGAACCCGAACAGCGGCAACCACAGGCTGCCGATCATGGCGAGCAACATGCCGATGTACGCGCTGTCGTACAGTCCCCGGAACGATCCGACCTTGACCATCGCGTACGTTGCAGAGACAGGCGGGACGGCCACATATCCGAGTGCGACCGCGCCGAGCACCGTCACCAGGAACGCGGGACGCCGCGAACGATCCCGGAAGTCTGCCATCGCGACGGCAGCGGTGGCGCCTGTCATCGGGTCACCCCGGCCGGCGCCATCGGGCTGTGGACCGCGTTGACGTACGCGTCTTCGAGGTCGGGTTCGACAGGACGAGCCCCCGGCATCGGCGGTGTATGGGCGACCGCACGGACCCGAATACCCTGTCCTGTTCGGACCGTGCGGGTTATCGTCGCTCGTTGCCGGATCTCGGCCACGGCATCGAGGGGGACCATCGCTTCCCACACCAGACCGTCCGCGGAACGGAGCAGTTCCTCGGGGGTGCCGCGCCGACGTAGTTCGCCGGCGGTGAGGATCGCGATGTCGTCGGCGATCGCCTCGATGTCCGACACGATGTGAGTGGACAGGATGACGATCCGGTCGTTCGCCAGATCCCCGAGCAGGTTGCGGAACCGCATGCGTTCCTCGGGGTCCAACCCGACCGTCGGTTCGTCGACGATGAGAAGCTCGGGGTCGCCCAGGAGCGCCTGCGCGATACCGACACGCTGGCGCATTCCGCCGGAAAACCTGCCCACCGGCCGCGATCCCGTGTCCGTCAGGTTGACGAGTTCGAGCAGCTCGTCGACCCGCTGCTTGGCCGACCGCGCCGTCAGACCTTTGACTGCGGCGAGATACCGGAGGAACTCCCCGGCACTGAGATTCGGGTACACACCGAAATCCTGTGGGAGGTAACCGAGGACGCGTCGGAGCGGCTCCGGCCGAGCGACGATGTCGGTACCGTTCCACGTGACCGTACCGGTGGTCGGGCGGGTGATCGTGGAGAGAATGCGCATCAGCGACGACTTACCGGCTCCATTGGGGCCGAGGAGGCCGAGCACCCCGGGCCCGATCCGCAGGCTGACGTCGGTGACGGCCGGTTTGCCCCGATAGGTTTTGGTGACGTTGTTCAGCTCCAGTTGCATGACTTCAGCTGACCATTCGACCGGTGGTGCGGTCACTGGGTCCATGCGGCGGATCGAAGGTGGTGTCAGCACCACCTTTCGGCTGCACTCCGCCTCATCCTGAAGCATTGGCCGCGCCGATAGGCTCACTCGGTGTCCTCCGATGAACCGGCCACGGTGCTCACCGCGATCACACGGCGGCGCTTCCTGCTGACCGGGTGGCCGTGGCGGTCGCTGGGTCATGTGCTGACCACCGTCCCGGTGGTGTGTGTGGTGGCGCTGCCGTTCGCAGCGTTCTGCGTCCCGTGGCTCGTGCTGGCCGTATGGGCCGGCGGCGGCATGTATCCGCAACCGCTCGGCAGAGTGCTGTTCCTCGGTGTCCTCGGCGCAGCGCTGGTGTTCGGGCTCGGCCCGTTGGTGGCGATACCGCTGGCAGCCCTGGAACGAACACGCCTGCGCCTGGTGAGCCTCGACCGGGCACTCTCGGCTCACCATTGCCCTCCGGCAACGGGCCTGTGGGCGTGGGTGCGCACCCGCTACACCGAGGCCGCAACGTGGAGGGAGCTCGGCTACACATTCCTGCTGCTCACTCTGGTGCCGGCCCTGTGGCTCTCGGGTGCGGTGATCGTCGGGCTCATCGTGGTGATGGTGGTGAGCCCCCTGATGGTGGGTGACGGAGACGAGGCAGTGGCGCTCGGTTTCAGCCAGATCACGGCGGTCGACCAGGCCGTTCCGTACGCGATCGCAGGTCTGCTGTTGTTGCCGGCGATCCCGTATCTGCTGGCGCTGATCGCGGGACTGCACGGTGCGTTCGCCCGGTCGTTGTTGTGCGGCGACGACCCGGACGCGCTTCGCGCACGACTTGTGGAGGTGTCCCGGTCCCGTGCCCGTCTGGTCGATTCCTTCGAGGCGGAACGTCGCAGGATCGAGCGGGATCTGCACGACGGCGCGCAATCGCTGCTCGTCAACCTCACCTTGCAGTTGGGTATGGCCAAACTTGACCTCCCACCGGATTCTGCAGCCGCGAAAAGCGTGTCGCAGGCGCATGATCAGGCCAAGGAGTTGATGGCGGAACTGAGGCAACTCATTCGGGGAATCCACCCCCGGGTCCTCACCGACCGTGGCCTGCCCGACGCGTTGCGTGCACTGGCCGAAGACTTCGTGGCCGCGGTCGGCGTCACCGCGGACATCCCATCCCGCCCGGCCCCGGATGTCGAGGTCGCGGCGTACTTCGTAGTGGTCGAGGCGCTCAACAACGTCGCCAAGCATGCGAATGCGACGGCCGTCGATGTGGCTGTCCGACGCGCCGGGGACCTGCTGGTCGTCGAGGTCATGGACGACGGCTGCGGCGGTGCGGATCCGGAACGAGGGAGCGGTCTGACGGGCCTGGCCGACCGGGTCGCGGCGGTCGACGGCAGAATGCTGCTGTCCAGCCCGCCTGGCGGGCCCACCGTTGTCCGTGTGGAGTTGCCGTGGATCGAGAACTGACTGCCGTGCGAGTGGTACTCGCCGAGGATGGGGCCCTGCTGCGCGAAAGCCTCGCTGCGATGCTCGAGCGATTCGGGTTCGAGGTCGTGGCCGCGGTCTCGGATGCCGTGGAATTGGAATCGGCTGTCGCCGAGCACTGTCCGGATCTGGTTGTGACCGATGTGCGGATGCCACCGGGTTTCACCGACGAGGGGTTGCGCGCAGCAGTGAAACTGCGACGAACCTGTCCGGGGCTTGCCGTCGTCGCGCTGAGCCAGTATGTCGAACTGAGTTACGCCGACGAACTGATGGGCGCGGAAGGTGGCCGGGTCGGTTATCTGCTGAAGGATCGCATCGTCGATGTCGAGGAGTTCGTCTCCACCCTGCGGCATGTGGTTGCCGGCGGCACTGTGATCGACCCGATGGTGATACAGCAGTTGTTCCGTCGTCGGCGGGATCCGTTGGCGCAGTTGTCGCCGCGCGAACGCGAGGTGCTCGCCTCGATCGCGGAGGGGCATTCGAATGCGGCGGTCGCCGCTCAGTTGTTCATCACGGAATCGGCTGTGGGCAAACATGTCGGCAACATCTTCAACAAACTGGTGCTGCCGCCGACCGACGACACGAATCGTCGGGTGCTGGCCGTGCTCGCATATCTGCGTCGGGACGAGCTCGGCTGAGACATTTGCAGAACCTGCACGGTGCACGCACCGACCACGGGAGTGGTTGCCGGTTTCTCAGGCGTCGGGATCGGGGATCTCGTGCGGCCAGTAGTCGGGTAGGCGGGTGGCGGGGATGATGGCGGTCACGCTGATCGCGGCCAGGATCAGCAGGCCGATTTTGAGGGTGCGGAGCCGCGTGTCCTCGTTGACAGCGACGGCGGCGTCGACCTGGTCGGGTGTGGCATCGGTGCCGTCGAGAACCTCCCGGATTCGGTCGTTGCTGACGAAGTTGACGTCGTCGGCACCGTGAACCGCCGGGCGGGCAGTGACGTCAGGTACTCGGTCAGGCGGCGATCCAGAGGCACAGGCTGTGCATCGGGCCGCGACGAATCTGCTCAGCAAGAAGTTCCCCGGGTTGGCCTTCGCGATCGTCAAACCCGACCCGAGCACCCCCGGGGCCTCGCTCACCACCACATACCACGACGGACACGCCAGCCTCGACCCGAGCATCCCGGTCGGCCCGCAGACGCAGTTCGAGGTCGGATCCGAAACCAAACTGTTCACCGCGGCGCTGCTCGCCAAGCAGGTCGCCGAGGGGGACGTGGGTCTCGACGATCTGGCCTCGTCCTACTCCGACTGCCACCCACTGCCGAGTCGTGACGGGGCGCAGATCACGCTGCGCGAGTTGGTGACCCACACGTCGGGCCTCGCGGACGACCCCCCGAACCTGGACGCCGGGTGCCACGGACAGAACCCGTGTCCGGAAGCAAAGGCCTGGGACACCGAGGGCCTGCTGTGGGCAGGCCTGCAGGACAATGGCGCCCTCGTGAGCACGCCCGGCACACAATGGCTGTACTCGTATCTCGGCTTCGGACTACTCGGTCACCATCCTGTCCAACGGAGGGGGGAGCCTCTCCGTGCCAGGGACGCCCGCACACCAGATCGTGCCTGCCGCCAAGCGGCTCATGAACGAGCTCATGTTCGGAACGCTGTTGTCGCACGGCTCGACGGGTTCGTCGATCTTCGGGAGCTGCGGGCGCGGGGAAGGGTCGGGCGCTTTCTACCCCGCGCTGCGGACTCCTGCCGCACAGACGAATGCGGTCGGGGTGCGGCCGATCCGGGTGAGCACGACACTCAGCGACGCGCTGCCCCGCAGCTTGAGCCGGGGCCGCAGCGTCGCAGGGTCGACGTCGACGCCGCGGACCAGGATCTCGACGACCCCGCAGTCATGCCGGGCCAGTTCCTGCCGCAGCGCCTTCTCGGAGTACTTGAGCCGCGCCAGGACTCGGAAGCCGCGCACGCCTGCGGGCACCGCATCGCCGGTGAGGTAGGCGATCCGGGGGTCGAGCTGCCAGAGCCCGTGCCGGGCCGCGTAGTGCCGCACCAGCCCGGCCCGGACCACGGCGCCGTCGGGGTCGACGATCCACTCCCCCGGCTCGCGTTCCGGGATGTCGTCGGGTTCGGCGTCGGTAATCTCCCAGCCGCTCCCGTCGGCGTCCAGGACCGTCGCTCGGCGCCGCACCCCGTCACCGGCGAGCCCGGGCGACCACAGGCACGCCTCACGCACCCCGCCGGACAGCGAGACGATCTCCACCTCCCCGTCCCAGCCGAGCTCGTCGTAGTCGAGGCCGGGCGCGCATTTGACGGCGAGGTCGCGGCCCGCGTAGGCGTCCAACAGGTCCGGCAGCGGCGGCATCAAGGCCGCCGGGTCGTGCCTGCGCCTGCCCCCGGACCGGCGGGCCGGGTCGGCGAGGACGACGGTGCCACGGCTGCACGGCCGCAGCGCGTCCGCCCGGATCACGGTGGCGCCGGGCACGTTCCGCGCCGCCATCGCCAACCGCACCGGGTCGAGGTCGCTGCCGAGGACGGCGCCGGCGACGCCGACGAACGCGGCCAGTTCGGCACCGATCGAGCAGGTCACGTCGTGGACGTCGCGGCCGGCGAGCCGTTCCGCCCGCCTGCGCGCGACCAGTATCGGGGTGGCCTGTTGCAGCGCGTCGTCGGTGAGCAGCCAGCCGTCGCCGACGAGCTTGCCCGCGGCGCGCCGCCGCAGCAGTACCGTCTCGACGAGCGCTCCGGCCCGATCACCGAAACGCGTACGCACCCGGCCGATGTCGGCCAAATACGTAAGCGGGTTCAGGTCGAGACGATCCACCTCGGCGAGGTCGGCTGCGGCGCCGCTCAGGTACCGGACGTCCTCGGCGGTGAAGTCGTATCCCACCGGGAGGTCAGGACTCCTTCTGGACCGGCTTCACGCCGGTGATCATCACGTTGTAGAAGAAGTTACGCGGGACGACGTGCTTAAGGACCTTCTCGTCCACCCAGCTCAGCGTCTTGAACCCGCCGAACGCGAAGCGCGCCCAGCCCCAGCCGAGCTTCTCCTGCGGGACGGCCGCCTCGAAGGTGCGAACCGGCCAACCGAGCAGCGCCGCGGCGAACTCCTCGGTGATGGCACGAACCTCGACACCGCCAGCGGACTTCGCCATGTTCTCCAGGTCGGTCGGGTCGAACGTGTGGATGTCGACGACCGCCTCGAGTGCCGCGGCGCGGGAGGACTCGTCGAGCTCTTCCTGCGGACGACGCCAGTCGGCCAGGAACGGCAGCTTGGTGATGGTGGTGGTGGCCTCCCAGGTGAGGCGTCCCAGCCAGCGGGCGTAGAAGTTGCCGACCGTGGACGGCTCGCCCGCGAAGACGAACCGGCCGCCCGGCTTGAGCACCCGGAGCACCTCACGCAGGGACTGCTCGACGTCCGGGATGTGATGCAGCACCGCGTGCCCGACGACGAGGTCAAAGGTGTTGTCGTCGTAAGGAATCCGCTCTGCGTCGGCGACGCGGCCGTCGACCTCGAGTCCGAGGTTCTCGGCGTTGCGCAGCGCGACCTTGACCATGCCCGGAGACAGGTCGGTCACCGACCCGGTCTTCGCGACGCCGCCCTGCATCAGGTTGAGCAGGAAGAAGCCGGTGCCACAGCCCAGTTCGAGCGCCCGCCCGTACGGCAGCGGCAGGTCGCCAGCGACGGCGTCGAACCGCCCCTTGGCGTAGTCGATGCAGCGCTCGTCGTACGAGATCGACCACTTGTCGTCGTAGGTCTCCGCTTCCCAGTCGTGGTACAGAACCTGGGCGAGCTTGGTGTCCTTGAGCGCGGCCTCGACCTGTTCGGCGGTGGCGTGCGGGTTCGGAGCGGGATCGACGACGTCGTCGTTCGAGCTTGCAGTCATGGTGGTGAGCCTACCCGGTGGTAAGGGATGAACAAGTTCTAGTTTCAGAGAATGATCGTCCCGGGAGCCGCGGCAGCGCGACCCCCGGGACGACGGTGCTACTTGCCGACGAACTTCGCCTTACCCGGCCCGTTCTCGATGAACGACGCCATGCCGATGGACCGATCCTCGGTCGCGAACAGGCCAGCGAACTGCGCGGCCTCGATCTTCAGTCCGGTGTTCAGGTCGGTGTCGAGGCCCTGGTCGATGGACGCCTTCGCCGCGGCGAGCGCACGGGCGGCACCGCCGACAAACTTCGACGCCCACGCGCGCGCCGCGTTGTACACCTCGTCGGGCGCGACCATCTCGTCGATCAACCCGATCGCGAGGGCCTCCTCGGCAGCGACGAAGCGACCCGTGAACACCATGTCCTTCGCCTTCGCAGGCCCGATCAGCCGGGCCAGCCGCTGGGTGCCGCCGCCACCGGGGATGACGCCGAGCAGCACCTCGGGAACCCCCAGCTTCGCGTTGTCACCGGCGATGCGGCGGTCGGCGCCGAGCGCGATCTCCAGTCCGCCACCGAGCGCGTAGCCGGTGATCGCCGCGACCGTCGGCTTCGGGATCTCCGAGATCACGCCGAGCGCGGACTGCAGCTCACCCGCGATCGGCGCCATGTCGGCGTACGACATCTCCGCCATCTCCTTGATGTCCGCACCGGCGGCGAACACCTTCTCGCCGCCGTACACGATCACCGCGGCAACGTCGTCGTTGACGGTGGCCTCGCGGGCCGCGGCCCGCAACTCCTCCTGCAACTGACGATTCAGCGCGTTCATCGGGGGACGGGCCAGTCGGATGGTGCCGATGCCGTCGGAAACTTCGAGGGTTACGAACTCAGCCATGCTCGAAGGCTACCGCTAGCGCGCGAACCCGGATCCGGCGGCGCTACCGGGTGCTCCAGGGATGGATCCCTGCTGCGTAGTACGGCTCCTGCCCCGGGAACCGCACCCGCAACCCGCCGTCCTCGCGGTACAGCGTCGGCAGGATCTGCGGGATCTCCGGCTCGGCGGCGAGCACCTCGGCCACCGACCCGAAGGACGCGATCGACCGCAGCTGCGTCCACGTCGGCGGTAGCAGCATGGTGCGGCCCTCCCGCCAGTCGGTGATCGCCTCCTCCGGCGTCTGCCAGGCGACGGCCGCGGCCTCCGAGGTCTCCCCGTCCGCGTTCTGCCCCGCGGGCGCCGCGGCGACGAAGAAGCGGGTGTCGTACCGCCGGTGCTCTCCGACCGGGGTGATCCAGTTCGCCCACGGCCGAAGCAGATCCGCGCGCAGCACCAAACCCTCACGGGCGAGGAACTCGCTGAACGAGAGTTCCCGCGACTCGAGCTGCCTGCGGGCCTGCGCGTAGCCGGACGTGTCGGAGACGACCGTCTCCGCGGTCGGGCCAGCGAGCAGCACCCCGCACTCCTCGAACGTCTCCCGCACCGCCGCGCACACCAACGCCTTCGCCCGCGCCTCGTCGACGCCGAACCGTTCCGCCCACCACGACACCGGCGGGCCCGCCCACGCGACCTCCGCGGTCGCGTCCTGCGGGTCGACGCCGCCGCCGGGGAACACCGTCATCCCCCCGGCGAACGCCATCCCGCCGACCCGGCGGAGCAGGAACACCTCCGGCCCGGACGCGCCGTCCCGGACGAGGATGACGGTGGACGCGTCCTTCACCGGGACGTCGGCGTGCAGTTCATTCGAAGCCATGTGACGCAACTTACGCCGCGCGAACCGCCGCCGACCGGCACCCCCCACACCCGCTCCGGGCGGAGCGGGGGTGGGTCAGCGGCGATGCTGGCCGGGCAGCCTGCTGCGGCGCGCGAAGAAGCGCCCGTCGACGCGGTCGAGGGCGATCGACTGGCTGAACGCCGCGGTCAGGTTCTCCGCCGTGATGACGTCGTCGATCAGCCCCTGCGCGACAACCTCCCCCTCCTTCAGCAGCAGCGCGTGGGTGAACCCGGGCGGAATCTCCTCGACGTGGTGGGTGATCAGCACCGTCGCCGGCGCGTCGGGGTCGGCGGCCAGGTCCCCGAGCCGGGCGACGAGCTCTTCGCGACCACCGAGATCGAGGCCCGCGGCGGGCTCGTCGAGCAGCAGCAGCTCCGGGTCGGTCATCAGGGCCCGGGCGATCAACACCCGCTTGCGCTCCCCCTCGGACAGGGTGCCGTAGGTGCGGTCGGCGAGGTGCTCGGCGCCGATGCTCTCGAGGATCTCCACCGCGCGGTCGGTGTCCATCTCCTCGTACCGCTCCCGCCAGCGGCCCAGCACCGCATAGCCTGCGGACACGACGAGGTCCTTGACCAGCTCGTCCGCGGGAACCCGGTTCGCCAACGCGGAGGACGACAACCCGATCCGCGGCTTCAGCTCGTTCACGTCGACCCGGCCGAGGGTCTCGCCGAGCAGGTTCGCGTGCCCCGAGGTCGGGTACACCTCCCCAGCGGCGATGCGCAGCAGCGACGTCTTCCCTGCCCCGTTCGGTCCGAGCACGACCCACCGCTCGTCGAGCTCCACCTTCCAGGTCACCGGACCCACCAGAGTCACCCCACCGCGGCGGATGAGGACGTCGTCGAAGTCGATGAGCAGATCGGGATCAGGTTCGGACACGGCTGCCATCTTCCCGCACGAACGTCGAGGCCGTGCACCGGGTCCGGGCGCGTGTCGGACCTCCGCACCCGAGGCACCCGAACGGGCATCGCGGGGGCACCGACGACTCGAGGTCCGGCCACACGCCGGGCGCCGCGAGTTGGTCGTGTTCCGGTGATTCCGACGCTCAGCGCCACGAAGGCGCCCAACTCGCGGGACGGCCGGAGCGCGTCCCGCTCACCCCCGAGCCGGGACCGCGATCACCGTCATCGATCCCGGCGCGACCTCGGTGAACCCGGCGTCCCGCACCGCAATCGCGCGGCCATCCGACTCCGCGCGAACCAGGGTCGACCAGAGCTCCGGGTCGGCGTCGCGGACCGAGCACCGGTAGCCGTCCGCCGCCCACATGGCCGCCCGGTCGACGGTCATCGCGCCCGCCAGGATCATCGCGGCGTGCCCGACCTGCGCCGCCGCCTTGCCGACGGTCATGCCGAGTCGGGCGTTCAGCCACAGCACCGGGGCGTCGGCCGCAGGCTCGCCCGGGTCGTCGGGTTCGAGGTCGGTGCCACCGATCTGCAGCTTGCGCAGCCGCGGGTCGAGCGCGCCGACCTCGGTGGGCACGAACGCCCGGGCCTGCGCGCCGCGCACGTCGACGGTGACCCCGTCCACCTCCTGCGCGGCCCGCCAGTGCGCGCCGCGCGCCCGGCGCGCGACCTTCCGGATCCGGGCGTCGGTCCAGGCGCGGTACGCGGCGTGCCACGGTCCCGGTTCCCCGTCACAGCCGACCCCGACCCGCTCATCGAGACACACCGCGATCGTCGCCGCGGCCGCCGCCGCCAACAGCGCACTGCGTTCGGGGGGATCGGGTTTCGGGATGTGCAGCACCAGCGGCATCGCCAGCACCCGCCCCGGATCGTCCGGGTCCGGCCGGTCACCGTATCCGGCGGCGAGGACCGCGTGCCGGGCCGCGAACCCGGCGTCCGGCACCGCCGTCACAGCGGGACCCGGCGCACCAGCCCATCGACGGCGTCGGCGGCCTCGACCTCGTGACGGGTGATACCGAGGACGAAGAGCACGGCATCGAGGAACGGGTGCGAGAGCGCGGTGTCCGCGACCTCCTTCAATGCGGGCTTGGCGTTGAACGCAACCCCCAGGCCTGCGGTGTTGAGCATGTCAATGTCGTTGGCGCCGTCACCGACCGCGACGGTCTGCTCGAGCGCCACCCCTGCCGAGTCGGCGAACTCGCGCAGCGCGCGGGCCTTCGCGGCCCGGTCGACGACCTCGCCGACCACCCGGCCGGTGAGCACCCCGTCAACGATCTCGAGGGTGTTCGCGCGGACGAAGTCCAGTTCCAGTTCCTCGGCGAGGCCCTCGATCACCTGGACGAAGCCGCCGGAGACGACGCCGCACTTGAAACCGAGCCTGCGCAGCGTCCGGATGGTGGTGCGGGCGCCTGCGGTCAGTTCAATCGACGCGGCCACCTCGTCGATCACCGTCGCGGGCAGTCCCGCGAGGGTCGCGACCCGCTGATGCAGGGACTCGGTGAAGTCGATCTCGCCGCGCATCGCCGACTCGGTGACCTCACGGACCTTGTCCTCCACGCCCGCGTGGGCGGCGAGCATCTCGATGACCTCGCCCTGCACGAGGGTGGAGTCCACGTCGAACACGATCAGCCGCTTCGCCCGCCGGGCCAGGCCCGCCCGCTCGACGGCAATGTCGACCGCCTCGACCATCGCGAGCTCGGACAGTCCGGTGCGCAGCCGTGCGTCCGCGTCGTCGCCTCCGTCGGCGGCGGTCACCATCAGCTCGAGCCCGGTGACCGGGTAGTCCGCGACCCCCCGAATGGAGTCGATGTTGGCCCCCTGCTTCGCCAACTCCCGCGCGATGTGACTGAACGAGCGCGCGGTGACGGGGCTGCCGAGCACGACGACGGCGTGCGTGGACGGAGCGGGCCGCTCCGCAGCGCCCGCGCCGATCTCGACGTCGACGGTCATGCCGACGGTCGCCATCGCGTCCTCGAGCGCCTCCTGCAGCGCCTCCGGGTCCGCCGGGCACTCCACGAGCACGCCGAGCGTCAGTCGACCGCGGATCACGACCTGCTCGACGTCGAGCAGGCTGACGTGGTGCCGCGACAACGCGGCAAGCAGCACCGAGGTGACACCGGGCCGGTCCCGACCGGTCACCGTGATCAGGACCGTGGTCCCCGACTTCATCGAGGCATCCGCACCCACCGAGAAACTCCCTCCATCCCGTGGTCGCCGCCACGGGTCTCGCCCATCATTGTGCCAACCGTGCTTTCACGACCAGAAGGCCCCGCCCGAAACTCGGGCGGGGCCTCGTGGTCAGCTGCGTGCCACGCCTAGCGCGCGTCCTCCAGGACGGGGGCGTCGTGCTGCTTGTGGCCGGGACCGACGTGCGCCTCGGCGCGCATCCGCTCGACCATGTGCGGGTAGTGCAACTCGAACGCGGGCCGCTCCGACCGGATCCGGGGCAGCTCGGTGAAGTTGTGCCGCGGCGGCGGGCAGCTCGTCGCCCATTCGAGGGAGTTGCCGTAGCCCCACGGGTCGTCGACCGTGACGACCTCGCCGTACCGGTAGCTCTTGAACACGTTCCAGATGAACGGCAGCGTCGAGGCGCCGAGCACGAACGCGCCGATCGTGGAGATCGTGTTCAGCGTCGTGAAGCCGTCCGACGGCAGGTAGTCCGCGTAGCGACGCGGCATGCCCTCGTTGCCGAGCCAGTGCTGCACCAGGAAGGTGGCGTGGAAGCCGAGGAAGGTCAGCCAGAAGTGCCACTTCGCGAGGCGCTCGTCCATCATCCGGCCGGTCATCTTCGGGAACCAGAAGTAGATGCCCGCGTAGGTGGCGAACACGATGGTGCCGAACAGCACGTAGTGGAAGTGCGCGACCACGAAGTACGAGTCGGTGACGTGGAAGTCGAGCGGCGGGCTGGCGAGCAGGACGCCCGAGAGGCCGCCGAACAGGAAGGTGACGATGAAGCCGACGGAGAACAGCATCGGCGACTCGAACGTCAACTGCCCCTTCCACATCGTGCCGATCCAGTTGAAGAACTTCACGCCGGTCGGGACCGCGATCAGGAACGTCATGAACGAGAAGAACGGCAGCAGGATGGCGCCGGTGGCGTACATGTGGTGCGCCCACACGGCGATCGACAGCGCGGCGATGCCCAGGGTGGCGTAGACCAGGCCGCTGTAGCCGAAGATCGGCTTGCGCGAGAAGACCGGGAAGATCTCCGACACGATGCCGAAGAACGGCAGCGCGATGATGTACACCTCGGGGTGACCGAAGAACCAGAACAGGTGCTGCCACAGCAGGACGCCGCCATTGGCGGGGTCGAAGATGTGCGCGCCGAAGTGACGGTCGACGAACAGGCCGAGCAGCGCCGCGGTCAGCAGCGGGAAGGCGAGCAGGATCAGGACGCTGGTCACCAGGATGTTCCAGGTGAAGATCGGCATCCGGAACATCGTCATGCCGGGGGCACGCAGGCAGACCACGGTGGTGATCATGTTAACGCCGCCGAGGATGGTGCCGAGGCCGCTGACGGCCAGACCCAGGATCCACAGGTCCGCGCCGACACCGGGCGAGTGCACCGCGTCGGTCAGCGGGCTGTACGCGGTCCAGCCGAAGTCGGCGGCGCCACCGGGGGTGATGAAGCCGGCGGTCGCGACGGTGGAGCCGAACAGGTACAGCCAGTAGCTGAAGGCGTTCAGGCGCGGGAACGCGACGTCGGGGGCGCCGATCTGCAGCGGCAGGATGTAGTTCGCGAAACCGAACACGATCGGCGTCGCGTACATCAGCAGCATGATCGTGCCGTGCATCGTGAACAGCTGGTTGAACTGCTCGTTCGACAGGAACTGCATGCCCGGGATCGCGAGCTCCGACCGCATCAGCAGGGCCATCAGGCCGCCGATCAGGAAGAACGCGAACGACGTCACCATGTACATGATCCCGAGGACCTTGGGATCGGTCGTGGTGATCATCTTGTAGATGTAGGAACCCTTAGGTCCAAGCCTCGCCGGGAACGGCCGTTTGGCCGTTAGCTCGGGGACTGGCTGGGGCGCTACGGCAGTCACTGATCCTCCTGAATGTGCCCTTGGTCGCTCGGCAGGCTCGCTCAGGACGTTCGCCTCGGGCAGCGAGACGACCATCCTCATGGCTTGCGCTCTGAGGAATCGTAGACCGTCCCCCCACGATCCGCGGACCCGGTCCTACCCACTGTCGTACTTCGTGTCGGCCGCCTGCCCGCGCCCGCGGCTGACCAGGGGCGACGAGCCCGGCCGCGGTCACCCGAATCCACCCGAAGCACCGGTTGCTAAGGTTCTCCTTACCTAACTGATGGGAGTTCCCGTGAAGGTGCGCAGAAGGCCACTGCTCGCGCTGCTCGGCGCCGCGGCCGCCACCGTCCTCGTCGTCACCGGCTGCTCGTCCACCGACGGGACCGAGTCCGCCGCGCCCGCCGCCGGCGCCGGAGCCTTCCCCCGCACCGTCGACCACGCGCTCGGATCCACCGAGATCCCGGCAGCACCGCAGCGGATCGTCGCCCTCGACACCAGCTACTCCGATGCGGTGCTGCTCCTCGAGACCGACCTCGTCGGCTACGTCACCTACCGGACCGACGGCCTGCCCGACTACCTCGGCGACGCCCGCGCCACCTACGCGGCCGACGCCGTTCCGGTCGGGCCGCTCACCACGCCGAGCCTCGAGAAGATCGCCGAACTGCAACCCGACCTCATCGTGTCCGCGAAGGTCCGGCACGGCGAGATCTACAACCAGCTGTCCAAGATCGCCCCGACCGTCATGTCCGAGACCACGGGACCGACCTGGAAGGACAACATCCGTCTGCTCGGGACCGCGCTGGGCAAGGAGGACCTCGCCGAACAGAAGATCGGTGCGTACGAGCGGCACGCCGCCGACGTCGGGGCCGCCATCAACGCCGCCGCGAACAATCCGACGGTGTCGGTCGTCCGGTTTGCTGGCGAACCGACGGCCCGCATCTACCGGACCACCTCGTTCAGCGGCATCGTCCTCGCCGACGCGGGCATCGCCCGACCCGCGAGCGCCGACCCCGACCCGGCGAAGCCATCCAGCATCGCCAACGACATCAGCCCCGAGCTGATCACCGAGGCGGAGGCGGACCTGATCGCGGTCAGCACCTACCAGCCGCCGGACGGCAGCACCGCCGTCACCGAACACGCCCAGCCGTTCCTGACCAACCCACTGTGGGCCGGGTTGACCGGGCGGAAGGTCGACGTCAACGACGTGGTGTGGATGGCCGCGGTCAGCGTGCAGGGCGCCGAGGGCATCCTCGACGACCTTGCCCGGGCGTTCGGCGTCGATACCCAGCGCGGATAGTCTCAACCAGCCCCACCGAGAGGACACAAGCCCCATGCGCAAGCCCACCCTTGCCCGCCGCGCGGCACCGATCGCCGCGCTGGCCGCGACCGCCCTCGCCCTGACCGCGTGCGGCGGCTCCGGCACCGACGACGCCGCCAGCAGCATCGTGCGGAGCACCACCAACGTCGCAGGCGCGGGCGTCCTCGGCAACGCCCGCGACACCGAGAACGTCTGCGGCCCCACCGCCCCCGTCGACCCCGCAGGCGTCACCGGCGCGGTTCGCAAGGTCACGCACGCCGCTGGCGAGTCCGAGATTCCTGCGGACCCGCAGCGCATCGTTGTCCTCGACACCGACAAGCTCGACACCGTGTGCGCGCTCGGACTGCAGGACCGCCTCGTCGGTGCAGCCGTCGCCGGCGCGGTCGGCGCGCAGCCCGAGTACCTCGGCGCGACCATCGCGGCGGTCGAACCGGTCGGCACCGTTCAGGAGCCCAACTTCGAGAAGATCGCGGCACTGCAGCCGGACCTGATCCTCGGCTCGAAGTTCCGCACCCCGGACGACTACGAGCGGCTCTCCGCCATCGCACCGACCACGTTCACCGAGCGGGTTGGCCTGACGTGGAAGGACAACCTGGTCCTCGACGGCACCGCCCTCGGCCGCGGAGCCAGTGCCCGGCAGGTGCTCGACGAGTACGAGACCACCGCCACCGAGACCGGAAAGTCGTTGAACTCGTCCGAGACCCAGGCCTCGGTCGTGCGGTTCATGCCGGGCATCATCCGCGTCTACGGCCCGGACAGCTTCTCCGGTCAGGTCCTCGCCGACGCGGGCGTGCAGCGGCCCCCGTTCCAACGGCTCGAGGGCGCGCAGGATCGCCGGTTCGCCGAACTCAGCGAAGAGGAACTGCCGAAGGCCGACGGCGACATCATCTACGTCAGCTTCTACGGCGACGAGGCCCGCGGCCAGGGTGTCGACGTCATGAACGGCGACCTGTGGCAGCGGCTCGGCGCGGTGACGGACAAGCGCGTGTTCACCGTCGACGACGAAATCTGGATGACCGGCATCGGCGTGATCGCCGCAAACGGCATCCTCGACGATCTGGAGGTTTCCCTCAATGGCTATGTCAACTAGGCGACTGCTGTTCGCCGCGCTCGGTGCGGCGCTGGTCGCCTCCGCAGGCGCGAGCCCCGCGGTCGCCGCGCCCGCCGCACCGGGGTCCGCGCACATCGAGGTGCTCGCCGCCGACGGCGTCACCCCGCTCGGCGACACCGCCGTCCACGAGGGCGACCGGATCGTGGTGCGCGGCACCGGATTCGACCCGAACGCCAACACGGACGGGCTGCCGGTCCCGGTCCCGCCCGGCGTCCCGCACGGCACCTTCGTCACCTTCGGCGCGTTCGCCCCGCACTGGCGCCCGTCCGAGGACGCCCCCGCGGAGGCCCGGGTCGGGCAGCAGCGGTCGGCCACCGCGTGGGTGATGTCGGAGTCCGCCCTGAACCGGGTGCCCGACGTCCCGTTCGACTTCCGTCGCACCATCCGGCAGCAGTGGGTGCCGCTCGCCGACGACGGCTCGTTCACCGCGACGCTGACCGTGACGAAGCCGGCGAAGACCGCGCCGGACGCCTCGTACGGCGTCTACACCTATGCGGCCGCGGACGCGGTCAACGCCGCGGAAGAGCTGTCCGTCCCGGTCACCTTCGACCCGGCCCCCGGCCCCAACACCCCGGTACCGCCTGCCCAGGACCTGCAGTGGGGCGTTGCGCCCGGCTACACCGACCTGGTCAAGTCGACGACGCAGGGGTCCGTCGTCGGCAGCGACGGCGCGTCCGTCCGCGGCGACGGCAGGCTCACGTTCGAACTCGATGGCGCCGACGTCGACCCGGCGACCGGCCTCGGCACCGTCCGCTACCGCGGCACCGTGGTCTCGTTCACCCGGTTCCACCTCGCCGAGATCGCGCTCGCGAACCCGTGGATCGAGTTCACCGACCGCGGCGCCTTCCTGTCCGCGGAGACCTCCGACGGCAACATGGTCGGCACCGACGCGATGCACCGGATCCGATTCGCGCAACTCGACACCGCGGCGACACCGGGGTCCGTCGACGGCGAATTCACCGACGTCCCTGCACGTTTCGAGGCGCCCCTCGCGCCCAGCATCCTGCTCCCCTACTCCGGGCAGCAGGCCGCGCCGGTCACCTTCCGGTACTGATCAGCGGGCCGCGCGCCGACGTCGGACCCGCCCGTCGCGGACGTCCGGCGTTGGCGCGCTAGCCTGCCGTCTCCCACAGACCCATGATGTTCCCCTCGGGGTCCTTGAAGTACGCGGCGAACCCCATCTCGCCGACCACCGTCTTCTCCCCCACCGGCTCCCCGCCGAGGGTGGTGATCTTCGCCAGCGCGTCATCGATGCTGGCGACGTCGATCGTGATCACCGGACCCTGCGGGAACGACGGCTCCCGTTCGAACATGCCACCGCCGATATAGCCCGGTTCGGCGGGCATTCCGGTGTCGGCCGTCGGCCCGGTGGCCACACCGGTGTAGTTGTACTCCGGAATCTCGTGGTACTCCCAGCCGAACACGTCCCGGTAGAACGCTCGTGCCCGGTTGCCGTCCGAGAACGGGACCTCGAAATGCACCACCCGACCACTCATCGCCGCCTCCTGACGCTTGGTGAATGTCACGTTCGACGCTAGACCGGTTCGGGTCGCGTTAGAAGAGCACCGAGCGCCAACACCAGCCACCTGACCGCCCCCCACCCCCCTGACCGCCCCCGCCCCCTGACCGAATGTGGGATTCGGTCAGGTGAAGTGATCGAATCCCACATTCGGTCAGGGACGGGGTGGGGGTCGGGCGGGGTGGGGGTCGGGCGGGGTCGCGGTCGGGCGGCAGCGGGAGGGGGCGCTAGAAGTCCCAGTCCTCGTCTTCGGTGTTGACGGCCTTGCCGATGACGTAGCTGGAGCCGGAGCCGGAGAAGAAGTCGTGGTTCTCGTCCGCGTTCGGGGACAGCGCCGACAGGATCGCCGGGTTGACGTCGGTCTCGTCCTTCGGGAACAGGCCCTCGTAGCCGAGGTTCATCAGTGCCTTGTTCGCGTTGTAGCGGAGGAACTTCTTGACGTCCTCGGTGAGCCCGACCTCGTCGTAGAGGTCCTGGGTGTACTCGACCTCGTTGTCGTACAGCTCGAACAGCAGCTCGAACGTGTAATTCTTCAGGTCGTCGCGCTCGGCCTGGGTGAGCTGCTCAAGTCCCTTCTGGTACTTGTAGCCGATGTAGTACCCGTGCACGGCCTCGTCGCGGATGATCAGCCGGATCAGGTCCGCGGTGTTAGTGAGCTTGGCCCGCGACGACCAGTACATCGGCAGGTAGAAGCCCGAGTAGAACAGGAACGACTCGAGCAGCGTCGAGGCGACCTTCCGCTTAAGCGGGCTGTCCCCGGTGTAGTACTCGAGGACGATCTCCGCCTTACGCTGCAGGTTCGGGTTCTCCTCCGACCAGCGGAACGCGTCGTCGATGTCGCGGGTGGAGCACAGCGTCGAGAAGATGCTCGAGTAGCTCTTGGCGTGCACCGACTCCATGAACGCGATGTTGGTGTACACCGCCTCCTCGTGCGGGGTCAACGCGTCCGGGATCAGCGAGACGGCGCCGACGGTGCCCTGGATCGTGTCGAGCAGCGTCAGGCCCGTGAACACCCGCATGGTGAGCTGCTGCTCGTGCGCGGTGAGGGTGTTCCAGGACGGGATGTCGTTGGAGACCGGGACCTTCTCGGGCAGCCAGAAGTTGCCGGTGAGACGGTCCCACACCTCCGCGTCCTTCTCGTCGGGGACGCGGTTCCAGTTGATCGCCGACACCCGGTCGATCAGCTTGATCTTCTGGCTCACGATGCCCTCACTCCATTCGAAAAGTCGTTAGCAAGACTCATAGCATGCAACTGACGCAACCCTCCACCTCGGTGCCCTCGAGGGCCATCTGCCGCAGGCGGATGTAGTACAGCGTCTTGATGCCCTTGCGCCACGCGTAGATCTGCGCCTTGTTGATGTCGCGGGTGGTGGCGGTGTCCTTGAAGAACAGCGTCAGCGACAGGCCCTGGTCCACGTGCTGGGTGGCCGCGGCGTAGGTGTCGATGATCTTCTCGTACCCGATCTCGTACGCGTCCTGGTAGTACTCCAGGTTGTCGTTCGTCAGGTAGGGCGCCGGGTAGTAGACGCGGCCGATCTTGCCTTCCTTGCGGATCTCGATCTTCGACGCCACGGGGTGAATGGAGCTGGTGGAGTTGTTGATGTAGGAGATCGACCCGGTCGGCGGGACGGCCTGCAGGTTCTGGTTGTAGATGCCGTGCTGCTGCACGGACGCCTTCAGTTCACGCCAGTCGTCCTGGGTGGGGATGTGCACGCCCGCGTCGGCGAACAGCTGCCGGACCCGCTCGGTTGCCGGCTCCCACACCTGGTCGGTGTACTTGTCGAAGTACTCGCCCGTGGCGTACTTCGACTCCGGGAAGCCGGCGAAGTAGCTGCCGCGCTCCTTCGCGATCTCGTTCGACGCCCGGATCGCGTGGAACACCACCGTGTAGAAGTAGATGTTGGTGAAGTCGATCCCCTCGGCCGAGCCGTAGTGGACGCGTTCGCGGGCGAGGTAGCCGTGCAGGTTCATCTGCCCGAGCCCGATCGCGTGGCCCTCGTCGTTCGCCCGCCGGATCGACGGCACCGAGTCGATGGACGTCTGGTCGGCGACCGCGGTCAGCGCGCGGATGGAGGTCTCAATGGTCTGCGCGAAGTCCGGCGAGTCCATCGTCTTCGCGATGTTCAGCGACCCGAGGTTGCAGGAGATGTCCTTGCCGACCTTGCTGTAGGTGAGGTCGTCGTTGTACTCGGACGGGGTGGAGACCTGCAGGATCTCCGAGCACAGGTTCGAGTGGGTGACCTTGCCAGCGATCGGGTTGGCGCGGTTCACGGTGTCCTCGTACATGATGTACGGGTAGCCGGACTCGAACTGCAGCTCGGCGACGGTCTGGAAGAACTCGCGCGCCTTGATCTTCGACTTGCGAATCCGCTTGTCGTCGACCATCTCGTAGTACTTCTCGGTGACGTTGATGTCGGCGAAGGGCTTGCCGTAGATGCGCTCGACGTCGTACGGCGAGAAGAGGTACATGTCCTCGTTCTTCTTCGCCAGCTCGAACGTGATGTCCGGGATGACGACGCCGAGGGACAGCGTCTTGATCCGGATCTTCTCGTCCGCGTTCTCCCGCTTGGTGTCGAGGAAGCGGTAGATGTCGGGGTGGTGCGCGTGCAGGTACACCGCGCCCGCACCCTGACGGGCACCGAGCTGGTTCGCGTACGAGAAGGAGTCCTCGAGCAGCTTCATGATCGGGATGACGCCGGAGCTCTGGTTCTCGATCTTCTTGATCGGGGCGCCGTGCTCGCGAACGTTGCTGAGCAGCAACGCAACTCCACCGCCGCGCTTGGACAGCTGCAGCGCCGAGTTGATCGCGCGACCGATGGACTCCATGTTGTCCTCGATGCGCAGCAGGAAGCAGGAGACGGGCTCGCCGCGCTGCTTCTTGCCGGAGTTGAGGAACGTCGGGGTCGCCGGCTGGAACCGGCCGGAGATGATCTCGTCGACGAGCTGCTCGGCGAGACGCTCGTCGCCCGCGGCGAGGGTCAGCGCGACCATGCACACCCGGTCCTCGAAGCGCTCCAGGTAGCGCTTGCCGTCGAACGTCTTGAGCGTGTACGAGGTGTAGTACTTGAACGCCCCGAGGAACGTCGGGAACCGGAACTTGTGCGCGTACGCGCGGTCGATCAGATCCTTGACGAAGTTGCGGGTGTACTGATCGAGAACCTCACGCTCGTAATAGTTCTCCTTGATCAGGTAGTCCAGCTTCTCGTCCAGGTTGTGGAAGAAGACGGTGTTCTGGTTGACGTGCTGCAGGAAGTACTGGTGCGCGGCCTCGCGGTCCTTGTCGAACTGAATCTCGCCGTTCGGGCCGTACAGGTTCAGCATCGCGTTCAGCGCGTGGTAGTCGAGCTCCCCCGCGGACGAATCGGGTCGTGCCGTAGCGCGCTCTACACTCCCAGCCGGGGCTGCGTCTGTGATGGTCGGTGCCACTGTTCACTCTCCATGAAATGCTCGAGACCGTCACGGACGGCCACAACGTCGTCGGCGGTGCCCATGAGTTCGAAGCGATACAGGTACGGAACCTGACATTTCTGCGAAATCACGTTGCCGGCATAGCAATACGACTCGCCGAAGTTCGTATTACCGGCTGCGATCACCCCTCGAATGAGGGAACGGTTATGCGTGTTATTGAGGAATCTGATGACCTGCTTCGGCACGTAACTGGTGTCTCGGCCGGTCACCGTCGTCCCGCCACCGTAGGTGGGCAGGATCAGGACGTACGGTTCATCGACCTCGAACGTGCCGTCGCGGTCGTGCAACGGGATGCGGATTGCGGGGATTCCCAGCTTCTGCACGAAGCGATGGGTGTTCTCCGATGCACTGGAGAAATAGACCACCGAGGTCACGGCCGATCATCTCCGTAGGTCTGCTCGGGTGACGGGCCGCTTCAGGCGACGCTGGCCGTCAGGGACTTGATGCGATCCGGGCGGAAACCGGACCAGTGGTCGTCACCGGCCACCACGACGGGCGCCTGCAGGTACCCGAGAGCCATCACGTAGTCACGCGCCTCGGCGTCCTCGGAGATGTCGATGACGGAGTACTCGACGCCGGCCTTGTCGAGCGCCCGGTAGGTCGCATTGCACTGAACGCACGCCGGCTTGGTGTAGACGGTGATGCTCATGTAAGTCCTCTTCCCCTTGGCTTACGAACGGATCAGTGACGGACGACGAACAGTGGTGCTGGCACCTCGCGAAACACGGTCGGACACGCCCACCGACGGCGGGATCGGGACGTTGTCATGTGACGTCGATCTCACCTACCGAGCAGTCCGTCGGCCCTGTTTCTCAGCCTTGCCGGCCCTGTTTCTCGACCGTTCCGGCACTGCCCTCTCGGTGTTCTAGACACTACACCTAGTGGCCGACATATCCACACAGCGCGAGATGTTGTGAACCACAATCGTGAAATTCCCAGGTCGCGCGACGCCGAGGGCGACGCGCCGCAGGTCGCACCGGCGTGTCGCCCATCACACTTTCCTTCGTTCACGCCCCGCCAACCAGCGGGTGTGCGGCATCGCGCAGCAACACCCCTACTGTTGGTGCGTGCCCGCCGACGACGAACCCCGATTCCGCGCCAGCGTCGCCGCAGCGGCGACCCTGTCCCCCAGCCTGCGGCGACTCCGGTTCACCGGTCCCGAACTCGCGGGGTTCACCTCGAGCGGCGACCCCGACGAGCGGGTGCTGATCGACTTCGAGGACGCGGCCGATGACCGCCGGCACAATCGCAGCTACACCGTCCGGGCGTGGCACCCCGGCGCCCGGATGCTCGATGTCGACTTCGCCGTGCACGCGGGCGGCCCCGCTGCCGAGTGGGCGCGGACCGCGGTCCCCGGCGCCGCCGTCCGGGTGTCCCGGCCCAAGGGCTGGTACCGCCCACCGGTGGCCGCCCGGCGACTGCTCGTCCTCGCGGACCTGTCGGCGCTGCCCGCCGCGGGCCGGATCGTCGAGTCCGTTTCGGCCGGGGTCGCGGTGCACGTCGCCGCCGAGGTCCCCGACGCCGCCGACGAGCAGACCTGGGACAGTGCCGCGGACCTGAGCATGACGTGGCTGCACGGAACCGGTAACGGGGCGACCCCGAGCGCGCTGCCTGGGGCGCTGCCCGACCTCGTCGCCGCGCATCGGCCGGACTATGTGTGGGCGGCGGGCGAGACGGGCGCCTCCCGCACGGTCCGCGGGTATCTGCGCCGAACCCTCGGCTGGGCGCCGGAGCGGTATCACGTGATGGGCTACTGGCAGGCGGACAGGGAGCGGTGGCTGGCGCGCTACGCCAAGGTCGAGGCGCAGATGGAGGAGCTGACCGCCCGCGAGCTGACGTCCGGGCGGAGCCTCGAGGAGGTCCGGGACGCGATCGACGACGCCCTCGACCGGGCCGGCCTGTAGCGGAACCCCAGCGCCGAGCCGGTTCAGGCGCCGAGCCGTCCGAACCCGACGACGGCGGAGTCGGACGCCCAGTCGATGCGGTGCACGCGAATCCGGCCCATCTCGTTGCCGCCGACGGTGGTCGCGGTGCCGCCGTCCACCGCGACCACGATGTTCGTGTGCTGACCCACCCAGCTGGTGTTGTCGTACAGCACGACGTCGCCGACCACCGGACGGTAGCCAGCCTCGGCGGCCTCGAACCGGCCCTGCGACTCGTAGTACTCCTGCAGCGTGTAGACGCCGGGGATGCGCCAGTGCCCGGAGTTCGGGTTCGACAGCGGCATCCCGGCCTCCCGCATGATCCAGCTGACGAAGTCAGCGCACCACGGTTCGGTCACCCCCTCGGCGTAGAAGGTGCCGGGTCGCTGCGCGTCGTGTTCGGCGGCGAGGAGGTCGACGACCCGGGCCTGCTCCGCGGACAGCGCGGCGCGGTCGATGTCGGGGAACGCGGTGGTGTCCCAGGGCAGGTAGCGGCTCGGGACCGCCAACAGCACGCCCGCGACGAGAACGGCGAGCGCGGTGACGGCGGCGGCCGTCCACCCGAGCACGCGGCGACGGGTACGGGCCTGGGTCGTCGTCATGGGACCAACATAGCCAGAGAGGAACAGTGTGGGATGCCTCCCGGCATCCGGGAGGCATCCCACACTGTCACCGGGACGCGGTCAGCGCGTGGCGTTCCGTCCGGGTCCGGAGTCGTACTCGGCCCGGTCCTCGAGCTCGTCGATCTCCGAGATCAGCTCGGGGTCGGCGCCACCGATCGACACGGTGTCGGCCGCGCCCTGCGCTGCCCGCTCGGCCGCCAGCTGCTCGATGCCGCTGTGGGTCTTGAGCGCGACCTCCTTGAGGAAGGCGATCGCGACCAGGCTCAGCAGCGCGAGGATGCCGGAGATCAGGAAGATTCGGGCGGTGGCGTCCCCGTAGGCGGCGCGGACGATCTCGGCGATCGGTGCGGGCAGGTCGTTCAGGTTGGACAGGCCCGCGCCGGATCCGCCCGCCTGGCTCATGTCGACGCCGCCCGCGATCAGGCCCTTGGTGATCAGGTCGGCCACGTGGGTGGACAGCACCGCACCGAGCACGGACACGCCCGCCGCGCCGCCGAGCGACCGGAAGAAGGCCACCGTCGCGGTCGCCGACCCCAGGTCGGTCGGTGCGACGTTGTTCTGCACCGGCAGCACCAGGTTCTGCATGGTCATGCCCATGCCCGCACCGAGGATGAACAGGTACACCCCGACGAGCGCCATGTTCGTGCTGTGGTCGGTGGTGCCGAGCAGCAGGAAGCCCGCGGACATGCCGAGCGCGCCGACGATCAGGAAGCGCTTCCACTTGCCGTACTTGGTGATGAGCTGACCGGACACGGTTGCCGAGATCATCGACCCGATCACCATCGGCAGCGTGAGCAGGCCCGCCGCGGTCGGCGAGTAGCCGCGCGCGATCTGGAAGTACTGGCCGAGGAACACCGCGCCACCGAACATCGCGACACCGACGGCGATGCTGCCGAGGGTGGCGAGGGTCATCGTCCGGTCCTTGAACAGGCGCAGCGGAACGACGGGGTCCTTGGCCCGGGTCTCGGCGAAGATCGCCAGGCCGAGCAGCACCACGCCGACCGCGACGAGCTCGTAGGAGGTGGCGGAGGCCCACGCGAAGTTCTTGCCCGCGAGGGTCACCCAGATCAGCAGCACGCTCACGCCGGCGGCGATCAGGGTGGCGCCGACGTAGTCGATCTTCACGTCCCGCTTGACGACGGGCAGGTTCAGCGTGCGGCCGATGACGACGAGGGCGATGACGGCCAGCGGGGCGCCGACGAAGAAGCACCAGCGCCAGCCGAGCCAGCTGGTGTCGACGATGACGCCGCCGAGGAGCGGCCCCGCGACGGTGGCGACGGACATCACCGCGGCCATCGGTCCCTGGTAGCGGCCGCGTTCGCGGGGGCTGAACATCGCGGCGATGACGATCATGCCGAGCGCCTGCAGGCCGCCGAGGCCGAGGCCCTGGATGACGCGGAACCCGATCAGCATCGGGACGCTGGTCGCGAGGCCGGAGAGCACGGAGCCGAGGGTGAACACCACCAGCGACAGCTGGACCAGGAGCTTCTTGCTGACGAGGTCGGCGAACTTGCCCCAGATCGGCGTGGTCGCGGTCGACGCGAGGAGGGTCGCGGTGACCACCCAGGTGTACTGGTCCTGGGTGCCCTTGAGTTCGGTGATGATTGTGGGCAATGCGTTGGAGACGATCGTCGACGAGAGGAACGCGACGAACATGCCGAGCAGCAGCCCGACGAGGGCCTCGACCTTCTGTTTGTGGGTCATGCCGTCGATGTCGGCGCCGGTGGCTGGCGGACTGTCCGGGGATTGCGACGAACTCATGCTCACTCCTGTGGGGACTGGATCCGCACGCGATGGGCGCCGGAATGGACGAGCGGCCGACGAACCGTCGGCCGCGGGGGTGATGGTGACAAGGTCAGTGGGTGGCGGATGCCTGACGGGGCCTGGCCCCGGCCGTGCCGAGCAATCGTTCGAGGCGCGCGGTGAGATCCTGCACCTCGTCCTCGGTCCAGTCGGCGAGCGCGGACATCGCCCACTCGAGCTGCACCTCCCGATGCACCCGGAGCGCCTCCGTCCCCGCCTCCGACAGCGAGAGCAGGCTGGCGCGGCCGTCGAGCGGGTCCGGGGTGCGCACGACGTAGCCGAGCGACTCGGCGTGCGCGACCTGCCTGCTGAGCGCGGACTGCGTCACCCGCAGGTCCTCGGCCATCGCGCTCGGGCGATGCCCCTGCGCGCAGGCGATGTGCGAGAGCAGTGCGCCGAGGGGTGGCGGCAGCATCCCGGGATGGGTGCCCCGCGCCGCGACCGCGCGCGCGTGCCGGACCAGAGAACGCAGCGACTCGATCAGATTCGACGCGGATTCCGGACTGACCATCTCACCCTCCATTAGTTGATGGTTGCAACCATATACCCAGTTGATTGCATCCAGCAACTAATGTGGCGTGGCGCTCACCCCACCTCGTCGCCGAGCCTGCGCAACAGCGCCGACAGCGCCCGCAGGTCGTCCGGGTCCCACCTCGCCAGCTTCCGCCGCCACACCG
Organism: Rhodococcus sp. NPDC054953; assembly: GCF_053609225.1. Lineage (NCBI taxonomy): Bacteria > Bacillati > Actinomycetota > Actinomycetes > Mycobacteriales > Nocardiaceae > Rhodococcus > Rhodococcus sp. NPDC054953. The sequence goes on along the minus strand of NZ_JBSGXD010000024.1, from coordinate 22,147 downwards.
CGATGTGCTCGTCCCGGTGCGCCACCAGCCGCACCCGACCCTCGGGTGTCAGTTCGACCAGGCGCGCCCGCGCATCGGACGGGTCCGAGATCCTGCGCGCAAGCCCGAGCCGGGTCACGGCGTCCACCTGCCTGCTCAGCGTCGACTTCCCCACCCCGAGCACCTCTATCAGCGTTGCCATCGGGACCGCGTCGGCCCGGCGAGTCAGCAGCATCAGCAGCGGATAGCAGGCCGCGTCCAGCTTCGGGTCGACGGCGGTGGCCCGCGCGCGGGCGCTGACCCCGCCGCGCCGCCACATGTCCACCAACTCGGATTCGAGTTCGTCGATCGGATCCGGATCCACGCGCGCCGCTTCCTTCCCATGCCACCGCCCGCCCGGCTTGCCGCCGAGTTGCGATTCCGTTCACGTCCCGCCCCGATGCACGATCGTGCACGACCGCTGTCACTACGCGGTCGCCAACCCCTCTCGCACCTCGGCCCCCTCCCGCCGGGTCGACGTCCGTGCGAGCGGGCCGGACGCGACCACGGTGAGCACCAACGCGAGTGCCGCCGCGCCGGCACCGACACCGAACGCGATCACGAACGCGCCCTCCCTCGGCAGGACGGTGCCGGCGACGGTCAGGGTCGCGAGCAGGGTCGACACCAGCGCGCTCGAGAGTGAACTGCCGACCGTGCGGCAGATCGAGTTGACGCTGTTCGCGACCCCGGTCTCGGCCCGGCTCACCTCCGCGACCAGCATCGCGGGCAGCGCCGCATAGGCGAGGCTGATGAAGACCTGCACCGCGACCATCGCGACGATCACCGACACGGTCAGGTCGTGGGACACCGCAATCAGCACGAAACCACCAACCCCGACGGCGCAGGAGGTGATCATCACCGCGCGGGCACCGAAGCGGTGCAGCAATCGACCGCTGGCGGTCGATGCGATGACGCCGGCGACGGCGCCGGGGAGCAGGTACACCACCCCGGTCTCGAAGATCGTTGCGCCGAACCCGTATCCGGCGGCCTCGGGCGGCGTCTGGACGAGAACGGAGCAGGCGAGGAACGCGACGAACATCGCGGCGCCGACGAGCATCGCGGTGATGTTCGCGACCAACACCGGTCGGTGGGTCAGCATTCGCGGCGACACCAGCGGCTCAGCTGCGCGGCGCTCGAACGCGAACCACCCTGCCAGGACGGCGATTCCGGCCGCCGCGCAGCCGACGGTCGGCGGGGACCGCCAGCCCCAGTCGCCGCCCTCGGACAGCGCGAGCAGGACCAGGATCAACCCCACCGCGAGCAGCACCGCGCCGGTCCAGTCGAGGGTGCCCGCCGCAGCCCGTGCCCGGGGCGGGACCGCGACCACGGCCGCGGCCAGTGCGACGGCGCCGACCGCGGACGCGAGCCAGAACACCCGCCGATAGTCGCTGTCGTCGTGGACGAGCAGTCCGGTGACCACCATCCCCGCGGCGCCGCCGACGCCGAGAGTGCCGGACAGCAGGCCCATCCCGCCGACCAGTCGGTCGGTAGGCAGCTCGTCGCGCAGCACCGCGATGCCGATCGGGAACAGCGCGAACGACGCGCCCTGCAGCACCCGGCCGAGGACCAACCACGGCAGCGTCGCTGCCACCGCCGCGATCAGGGACCCGCACAGCACCGCGACGAGCACACCGATCAGCACCGGGCGTTTGCCGCGCAGGTCGGCGAGGCGGCCGAGGATCGGGGTGGCGACCGCCGCGGCGAGGAGGTTCGCGGTGAGCACCCAGCCGACCGCGGATCGATCCTCGCCCAACTGGATTCCGATGCGGCCCACGATCGGCACGACCACGGTCTGCAGCACCGAAATGGTCATCACGATCAGGCACAACGCCGGCAGCAGCAGCGTCGGCGCCTGCCGGGGCGGCTCCTCCACCCGGGTCGTGGTCATCGCGCACGCCGATCGGCTCCGGGGAGGGGGAGCTGGGCCACGGGCGACTCCTTCGACGTCGGGTGCTGTGCGACACACATTCGCACAGGAGTCCCCGGGTGCCCCTGGTCAGGTCCGCGTCCGGCGCGCGATCAGCTGCCGAACGGCGCTCCGTTCCGGTACGGGAGTGCGTCACCGAGCCGCTGGCCGCCGTCGATCACCATGGTCTCGCCGGTGATCCAGGAGGCGGCGTCGGACGCGAGGAACGCGATCGCCGCGGCGATGTCGCCCGGTTCGCCGATGCGGGCCAGCGCGGTCGAGGCAGCGACCTGCGCCTCGTGTTCCTTCCACAGCGCCTCGGCGAGCCTGGTGCGCACCACGCCGGGGGCAACCGAGTTCACTCGCACCATCGGTGAGAGTTCCAGTGCCAGTTGCTTGGTCAGATAGATCAGCGCTGCCTTGGACACGTTGTACAGGCCGATGCCCGGTTCGTGACCGAGCCCGCCGATGGACGCGGTGTTGATCACCGATCCGCCGTGCTCCCCCATCCACGCCTCGGTGGCGATGCCGGTCCACAGCAGCGGCGCCCACAGGTTCACGTCCATCGTCTTCGCGAACCGGCCGTGATCCTGGGCGATCAGCGGACCGAACGCCGGGTTGGTTCCCGCGTTGTTGACGAGAATGTCGATGCTGCCGAATCGTTCGAGTGTCAGCGCGATGCAGCGACGGGCCTGGTCCTCCTCCACCGCGTGCGCGCCAACCCCGATCGCGTTACCGGTGACATGCGCACCGCCTCCGGCGCTGCTGGTAATCGACGCCGCGGCCTCGTCCGCGGCCTCCTGCTTGCGGGAGGTGAGAACCACGTTGGCGCCCGCGGCGGCGAGTGCCTGCGCGGCAGCAAGACCGATGCCGCGGGAAGCACCGGTGACAATCGCGGTCCGCCCGGTCAAGTCCGTGCTCGTCATGGTGCTCAGTGCCCTTCCGGTCGCAGCTCGCGGTACCGGCGGAGTTCGCGGCGGGCGAGGGCCCGCTTGTGCACCTCGTCCGGTCCGTCGGCGAGGCGGAGGGTGCGCAGGTGCGCGTACGCCATCGCAAGGGGGAAGTCGTCGGTGACGCCAGCGCCGCCGTGCACCTGAATCGCGCGGTCCACGATCGTCAGTGCGATGGTGGGCGCGGCCACCTTAATCGCGGCGATCTCCGTCTGCGCCTGCTTGTTGCCGACCGTGTCCATCAGGTACGCGGCCTTGAGGGTGAGCAGCCGAATCATCTCAATGTCGATGCGCGCCTCCGCGATCCAGTCCTGAATGTTCGCGTTGTCGGCGACCGGCCTGCCGAACGTGACCCGGGACTGGGCGCGCCTGCACATCAGCTCAAGTGCCCGCTCGGCCATCCCGATGGCGCGCATGCAGTGGTGAATGCGGCCGGGCCCGAGCCGGGCCTGGCTGATCGCGAAGCCCTCCCCCTCCCCCTTGAGCACGTCCGTTGCGGGGACGCGCACGTCGGTGAAGTCGATCTCGGCGTGCCCCTCGCGGTCCTGGTAGCCGAAGACGGGCAGTCCGCGCAGCACGGTGACACCGGGCGCGTCGATCGGGACGACCATCATCGTCTGCTGCCGATGCGTCGGCGCGGTCGGATCGGTCTTGCCCATCACGATCATCACCTTGCAGTTGCGGTGCAGGGCGTTGGACGCGAACCACTTTCGGCCGTTGAGGACGTATTCGTCACCGTCCCGGACCATCGACAGCTCGACGTTGGTCGCGTCGGAGCTGGCGACCCGCGGCTCGGTCATCGCGAAGGCGGAGGCCATCGTGCCGTCGAGCAGCGGCTTCAGGTACTTCTCCCGATGCTCCTCGGTGCCGAAGAGTTCGAGTACCTCCATGTTTCCGGTGTCGGGCGCGTTGCAGTTGCAGGCCTCGGACGCGAGATGGCTGCGGCCCATGATCTCGGCGAGCGGCGCGTACTCGAGGTTGGTCAGGCCAGCCCCGGTCCCGGGATGCGGATGGAAGAGATTCCACAGTCCCCGCCTCTTGGCCTCGACCTTGAGGTCCTCGAGGATCGGCGGCTGGAAGTGCGGGTCGCCGGAGGCGCGCATCTGCTCCTCGTACACGGACTCGGCCGGGTACACGTGCGAGTCCATGAAGGCCTGCAGGTCCTCCTGCAGCTGCGTGGCGCGTTCCGAGATGTCGAACAGGGACATGCGAACTCCTGACGGATGGGAGGGACGGGCGAGGTCAGCCCCGGTCGAGCAGGGACGCCTGATAGCGGCGCATCCCGCGCAGCCACCGGTCGTAGTCGGCACCCTTGTGCCGGAACATGTCCAGCACCTGCGGGTGCGGCAGGATCAGGAACCGCTCCTCGTCGATCGCGGCGAGGGTGTCGGCGGCGACCTGGGCAGGCTCGAGGACCTTGCCCGCCGAAGTGATGGCCTTCGCCGCCGCCGCACTGAGTACGCCGGCGTCCTCCTCGGGGAACAGCAGTCGGGTGTTCACCCCCTGGGGGCACAGGCAGCTGACCTTCACACCCCGGTCGCCGTAGGTGACGCTGAGCCACTCGGCGAACCCGACGGCGGCGTGTTTGGTGACCGCGTAGGTGGCGCCGCCGATCTGGGTGAGCAGTCCCGCGGCCGACGCGGTGCTGACGAAGTAGCCGTCGCCGCGCTCGACCCAGCCCGGAACCAGCAGTCGTGCGGCCCGAACATGGGCGCGGAGATTGACGTCGAGGGCCAGGTCCCAGGCGCCGTCGTCGGCGTCGAGGCCGGGCGCCCCGGTGATGCCAGCGTTGGCGAAGTACAGGTCGACGGGCCCGAATTCTCTCTCCGCCAGGGCGATCAGGCCGCGGATCGCGTCGGTGTCCGACACGTCGGCGGCCGCGGCGACCGCGGCGGCGGGATGCGCGGCGTTGATCGTGTCCGCGACGTCCCGCGCCGCGGGCCCGACCAGGTCCGCGACAACGACCCGCGCGCCCGCGTCGACCAGGGCCCGCGCGAGCGCGCCGCCGATGCCGCCTCCGCCCCCGGTGACGACGGCGACCTTGCCTGCAACCTTCACTGCCGACCCCCGCTCTCGCGCCGATGCCGCCTCGCCCCAACTATATAGTTGAATCCGGCGTCAAGTTCAAGGTTCACTGCAGTCCTGCCACCAACCGTTGAATGGGGCTTCAGTGACCAATCGCGGCCAGCGAATGACACATGAACCCCCATTCAACGCCTGGGGGCGCCAGGTCAGGCGGTGATGCGCAGCGCGTTCACCCAGAGCCGGGTCGCGGTGCGGGTGAGGGCGTCGAGGTCGACGCCGTCCTCCTCCGCGGCATCGCCGGTGACGAAGTACCCGAACGCGAGTCGGCTGATCATGCCGGAGAGGGCGCGCGAGGACAGCAGCGGATCGAGGTCCACGTCGGCGAGCCCGCGCTTCTGCAGCGCCTCGATGCTGCGGGCGTTGCGCCGCACGAAGGCGTCCGCCCTGCGCTGCCGCAGCATTCGGAACTCGGGGTCGACGCTGGCGACCTGCTCCAGCAGGCCCATCAGCTTCGCGTTGCGGCGGTACGCCTCGAAGTACGCCCGGTTGCTCGCCTCGATGATCGCGGCCGGATCGCCGTCGGCGTCCACGTGCGGCATGCCGGGATGCATCATGTCCTCCTGCGCGAGCTCGAGGACGGCGGCGAAGATCTCCTCCTTGCTGGCGAAGTAGGTGTAGAAGGTGCCCGCCGAGCACTTGGCTGCCGTGGTGATGTCGATCAGCCGCGTGTCCAGGTAGCCGGACTGTTCGAACACGGTGCGGGCGGCGGCGATGAGCGCGGACCGGGTGCGCAGCCCCCGCTCGGTGGCGGGGAGGTCACGGAGCAGCGCCGAGTTCGCCATCGACGGCGGGACGTCCTCGGGGGTGGGTCGTGCTGCTGATCGTGCCATGTACACAGTTATAGCCCTGGGGCGCCGGATCAGGACCGCAGGTGCGCGAGGACCGCGAGCACCCGACGGTGCCCGCTGTCCGATGCCGACAGCCCGAGCTTGGCGAAGATGTTGCCGATGTGCTTGCTCACCGCGGTGTCGCTCACCACGAGTCTGCGGGCGATGTCGGTGTTGCCGAGCCCCTCCGCCATGAGGCCGAGCACCTCGGATTCGCGTGGGGTGAGGGTGCGGATCGGGTCGTCGGCGCGGCGCCGGCTCATCAGCTGGGAGATCACCTCGGGATCCATCACGGTACCGCCGCCGACCACCCGGTGCAGGGCGTCGACGAACTCCTCCACCCTGCCGACCCGCTCCTTGAGCAGGTAGCCGACCCCGGACGCCCCGCCGGAGAGCAACTCCCCCGCGTACCGGTCCTCGACGTATGCGGACAGCACCAGCACCGGGAATCCGGGGCGCCGCCGGCGCGCCTCGATCGCGGCCTTGAGTCCCTCGTTGGTGAACGTCGGCGGCATCCGCACGTCGAGCACCGCGCCGTCCGGCGGGTCGGCCTCGAACGTGGCGAGGAACGTCTCGGCGTCGTCGACGGCGGCGGTCACCTCGACCCCGACGCTGCCAAGCAGCAGCGCGAGGCCCTCCCGCAGCAGCGCGTCGTCCTCCGCGATCAGAATCCGCACGGCAGTGCCACCTCGATTCTCGTCGGCCCGCCGAGCGGGCTGCCCAGCGTCATCGTCCCCTCGAACGCTGCCACGCGGCGCCGGATCCCCGCCACTCCGCCGCCCGCCGCGGCGACGGCCCCGCCGACGCCGTCGTCCCGGACGTCGATGACCAGCGCCGCGCCCCGCTCGTCGTCGCGCGTGGACAGCGTCACCCGGACCTGCCCGGCGCCGCTTTGTTTGGCGACGTTGGTGAGGGCCTCGGCCACGACGAAGTAGGCGGCCGCCTCCACCGCGGCCGGTGCCCGCCGCAGCCCCTCGGTGTCCAGGACGCACGGCACCGTGCTGCGGCCCGCGAGCGCGGAGACCGCCCCGCCGAGCCCGAGTTCGTCGAGGATCGGCGGGTAGATGTCGTGGACGAGCGTCCGCAGTTCCGACAGCGCCTCCGCTGCCGCGTCCTGGGCCCGCAGCAGTTGCGGCCGCGCCTGATCGGGTGCAACCCGCAGGGAGCGTTCCGCGAGACCGAGCATCATGACGACGGCGACGAGCCGGTTCTGGGCGCCGTCGTGCAGGTCGCGTTCGATGCGGCGCAGTTCCGCGGCGTGCGCGTCGAGGGCGGCGGCCCGGCTCACGGTGAGCGCCGAGACCCGTTCGGACAGTTCGGTTTCCCGACCCGGGGCGAGGAGATTCCGCGCCAGACCTGCGATCCCCCGCGCCAGCAGCGGCGTCACCCACCACGCCAGGGTCAGATATCCGACCCCGACCAGCGGCGCCGCCGCCGCGCCCCACCACGAGGTGACGGGATAGAGGTTGCTCACCGGCTCGTCCGGCGGCAGCGCCCACCAGTAGAACGGGATCGCAAGGGAGTTCACGGCGGCGAGCGGGAGAACGATCGCGACAAGCCCGGACGTGAGCGCCGCGACGGAATGGACCGCGACCCACCCGAAGTCGCGGCGCGTCGACGGCGCGGTGAGCAGCCGGCGCAGGTCGTCGACACCGGGACGGTCGGGGACGGTCGGATACCGCTCGGGCACCTGCCGACCCGTGTACGCGGACGATCGTCGCCGCGCCCGGCCCGCCCACCACCGGAGCGCCCGCACGTAGGTGGGCACCGCGAGCCAGCCGACGATCAGGATCAGCATCGACCCGACCACCAGTCCGACCACGAGGAAGCAGAGCGAGACGACGGCAGCACCGGCCTCGACCACGAGGAAGCGGACGGCGCGCCACCGCTCGTTCAGGCGTTCGGTCCACTGCATCACCCCAGCATGCCGCACGCCGGCCGCGCCGTCGGTACAGCTGGCTACACCATCGATCGGGTACCGCACGGGATGTTCTGCGGCGTCGCCGATTCCTAGCGTTGTCGCCATGACCTCCTTCACCTCTCCCCTGCCCCCGGTGCAGAGTCCCCCGCAGTCGGCGGTCCGGCTCGCCGACGTGAGCAGAACGTACGGTTCTGGGCGCACGCAGGTCACCGCGCTCGACGCCGTCAGCCTGTCCCTCGCCCCGGGCAGTTTCACCGCGATCATGGGTCCGTCGGGCTCGGGCAAGAGCACGTTCCTGCACTGCGCTGCCGGACTCGACCGGCCCACCCGCGGGTCGGTGTGGCTCGGCGACACCGAGATCAGCGCCCTGAAACCCAAGGCCCGCACGATCTTCCGACGCGACCACATCGGGTTCGTGTTCCAGGCGTACAACCTCATGGCCGCACTCACCGTCGAACAGAACGTGACGCTGCCGCTGCTGCTGGCTGGCCGCCGCGCGGACCGCGCGCACCTCGACCACGTGCTGGACGCGGTCGGCCTGGCCGACAAGCGCCGCCGACGGCCCACCGAGATGTCCGGTGGCCAGCAGCAGCGGGTCGCGATCGCGCGGGCGTTGATCACGCGGCCGCACGCGGTGTTCGCCGACGAGCCGACCGGCGCGCTCGATTCCCGCACCGGACGCCAGGTGCTGGACCTGCTGCGCCGCACCACCACCGACCTCGGTCAGACGATCGTCATGGTCACCCACGATCCGGTGGCCGCCGCGCACGCCGACCGGGTGCTGTTCCTCGCCGACGGTCGTCTCGTCGGACGGATGGATGCACCGAGCGCCGCGGCGGTCGCCGACCATATGACCCATCTCGGGGAGTGGTGAGCATGCGTCGCTCCCGTCTGCCGCGGCTGGCGCTCGCGAACGTGCGGCAGCGCCGGGGCAGTTTCGCGGCCGTGTTCGTCGCCGTGTTCTGCGCGGCGGCCCTCACCTGCGGGCTGGCGGTGCTGTTCGAGTCCGGGATCCGCGGCGGCGTCACCCCGCACCGGTATGCGGGGGCCGACGTCGTCGTCGGCGCGCCGCAGGCCCTGGACGTGCGTGAGGGTGTCGACGAACCGTTCGTCGAACGCGCACTGCTCCCCGACTCCGTGGTTGACGACCTGTCCCGGATGCCGGGGGTGCGGGCGGTGGTCGCCGACCGCGCGGTGCCGCTGGCCACCGACGACGGTGCCCTGCGGACCGCGCACCCGTGGTCGTCGACGGTGCTGGCGCCGTACACGCTCGCCGACGGCCGCGCCCCCGCGGCGTCCGACGAGGTCGTGGTGACCGGGGGCGGCACGGTCGGTGACCGGATCACGTTGCGGCACGGCGGTATCGGCGACGAGTACACCGTCGTCGGGGTCGTGTCGGCCCCCCGGCCCGAGCCCGCCGACCGGCCGGCGACGGTGTTCCTGTCCGACGCCCGGATCGGTGACCTGTGGCCGCACGGGGACCGGGTTGCCGCGGTCGGTCTGCTCGGCGACGACGGGGTGGACGCCGACTCGCTCGCGGCACGCGCACGAGACGCGCTGCCGGGCCTCGACGTGACCACCCACACCGGTGACGGCCGCGGCGACGTCGAATTCCTCGATGCCGGTGCCGCCCGCAGCAAGCTGATGGCGCTGTCCGCGGCGTTCGCGGGCGTGGCGATCCTCATCGCGATGTTCGTGGTGTCGAGCACCCTGTCGCTGTCGATCCAGCAGCGCCGCCGCGAGTTCGCGCTGCTGCGGGCGACGGGCGCAACACCGGGCCAGGTGCACCGGCTGGTCGGCACCGAGGTGCTGCTCGTCGCGGGCGTCGCCGCACTGCTCGGTACCGCACCCGGCTACGCGCTCGCCCGACTCCTGCGCCTCCAGTTCGTCGACGCGGGGGTGCTGCCGACGGACTTCGCGCTCGCGGCGGGTCCGATCCCCGCCGTCGTCGGCGCCGTCCTCGCGCTCGTGACGGCTCGGATCGCGGGCGCGGTCGCGGCCCGCCGTCCGGCCCGCCTCGATCCCACCGAGGCGCTGCGGGAATCCGCGGTCGAACAGGCATCCCTCGGCTGGGGTCGGCTCGTCACCGGGGTCGTGTTCGGCGTCGGCGGTATCGCGACGTCGCTGTTGCCGATGGTGCTGCCGGGTCCGGCGGCGCTCGCCGGTGCCGGCGGGTCGGCGATGCTGCTGGTGATCGCGGTGGCGCTGCTGGGCCCGGTTCTCGTCCGCGGCGCGGTCCGCTGGTTCGGCGGGCCGCTGCGCCGCAGCGGGTCCCCGGCGCGGGTGCTCGCCGCCGCGAACGCGGGCACCCGGTCCCGGCGGCTGGCGTCCGCGATCACCCCGCTGGCGTTGGCGATCGCGATCGGCGGCGTCCAACTGTTCACGCAGGACACCGTGTCCGCGGCCGCCGACGACCAGTCCCGCAGCGGCATCACCGCGGACCTCGTCGTCACCGGACCGGCCGGGCTGTCCCCGACGCTGATCGACGGCATCACAGCGAACGACGCTGTCCGTCAGGTGAATCCGATCGCCCGCAGCACCGCCCTGTTCAGCACCGGCGGGGAGAACCCGACCACGCAGACGTACCCGGTCCAGGGCATCGACCCGGCAACGACCGCGTCCACCCTCGACCTCGACGTCCGCGGCGGCGACCTGGGACGGCTGCGGGACGGCACCGTCGCGCTGTCCACCGACGCGGCGTTCGCGATGAGCGCCCGCATCGGCGGCACCGTCGCGCTGCGGCTCGGCGACGGCACCCTCGTCACCCCGGAGGTGGTCGCGACGTATGGGCGCGGCCTCGGCTTCGGCGACGTGACCCTGCCCGTGGCGTCGGTGCGCGCGCACACCACCTCCGGCCTGACCGACATGCTGCTGGTGTCCGCGCATCCCGGCCGCGTCGACGAGGCGCGCACCGCGATCACCGCGCTCGGTGGCGTCGCCGTCGCCGACCGCGGCGAGTTCGCGGCCGCCGGGCAGGAGCAGCGGCGCATGCAGTCCGGCGTGAACCTGGTGGTGCTGGCCGTGCTGCTCGGCTACCTCGCGGTGGCCGTCGTGAACACGCTCGTGCTGGCCACCGCCGAACGCGGCCGCGAGTTCGCGCTGCTCCGCCTGGTCGGGGCGAGCACCCGGCAGGTGCGGGCGATGATGCGCACCGAATCGGTGATTGTCGTGACGGTGGCGGCGGTCCTCGGCACGGTGATCGCGGCACCCCCGCTCGCCGGGGTCGCGGTCGCGGTGTCGGGGCGCCCGATCCCCACCGTGTCCCCCACCGTCTACGGGCTGCTCATTGCGGGCACGGTGCTGCTGGGGCTGGTCGCGATCGCGGTCCCGACCCGGACCGCGATGCGCGCCGACCCGGTCGCCGCGATCGGCACCCGCGAGTAGCGGACCCGGGACGCGCGGCCACCGAGTTCGCCTGCGCGCGGCGCGCCGGTCGGCGACGATGGTCGGGTCCGCGCGTCTCCGTATCGACAGGCAGTGAGGTCCACCCACGTCCACGCAGCCCCCCGAGCCCGACCCGCCCACCGACCCGAGCGGCGTCGAAGCCGTGCTCCGCCGGGCCGGGTGCGTGTTCGCCGAGGAGGAGGCCCGCCTGCTGCTCGGGGCGGCGCGGGACGGCGCGCACCTCGCCGGGCTGGTTCGGCAGCGGGTGACCGGGCGCCCGCTCGAACAGATCCTCGGGTGGGCCGAGTTCTGCGGCCTGCGGGTCGCCGTCGCGCCGGGCGTCTTCGTCCCCCGCCGGCGCACCGAATTCCTCGTCGAGCAGGCGACCGGGCTGCTGCCGCGGGCCGGGGCGTCGGTGCTGGACCTGTGCTGCGGGTCGGGGGCGGTCGGTGCGGCGCTGCTGTCCACCTCGGCGGTCGTGCTGCACGCCAGCGACATCGATCCGGTCGCGGTCGCCTGCGCCCGCCGCAACCTGCCCGCCACGCCGGTGCACTGCGGCGACCTGTACGACCCGCTGCCCGCGGAGCTGCGCGGCCGGGTCGACGTCGTGGTCGTGAACGCCCCGTACGTGCCGTCCGACGCGATCGCGACGATGCCCGCGGAGGCGCGCCTGCACGAACCGCGCACCGCGCTCGACGGCGGACCCGACGGCGTCGACGTCCATCGCCGGGTCGCGGCGGCGGCACCGGGGTGGCTGGCGCCCGGCGGTCACCTGCTGGTCGAAACCAGTCGGCGGCAGGCGCGGTGGACGGCCGATGCCTGCACGCGGGCCGGTCTCGTCGCCCGGGTGGTGCACTCCCCCCGGCTCGACGCGACCGTCGTCGTCGCGGAGGCGCCGATACGTTAAGGACAACGCGTGAGCCCGGTTATGCTGCGGCCGTGACCATCTCCCTGTGTGTGCTGCTGTGGGCCCGTCCCGGCGAGGAGGACGGCCTCGTCGCCTACGAGGATCGGGTGCTCGAACTCGTCACCGAGCACGGCGGCCGGGTGCTGCAACGCGCCCGCACCGACGGTTCCGGCGGGCAGCCGCTCGAGATTCAGCTGTTCACGTTCGCGAGCCAGTCCGCGATGGACGGGTACATGGCCGACGACCGCAGGCTCGCGCTCGCCGCCGAACGAGACCGTGTCGTGGCCCGCACCGAGATCATGCCGGTCACCGTGCAGTGAGGGCCAGCGGCAAAAGCCGTTGCCGCACCGACCGCGGTGTCCGTACCGTCGAGGTGACCGCCGTGCCGTCTATCGAAGGACCGATCGCGCCATGCTCCCCGTCACCGAGGCCGACATCCGGGCCTCGTTCGTCAACTGCTCCAAGGGTGACGCCAAGCGCCTGTCCGTCCCGAGGGACCTCGCCGACCGCCCCTGGCAGGACCTCGACTTCCTCGGCTGGAGCGATCCGACGTTGCGCGGCCGCTGCTACATCGTCGTCCCCCTCGGCGACGACCTGGCCGGGGTGGCGTTCCGGTACGCGACCGGCGGAACGGGCAAGGCGCAGATGTGCGCGATCTGCAAGACCACCCACACCGGCGGCGGTGTGTCGCTGATGACCGCGACGAAGGCGGGTGACGCGGGGCGACGCGGCAACACGGTCGGCATCTACATGTGCACCGACCTCGCGTGCTCGCTGTACGCCCGCAACAAGCGCCGCCCCGCCGCCGGGAACCGCTACCGGGAGAGCCTCACCGACGAGGAGAAGGTGGCGCGGGTGCGCGACAACATCACCGCGTTCGTCACCGGCCTGTCGACCTGACCGTCCCGGGAACGAACACGTCCCGAACGCGTCCGGGCCCGGACGGTGCGTGACGCACCCTCCGGGCCCGGTAGACCGGCTTCGGGTCAGGCGCTCACCAGCTCGCCAGCAGCGGCGACCAGGCCGGCGACGACGGCGGCGACGTCGGCGGCAACCTCGGCGTTCTCGCTCGGGTGCTTGTCACCGAACTTGTCGAACGTGCCACCGATGGAGATGGAGACGTCCTCGACGACGGTGCCGCCGGCGATCCGGACCGCCTTGCGGGTGTCCTCGTGCGCCCAGACGGCGGCGTTCGGGGACGGCGACGCGCTGATCACGGCGACCGGCTTGTCCTTGACCGCACCGGCGCCGAACGGGCGGGAAATCCAGTCGATGGCGTTCTTCAGCACGGCCGGAATGGTGCCGTTGTACTCGGGGGTGACGAGCAGCAGGGCGTCGGCCTCACCGGCGGCCGAGCGCAGCGCCTGCGCGGCGGCGGGTGCGGCGTCGCCGTCGATGTCCTCGTTGTAGAACGGCAGCTCGCCGAGCCCCTCGTAGATCGTGACCTCGGCGCCTGCGGGGGCGCCCGAGACCGCGGTCTCGGCGAGCTGGCGGTTGACGGAGCCCGCGCGCAGGCTTCCGACGAGGACGAGGACACGGGTCTGAGACATACGGGCTTCCTTACGAGGTTCGTTGGGCTGGCTCGATCCAGCACGACCAGCTTAACCGGACCGCGGTCCGGTTGTATTCCCCGGCGGGTAGCATCACGGCGTGCAGTCCACCCCGATCCCGATGGCCGAGACCCACGAGGCCGAACGCTGCGACGCCGCCCGCAACCGCGCATTGTTGCTGGATGCGGCGGCGCTGCTGGTGGCCGAGCGGGGCGTCGATGCGGTCACGATGGACGCCGTCGCCGCGCGGGCCGGTGTGGGGAAGGGCACAGTCTTCCGTCGATTCGGCAGCCGGTCCGGCCTGATGCACGCCCTCCTCGACCACACCGAGAGCGAACTCCAGCACGCCTTCCTCGCCGGCCCCCCACCGCTCGGGCCCGGCGCGGACCCGCTCGACCGGCTGATCGCCTACGGCCGGGCCCGGCTGTCGATGGTCGGGGTGCAGGGCGACATGCTGCGCGCGGTGGAGAGCTCGCCGGAACTGCGGTTCGGCGGGCCCGCCCGCAATGTCGCGCTGACCCACGTGGTCACCCTGCTCCGGGGCACCGGCACCCGGGGCGACCTGCCGATCCTCGCGCACAGCCTGCTCGCCCCCCTCGAGGCGTCCCTGATCCTGCACCAGGTCCGCGATCTGGGGATGCCGATCGACCGCGTCGCCGACGCTTGGGAGGACCTGGCACGCCGGGTGACATCGGCCTGATCCGAATCGGCCGCGCCGGTCACTACCCTGCACGTCATGCGCACTCTCCGACTCGCAGGCCTCATCGCCCTGACCGCCGCCCTCGCGGCGTGCTCCGACTCCAGCACGGCGTCGCCGGAGTCCCCGCAGGCCGATCTGCTCGGCCGCACCTTCGTCTCGACCACCGTCGACGGCACCCCGATCCCCGGCGGCGGGCCGCTCACGGTCGAGTTCGTCGAACCGGACCGGCTGGCGGCAACCGCGGGCTGCAACCGGGCCACCGGCACCGCCGACTTCTCCGGCGGCACGATCACCGCGGGCGCACTGGCGACCACGATGATGGCCTGCGTCGGGGACGTCGGCGAATCCGACGCGTGGCTGACCGAGTTCTTCACCGCGAACCCGCAGTGGAGCCTCGACGGCGACACCCTGCACCTGCGCACCGGCGCCGCGGACGTCACCCTCCTCGACAAGAAGGTCGCCCAACCGGACCGCCCGTTGACGGGCACGACGTGGGTGGTCGATTCCACGATCAGCCCGACCGCGGTCACCGCGTCCCGCGCGATCGAGGAGTCGGCACCGTCCCTGCAGATCGGGGACGACGGCGCGGTCACCGGCTCGACCGGATGCAACACCTTCACCGGCACCGCGCAGGTCGCCGACGACAGCGTCACGTTCGGTCCGCTCGCCACCACAAGGAAGATGTGCCCGCCGGACGTCGCGGAGGTCGAACGCGCGGTCCTGTCCGCACTCGACGGCGCCACCACGGTGACGATCGACGCCGACCGGATGCGCCTGATGAACGACAACGGCACCGGGCTCGGCCTGCGCGCGCGCTGACCGGCCGGTGCCGCGGGATCAGTAGTTGGTGTCGAGCCAGGACCCGAGGATCCGGGCACTGGCATCGACCTGCGCGGGCCAGTCCATCGCGGACTCGTCGGCGTGGTCGCTGACGTGCTTGACCAACCGGCACCGCACACCCATCCTGGCGCAGGACGCGGCCACCGCGAATCCCTCCATGTCGACCAGGTCGGCGCGGCGGGACAGGTCCTCGCGCAGCACCGGGTCGGACACGAACACGTCGCCGGTGGCGAGCACCGACCCGTCGCCGCCCTCGAGTGAAATCCGGTCCTGCGCCGGGTAACCCAGGGTGCGCAGCACGTCGGCGCTGAGATCGTGGTTGAGCACCTCGGACGGCACATACAACCCGCTCGACGCGCAGGCGGCGTCATCTGCGCTGTGATGGCCGCGCAACGCGCCCGCGGTGCCGATGTTGACCACCGTCGGGCGGGCACCGTCCGGGTGCGCGGCCAACGCCTCGGTGACCGCGATCGCCGCGTCGACCTTCCCGATCCCGGTGACGAGCACCTCGAACCGCGGCGGCACGTGCGCGGCCTCGGCGAGCGTGGCGGAGACGACGAGGACGGGGAGCGGGTGTTCGCGAATGACATGGGTCACGCCGAAAACAGTAGTCTGCGCGCGGCGCCGGGCCCCTCGCTAGAGTCACCGCATGGCCACACTGCGTGCTCGAATCCTGCAGGAACTCGGCGCGAAGCCGACGATCGACCCCGCCGCCGAGATCCGGGACCGGATCGACTTCCTCAAGGCATACCTGCGGTCCACCCCGGCGAAGGGCTTCGTGCTCGGCATCAGCGGCGGACAGGACAGCACCCTCGCCGGGCGGCTGTGCCAGCTCGCCGCCGAGGAACTCCGGGCCGAGGGTCGGGGCGCCGAATTCGTCGCAGTCCGACTGCCGTACGGGGTGCAGGCCGATGAGCACGACGCGCAGGTCGCGCTGACGTTCATCGAGCCGGACCGGTCGATCACCGTCAACATCAAACCGAGCGCGGACGCGGCGGCAGCGGAGAGCGCCGCCGGGCTCGCCGAGGTACTCGGGCACGACGTCGCGCTGCGGGACTTCGTCCGCGGCAACGTCAAGGCCAGGGAGCGGATGGTCATCCAGTACGCGATCGCGGGCGAACTCGGCCATCTCGTGGTCGGCACCGATCATGCGGCGGAGGCGATCACCGGGTTCTTCACCAAGTACGGCGACGGCGGCGTCGACGTCACCCCGCTCACCGGGCTGTCCAAGCGTCAGGGTGCGGCCCTGCTCCAGCATCTCGGTGCGCCGGACAGCAGTTGGCGCAAGGTGCCGACCGCGGATCTCGAGGACGACCGTCCCGCGCTGCCCGACGAGGAGGCATTGGGCCTGCGCTACAGCGAGATCGACGACTACCTGGAGGGCCGCGACGTCACCGCCGCGGTCGCGGAGAAGCTGGAGGGCATGTACCTGGGCACCCGGCACAAGCGCACCGTCCCGGTGTCCCCGCTCGACGACTGGTGGCGGTGACGCCGGTCAGCCGCCCGCGAACGGGGGCAGCACGTCCACCCGCGCCGCGGCGGGCGCGTCGAGGTCGCGGGTGAGTTCGTCGTTCTGTAGGAACGCGGCGACCCGCAGCACCCGTTCCATCGCCGCGCCGTGCCGGTCGGCGAGCGCGGACCGCAGATCGCCGAGCGTGCCGCCCGCCGCCAACGGCACCTGCTCCGCCCCGCACCGCGCGGCCTCCGCCGCGGCCGCGAAGTAGCGCACCGTCACCATCGTCTCAGCCACCGATCGCTCCCATGCTGCGTTGCGGCGGCGCGAAGCCAGCCGAGTCGATGCCGTGCCCGGCCCACTTGGTCCACATCGCGCCCCGCCACAGGTCGGCGAGTTCGGTGTCGGTCGCCCCGGACCGCAGCGCCGCACGCAGGTCGGTCTCGGCGTCACTGAACAGGCAGGACCGCACCGTTCCCTCCGCCGTGAGCCGGGTCCGGTCGCAGTCCGCGCAGAAGTTGCGGGTGACCGAGGCGATGATCCCGACGGTCGCGGGGCCGCCGCCGACCAGCCACTCCTCGGCGGGCGCGGCCGGATCGTCCCTGCCGACCGCGGCCAGCTCGAAACGCTCCCCGAGCACCTCAAGCAGCCGCTGCGCGTCGACCATCGCGTCCCGATCCCAGGCCTGATCCGCGTCGAGGGGCATCTCCTCGATGAACCGCAGGTGCACCCCGGCGTCCAGGCACCACTGCAGCAGATCCGCCGCACCCACCAGGGTTTCGGGCATCAGCACCGCGTTGACCTTCACCGGTGCCAGGCCTGCGCGGGCCGCGGCGCGGATCCCGGCGAGCACGGACGGCAGCCGGTCCCGCCGGGTCAGCTCCGCGAAGTGGGCGCGGTCGACCGTGTCGAGGGAAATGTTGACGCGGGTCAGCCCGGCGTCCACCAGCCCCCGCGCCCGGTGCTCGAGACCGACGGCATTGGTGGTCATCGACAGCGGAATGCCGGGAACCGCGGCGGCGCAGCCCCCGATGATCTCCTCGAGGTCGCGGCGCATCAGCGGTTCGCCGCCGGTGAAGCGCACCTCGCGGACACCGAGATCCCGCACCGCGATCCCCACCAGCCGGACGATCTCGTCGGCGGACAGCAGCCGCTGCCGCGGAATCGCGGGCAGCCCCTCCGCCGGCATGCAGTAGGTGCACCGCAGCGAACACTTCTCGGTGATGGACACCCGCAGGTCACGGGCGACGCGGCCGAAGCGGTCCACCAGCTCCGGGGAGTCCGGCCGGTCCCGCGCATCGGTGGTCGCGCGCACGCGCGGCAATCCGATCGACACGGGGCGCAGCGTTGCGGTCATCAGCTCACCACCTTCGTCATCATTCGAGTATGACCGCAAACGTGTGTCGTCCGCGTTGCCACGCCACCACGGGCACGCGGTCCGGCGTGTGAGTGCCCGCCGCCTAGAATCGGCGTTCACGCCACAGGGAGGGTCATGACCAGCAGATCCGTCGACGAGCACGCGCAGGCGATCCGGGCGGCGCTTGCCGCAGCGCTGACGCCCCGCGCCGAGGAGGTTCCGGTCCGCGACGCGCTCGGCCGGGTCCTCGCCGGCGACGTGTCCGCGGAGATCGACCTGCCGGTGTTCCGGAACTCGCAGATGGACGGCTACGCGGTCGCCGCGGCGGACGTCCCGCACCCGCCGGTGACGCTGCCGGTGGTCGGCACCGTCGCCGCCGGTGACGCCGGACCCCGCCACCTCGCCGCCGGGACGGCCGTGAAGATCATGACCGGCGCACCGGTGCCACCGGGCGCCGACTGCGTGATCCCGGTCGAGGACACCGCGCCGGACGGCACCGGGGTGCGCATCCTCGCGTCCCGGCGGCCGGGTGACTTCGTGCGCGAGGCGGGCAGCGACGTCCGTGCCGGCGAGACGCTGCTGCGGGCCGGCGCGCGGCTGACCGCCCGGCAGCTGGCGATGTTCGCGGCGGTCGGTCTCGCCCGGGTGCCGGTGCTGCGGCGGCCGCGGGTCGCGGTGATCGCGACCGGCGCCGAACTGGTGCCCGCAGGCACGACGCTGCGGCCCGGCCAGATCTACGAGTCGAACTCGACCGGCCTTGCCGCGTGCGTCACCGCCAACGGCGGCGACCCGGTCCTGGTGGGGCGCAGTTCGGACACCCCTGCCGAGTTCGGGGACCTGCTGACGCGGGCGGTGGCGACCGCCGACGTGGTGCTCACCTCGGGTGGCGTGTCGATGGGCGACTTCGAGGTGGTCCGGGAGGTGCTGACCCCGCTCGGCGGGTGGTTCGGGCATGTGGCGATGCAGCCGGGCGGACCGCAGGGCCTGACCGTCGTCGACGGGGTTCCGGTGCTCAGCTTCCCCGGGAACCCGGTCAGCAGCCTGGTCTCGTTCGAGGTGTTCGCCCGCGCCGAACTGCGTCGCGCGGCCGGGCTCGCGGCCCGGGCCACCGGTCGTGCGACACTCACCGCTCCGGTGCAGTCGCCGCCGGGGAAGCGGCAGTTCCTGCGGGGCCGCCGGGTCCCCGGCGGGGTGACACTGGAATCGGGACCCGGATCCCACCTGGTGGCGGCGCTGGCCAAAGCGGAGGTACTTCTCGACATTCCGGAGGACGTGACGACGATGCAGGCGGGAGACGACGTGCGGGTGTGGGACCTGTGAGCGGCGACCTGACACACCTCGACGGCGAGGGGCGGGCCCGGATGGTCGATGTCGGGGCGAAGGCCGTCACCGCCCGGGTCGCGGTCGCGGCGGGCGAACTGCGCACCACCGCCGAGGTGATCGCGTTGGTGCGCGCCGACGACCTGCCGAAGGCCGACGTGCTGGCCACCGCCCGGATCGCCGGGATCGCCGGGGCGAAGCGGACATCCGAGCTGATCCCGCTGTGCCACCAGATCGCGCTGTCGTCGGTGAAGGTCGAGTTCGGGTTCACCGACACCTCGATCACCATCGAGGCCCGCGCGAAGACCACCGGGCAGACCGGCGTGGAGATGGAGGCGCTGACCGCGGTCGCGGTGGCCGGGTTGACGCTGCACGACATGGTCAAGGCCGTCGATCCGGCCGCGGTCCTCGACGGGGTGCGGCTGCTGACGAAATCGGGTGGCAAGCGCGGCAACTGGGCACGCGAGGACGCCGCGGGCCGGTCGCCTGCGGCCGGGGTCGCCGATGCGGGGCCCCGATCCGCGGTCGTGCTGGTGGCGTCCACCGCCGGCGCGGCGGGGAGCAGGGCGGACACCACCGGCCCGGCGCTGGCGGCCTGGCTGGACGGTCTCGGTTTCGCGGTGCGCGGGCCGCTGGTGTACGCGGACGCGGACATCGACGCGGGCCTCGCCGACGCCCTCACCGGTCACCCCGCCCTGGTGGTGAGCACCGGCGGCACCGGGGTCTCACCGACGGACCGCACGCCCGAGGCCACCGCGGCCGTCCTCGACCGCGAGCTGCCCGGCGTCGCGGAGTCGCTGCGGCGCAAGGGCGCCGAGCAGACCACGTTCGCGTCGCTGAGCCGCGGCCTGGTTGGGCTCGCCGGCCGGACCGTGGTGGTGAACCTGCCCGGCTCCACCGGCGGGGTGCGGGATGGCATGGCGGTACTGGAGCCGATTCTCGACCATCTGCTGGCGCAGGTGGCCGGTGAGGGGATGCACGATGCGTGAGCTGTTGGCCGCGATCTCGGACCGGCCGCTGGACGCGGCGGCGGTGGACGCCGCCGTCGCCGGGCCCGAACACGGTGCGGTGGTGCTGTTCAGCGGCGTCGTCCGCAATCATGATGAGGGACAGTCTGTTTCCGCGCTCGAGTACTCGGCGCACCCGGACGCGGAGACGTTTCTGCGCCGCTGCTGCGAACAGGTGTCGGCGGAGTCCGGGCTCCCCGTCGCCGCCGTGCATCGGGTCGGCCCGCTGGCCGTCGGCGACCTGGCCCTCGTCGCGGCGGTCGCGGCGCCGCATCGCGCCGAGGCGTTCGCGGCGTGCGCGTTGCTGGTGGAGCGGATCAAGGCGGAGGTGCCGATCTGGAAGCGTCAGCACTTCGACGGCGGTGTCACCGAATGGGTTGGGCTGTGACGCCGAGGGAGAGCACACCACCCATGGTGTGACCCAGGCAACGGCCCGGCACCCGACGGGTCGGCTATGCTGGCACCCACATGGCGCGAGTCCCACTGCGCCAGCCGTCGTGGAACGGTTTTCACGTGCCAAGCACGAACTCTTCTTACGGCGATCGATTTTGCCCACCGGCAATCTCGCCAGACTTGTGCTGATGAGGCGCGTGAACCCGCGGGTTCCCGTGCTGCGCAGCGCAACCCGATGCCCGAAAGGCACTCGACACATGACCGCGTCCTTCGCCGAACTCGGCGTGCCCGCTCCCCTCGTGACGGCGCTCGCCGACGGTGGAATCACCGCCCCGTTCCCGATCCAGGTCGACACCCTGCCCGACACCCTCGCCGGACGTGACGTCCTCGGCCGCGGAAAGACCGGCAGCGGAAAGACCCTCGCCTTCTCCATCCCGATGGTGACGCGCCTCTCCGGCGACCTGGCAGCCAAGCGCAGGCCCCGCACCCCCCGCGGTCTCGTGCTCGCCCCGACCCGCGAACTCGCCACCCAGATCACCGCGACCCTGCAGCCGATGGCCGACGCCGCGGGCCTGCGGGTGACCACGATCTTCGGCGGCATCTCCCAGCACCGTCAGGTGAAGGCGCTCGACGCCGGGGTCGACATCGTCGTCGCCTGCCCCGGGCGTCTCGAGGACCTGATGAAGCAGGGTCTGGTGTCCCTCGACGCGATCGCGATCACCGTCCTCGACGAGGCCGACCACATGGCCGACCTCGGATTCCTGCCCGGTGTCACGCGAATCCTCAAGGCCACCCCGGACTCCGGGCAGCGGCTGCTGTTCTCCGCGACCCTCGACAACGGCGTCGACATCCTGGTCAAGAAGTTCCTGCACAACCAGGTGCTGCACTCGGTGGACGAGGCAAACTCCCCCGTCGCCGCGATGACCCATCACGTGTTCGACGTCGCGGGGACCGCCGAGAAGAAGGACCTGGTGCACAAGCTCGCCTCGGGAACCGGCCGCCGAATCCTGTTCATGCGCACCAAGCATCAGGCACGCAAGCTGGCCAAGCAGCTCACCGAGTCCGGCATCCCGTCGGTCGACCTGCACGGCAACCTCTCGCAGAACGCCCGCGACCGGAACCTGGCCGCGTTCTCGTCGGGTGAGGCGCGCGTGCTGGTGGCCACCGACGTCGCCGCCCGCGGTGTGCACGTCGACGAGGTCGCGCTCGTCGTCCACGTCGACCCGCCCGCCGAGCACAAGGCATACCTGCACCGGTCGGGCCGCACCGCCCGCGCGGGCAGCGCCGGTGACGTGGTCACCGTCGTCCTTCCCGAGCAGCGCAAGGATCTCGCGCTGCTGATGCGCAAGGCCAAGATCACCGTCACCCCGCAGCAGGTGACCGCGGCCTCCCCCGCGGTCGTCGACCTGGTCGGCGAGATCGCACCGCACGTCGTACCGGCCCCGAAGCCAGCGACGCAGCCGAGCGGGCAGGGCGGCGGTCGTCGCGGCGGCGGGCAGGGTGGCGGGCAGCGCCGCGGCGGCCAGAAC
>NZ_JBSGXD010000023.1:61423-75323 GCF_053609225.1 Rhodococcus sp. NPDC054953 | reverse complement strand
GCCAGATGCGGCGAGCAGGTGGCGTACCCGACCACGCCGCCGGGACGTACCGCGGTGAGCGCCTCGCGCAGCAGCCCGCGCTGGAGCCCGGCGAAGCCGTCCAGGTCCTCGGGGCTGCGGCGCCAGCGGGCCTCGGGCCGGCGGCGCAGCGCGCCGAGGCCGGTGCACGGCGCGTCGACGAGGATCCGGTCGAAGCCCGGCGTCAGGCCGGGGTCGCGGCCGTCGCCGACGTGCACGTCGACCGGCAGTCCCCTGGTGGTCTTGCGGACCAGGTCGGCGCGGTGCTCGGCCGGTTCGACGGCGTCGACGCGGAAGCCCTCGATGTCGGCGAGCGCACCGAGCAGCGCCGCCTTGCCGCCGGGTCCGGCGCACAGGTCCAGCCAGCGACCCCGGTCCTCGCCGACGACCGGCGCCAACGTGAGTGCGCGGGCGACGAGCTGGCTGCCCTCGTCCTGCACGGCGGCCAGACCCTCGCGGACCGGCTCGAGCAGGCCGGGGTCGCCGCCGTCGAGGTGCACCGCGTACGGCGAGTACGGGCCCTGCTCGCCGCCGGTGATCAGCGCCAATTCCTCCGCGGAGATCTCCCCGGGCCGGGCGACCAGATGTACGACGGGGCGGGCGTCGTCGGCGGCGAGGACCGCCTCCACCTCACCGGCGTCGGCGCCGAGCGCGTCGGCGAACGCCTGCGCGATCCACACCGGGTGCGCGTGCCGGAACGCCAGGTGCCCGACCGGGTCCCGCACCGGGTCGGGGCCGAGCTGCTCGACCCACTGTTCCTCGGTCTTCTCCGCCACCCGCCGCAGCACGGCGTTGACGAAACCGGCGCGGCCCTGGCCGAATTCGGTGCGGACCAGGTCGACGGAGGTGTCGACGGCGGCGTGCGAGCCGATCCGGGTGCGCAGCAACTGGTAGGCGCCGAGCCTCAGCACGTCGAGCAGCGGCCCGTCGATCTCGTCGACGGGGCGGCCCGCGCCAGCGGCGATCACCGCATCCAGGAGGCCCTGCGCGCGGCACGCACCGTAGGTCAGCTCGGTGGCCAGTGCGGCGTCGCGGCCGTCGATGCCGCGCTCGCGCAGCAGCGCGGGCAGCACCAGGTTGGCGTAGGCGTCGCGTTCCCGGACGGCGCGCAGCACGTCGCGGGCCGCGAGCCGGGCCGGGTCGATGCCCGCCCCATCGGGCCGCTTCGCCTGCCGGGGCCGGGTGTTGGGTCGCCTGCCGTTCTGATTGCCGCTGCGGCTGGCGCCATCGTTTCGGGGCCCGCCACGGTTGCCGCGGGAGGGACGTCGGGAGTCGGTCACTGTGCACGCACCTCGGGGTCGAGGCGCGCGCCGCGCGCCCAGTCTGCTGCCGCCATGAGCTTCTTTCCTTGGGGCTGAACCTGACTCAGCCGCACCGGCACGGTTCCGGTGCCGAGGTAACAACCGTCCTTGCGGACCAGCACCTGCCCCGGCTCCAGCGGCTCGGGCAGCAGGTCCGCGGCGACCGGCGTCACCGGCGCGACCTTGAGCCGCAGCTCCCCCACCGTCGTCCAGGCGCCGGGTGCCGGGGTGACGGAGCGCACCCGCCGGTCCACGACCGCGGCGGGCAGCGTCCAGTCGATCCGCGCCGAATCGACCGTCACCTTCGGCGCGTGGGACACCCCGTCGACCGGCTGCGGCACCGCGGTCAGCGTGCCGTCCTCGATGCCGTCGAGCACCTGCTCGAGCAGGATCGCGCCGCTGTCGGCGAGCCTGCCGAGCAGGTCTCCCGCGGTGTCGGCGTCGCGGATGCGTTCGGTCATCACCCCGAACACCGGCCCGGTGTCGAGGCCCTCCTCCAGCTGGAAGGCGCTGGCGCCGGTCATGTCGTCGCCCGCGGCGATCGACGCCTGCACCGGCGCCGCACCGCGCCAGGCGGGCAGCAGCGAGAAATGCAGGTTCACCCAACCGTGCTTCGGGACGTCGAGCACCGGCCGCGGCAGCAGCGCGCCGTACGCGACGACGGGCGCACAGTCCGGGGCGAGTTCGGCGAGCCGGGCAAGGAAGTCGGGGTCGGAGGCGCGGGTCGGGGTGAGCACCTCGACTCCGTGCTCGTCGGCGAGCAGCCCGACGGGTGAGCGGGTGACCTTGCGACCGCGGCCTGCGACGGCGTCGGGCCGGGTGATCACGGCGACCACCTCGTGCCGCGGCGAGGCGAGCAGCCGGGCGAGGGACGGGACGGCGGGGTCGGGGGTGCCCGCGAAGACGATGCGCATGTCAGTTGCCCGCCACCGCGATCGCGGCGCCGAACCAGTCGGATTCGCGGATGGTCCGCATCGCCGACTTGCGGTCCTCGGGGTCCATCCGGGTCATGAACATGACCCCGTCGAGGTGATCGGTCTCGTGCTGCACGCAGCGGGCCATGATGTCGCTGCACTCGAACGACACCGGCTCGCCGTGGACGTCGACGCCCGCGACGCGGACGGTCGTCGCGCGTCGGACGTCGCCGCGCACGTCCGGGACGGACAGGCAGCCCTCGCTGCCGATCTGCTCCTCGCCGCCGATCACCTCGTAGGTGGGGTTGACGACGTGCCCGAACATGCCGCCGCAGTCATAGGCGAACACCCGCAGCGACACGCCGATCTGCGGGGCCGCAATCCCGGCACCGCCGCGATCGCGCATCGTGTCGACGAGGTCGGTGACCAGCTGCTCCAGTTCCCCGTCGAAGGCGGTCACCTCGTCCGCTCGGGTCCGGAGGACGGGGTCGCCGAACAGGCGAACGGGCTGGACTGTCACGGGGCTGCTCCCAGGAAGATCGGTGCGGTGTCGTCGTCCAGTCTAGGGATGCGCGCCGTCTCGTTCCGCCCGCCCGGCGCGGCGACACCGCCCCGTGTGCACACACCCGTTCGCGCACGCACCCGGGTACTGCACGCACAACTCCCGTGTGCACGCCGCAAAGGGTGTGTGCACACGGGAATTGGCGGGGGCGGGCAGGGGGCGGCGCACGGGTGCGGGTGCGGCGGGTGGGTGCCGGGGGCAGCGCGACGCTCAGCGGCCGATCATCCCGGCCATCCCGGTCCCGAGCGGCACCGGTGTGCATGTCGGGGCTGGCGCGGTCGGATCGAGCGCCTGCTCGACGAGGCCGAGCGTGTAGGGGTCGTAGGGCATGTTCATGTGGCCGGTCTTGTTCTGCGGGCACCGGTCCTGGATCAGGATGTTGTCCGCGCCGGGGCCGCGGAGCGCGATGTTGGTGTACGGCTGGATCATCTCGTCGTAGCGGGTCCCGATCGTGGTGTACCGCACGCCGGGAACGGTGTCCGACGGCGCGTTCAGCTCGGTCAGGAAGTCCGACCCCTGCGCCTGCTGTTCGACCGCGGTGGTCGTGAACAGGCTCACCACCGCCCTGCCGCCGGGGACCGCGTCCGCGATCGGGACGAGTCCGTAGAAGACGCCGCCGTAACTCGGGGACGCCATCCCGACCCAGCGGTCGACGACGGCGGCCCCGCCGAGCTTGTTGACGAAGTGACGGGTGACGGTCGCGCCCTGGGAGAAACCGACGAGGTCCACCTTCGGCGCGCCGGACGACTCCCGCACCCGGCGCACGAAGTCCGCGACCTGCTCCGCGCTGGCGACCATGTCCTCGGTGCCGAAGTTGCCGGGGTGCTCGGTGCCGACCGAGCCGGTGCCGCCGCTGCCCGCGTCGCCGTCACCGCTGTCGGGGGCTCCGCCGTAGTTGACGGCGAACACGCAGTACCCGGCCACGCGCAGCCGCGGGGCGAGGGCCGCCCAGTCCGAGTAGGCGTTCGAGTCGCTGCCGTGCGCGAGGATTACCGGGTTGGGGTGGGCGGCCGACGGAACGCAGGCGACGTCGTTGGCGCCGGGCGGGGCGCTGCCGGGGTGCGCGTCGGCGTAGTCCGCGGCGGCGGCGTGGGTGCTCTGGGCCGGCCCGGGGAGGGTCGGGGTCTCCGATACCGACCCCGCCGCCGCTGCGCTGCCGAGGTCGGGTGCGGCCGACGCGACACCGGGCCACAGTCCGACGGTTGCCGCGCACGCCGCAGCGGCCACCAACGCACGTCTGTTCATCGTCATCCTCCCGCGAGCACCGAACCGGTCCATCTTCGCCCCTCGCCGCCGGATCGGTCACGAATCGGCCGGATTCGGCGAACCGTCCGGTTCGTCTACTCGTCGGCGCCGGGGGCATCCGCCGGCGATGCGGTGTGATCGTCGGCGAGGATGCGGTAGAGCGCGCGGCGTGCCTCGGTGAGTACCTCTCCCGCCGCCGTCGCCTGTGCGGCCGTTCCCGCGGCGGCGACCTGACGCACCGCGCCGGTCAGCTGGGTGAGCAGGCCGCGCAGTTCCCGCGCCGGTTGGCCGACGGCCGAGCTGATCTCCTCCCAGGGGTTCCCGAGGTCACCGCGATGCTCCTCGAGATACGCTGCGCCCGCCTCGGTGAGCTTGGCGGTCTTGCGACCGGCCACCTTCTCGATCAGGACGAGGCCCTCGTCCTCGAGTTGCGCCAGCGCCGGGTAGATCGACCCGGGACTCGGCTTCCATGCGCCGCCGGAGCGTTCGGCGATCCGCTGGATCAGCTCGTAGCCGTGCACGGGTTCCTCGCCGAGCAGCAGCAGGATCGCCGCGCGGACGTCGCCGCGGCGACCGCGACCACCACGGCCGCGCCCGCGTCCGACGGGGCCACCCGGCTCGCCCAGCGGTCCGCGGCGCCGACCGGGGACGAAGTCGCCCCGCGGCACGAAACGCCCGCGCGGCCCGTAGTCACCCCGCGGCCCGTAATCACCGCGCGGCCCGTAGTCACCGCGGGGGCCGTAGTCGCCCCCCTGCATGAATCCACCTGTGCCGGAGCCGGACTCGCCGGGCCCGAACCCACCGCCAACCGGTTCGCCATGACCACGACGGCCGTCGCGACCGATGCGACCGGGCCTGCGACTCCGCCCCCGGCGATCGAAGTCTCGTTGGAAGTTCTCCATGATGCCTGTCCTCTCATTGGCGGACCGCGGGGCATACATTCGCCTCGACCGCGATCCATCTCGACCCACTCGACGATATATCGACAATAGGTCTACGGCAACCCCCAAGCGACAGAACTCCCGCTTCGACGAAGGGTGCGGGCGATGGCACCCCGGACGGGGCGGACCGGGCGGGGCGGACGGGGCGGGTCAGTCCCCGCTCAGCACCGCCCGCACCCGATCCGTGTCCGCCTGCGACCACCCGTCGGTCGGCAGGATCCGGGCCCACATGTCCACGGCGTCCGCCCCGTAGGCGTGGCCGTGCCCCGCGGGCACGTCGGCCGAGAACACCATGTCCAGGGTGACCTGCCAGAAGGTGACCAGCGGCAACCAGCGGATGTTCGGGTCGACATCCCGGCCGCGGGGCTCGGTGAGCCAGTCCGGCTCGGTGAACAGCAGCGACGGCGACCACCACACGATCGGATCGCTCGCATGCTGCCAGTAGACGGTGCGCCGCGGACCCCATGCGGTGCCGAGATCGAGGTCCTGCGGATCCGACGCGAATCGGACCGCGCGGCCGTCGTCGACGACCGGCAGGATCTCGCGGGAACCTGGGTCGCGGTCGGCGGTCACCTCCCGCCACTGCGGCGTGAAATTCGGGGTCCCCACCCACAGCGCGCCGTCGACCCGGGTCGCCATGTCCTGGTAGCCGGCGAAGGCATTCTGGCCTCCGTAGGCGCCGAGGCTCTCGCCGAAGACGACCAGCTTCGGCCGCGTGTCGACGGGCAGGTCGATCCAGCGCGCGAACACGGCGTTGAACAGCGCCCGCCCGGCGACCTGCGGCGTCTGCCGGTCCGCGATGAAGGCCAACGGACTCGGCAGGAACGAGTACTGCATCGACGCGATCGCGGTGTCGCCGCCCTCGAGGTACTCGAGCGATGACGCAACGTTCTGGTTCACCCAGCCCCGGCCGGTGGTGGTGTTGACGGCGAGGACCTTCCGGTCCCACGCGTGTGTTCGATCGAGTTCGGCGATCACCAGGTCGGCGACCCCGGCCACCGATTCGGCGGATTCCCGGCCCGCGTAGACGCGGATCGGCTCGAGTGCTGGCCTGCCGGTGACCGCGGTGATCGCGGCGGCGTCGGGTCCGCGGCCGACGAAGGTCCGCCCCTCCTGGCCGAGTGTGGACCAGGCCTGGGCCGAGGCGGGCGACCCGCTGCGCTCCGGCGCCACCGGCTGGTCGACGCCTGCCGCGGTGTCGGTGTCCGCACCGGAGAAACTCCAGTTGGCGAACGCGATCAGGCCGTTGTAGAGGGCGCCGTTGACCAGCAGGACACCGAGCACGATTGCTGCGGCCAGCCCGGC
The DNA here is from genome assembly GCF_053609225.1 of Rhodococcus sp. NPDC054953. Taxonomy (NCBI): domain Bacteria; kingdom Bacillati; phylum Actinomycetota; class Actinomycetes; order Mycobacteriales; family Nocardiaceae; genus Rhodococcus; species Rhodococcus sp. NPDC054953. Next base: position 69,037 of record NZ_JBSGXD010000023.1, on the reverse strand, counting down.
AACGTTCGCGGCGGGCCGGGGCACGAACCGGCGCGCGAAGGCACTGCACCGGCGGGTGCCGGAGCGGATGCCCCGCGCCGCCGACAGCAGCACGAACCACACCGCGACCGCGATCACGAACACCAGCAGCACGTTCGCCTGATGGGTCCGCGGGACGGAGACCAGGTCGCGGACGTAGTTTTGCCACACCCCGCCGAGCACGAGCAGTACCGGAACGAGGATCGCGGCCGACGCGGCGAGCAGCCACCAGCCGATCCGGCGGGTCCGCGCCGACCAGGTCGGGGTGACGCCGCACGCCCGCACCAGCCAGGCGGCAAGGCAGCCCAATCCGTACCCGAGCGCGATCGAGATGCCAGTCGCCAGCCCCTGCAGATACCAGGCCCGCGGCAGCAGCGACGGACTCATCGACCAGGTGAAGAACAGCAGGGCCACCGCGAGGCCGACCGGGTGCAGGCGGCGTGCATAGCGGCGCAGCCGGGCGCGCAGGCCACCGGTCGGGGGCGCGGCGGCGTCGGCGGGGTCGTCACGCTCAAGCAGGGCGGTCATGGCTGCACACAGTAGCGGTGCGGCCTCCTTCTGCCTGCGATCAGCCGATGCGCAGCGGGTCGATCTGCACCCGCACCGAGCCCGATTCCCGGCGCGCGCCGCGGGCCGACTGCGCCTGCGCCAGCGCACGCGCCAACGCCCCGCCCGCACCGCGCGGCACCCGCAGCAGCATCCGCTCAACCTCGTCGGGCTCGGGATCATCCCCAGCGAACGGCAACCGCTCGCCCGGCGGCAGCGGGACCGGGCCGAGCAGCTCCACCCCGTCCGGCAACGCGGCCGCCGCGAGCAGCGACTCCACGGCCGCGTGCCCGCCGTCGACCGCGGCCATGTGCACGGTCGGCGGAAAGCGAACCTCGGCCCGCTGTTCCAGCTGGGCCCGCGCCGCGCCGACCGGGTCCCACCGCACCAGCGCCTGCACCACCGGGATGGACGCGTCCGCGACGACCACGACCCTCCCGCCGTCGGACGCGGACCGCACCAGCGCACCGGCGGTCATCCACCTCCGCAGGGTCTCCTCCTCGGCCCGCAGGTCCGCGCGGCCGAGCAGCGCCCACCCGTCGAGCAGCAGCGCCGCACCGTAGCCCCCCGGCATCACCGGCTCGGCGCCGACAGTCGAGACCACCAGGGCGGCACCGGGTTTCACGCTCGTCAGCACCTCACCCCCACCGGAGGTGCGGACCGGAACACCCGGGAACGCCCGGCCCAGTTCCTCCGCGGTCCGGCCCGCACCGACGACCACCGCCCGCAGCTGCCGGGATCCGCACGCCCCGCACCGGTGGGTGGCGTCGGCGACGCCGCACCACCGGCAGCCGGGGGTGCCCGCACCGTCCGGGCCTGCCGCGGCGGGCAGCGCCAGCGGGCCGTTGCAGTGCCGGCATCGGGCAGGGGCGCGACACTTCCCGCAGGCCAGCGACGGCACGTAGCCGCGGCGCGGAACCTGCACCAGCACACCGGAATCCGCTGCCAAGGCGTCCCTGGCCGCGGCGAAGGCGATCGCGGGCAGGCGCGCCGCCCGCGCGCCGGGGTCACGTTCGAGGGCATGGTCACTGTCGGCGAGCGCGACCACGTGCGGGGCGCGGGCCCGGACGACGGCGCGGTCGGCGACGAGGTCGTTGGCCCACCCGGAGTCGACGAGGGCCTGCGCCTCCACGGTCCGCGAGTGCGCGCCGACCACCACGGCGCAGCCGGCGGAGTGCGCGCGCAGCAGCGCCACCTCGCGCGCGTGCGGGTACGGGGCGCGGGGTTCGGAGTGCAGATCGTCTCCGTCATCCCAGATCACGATCAGGCCGAGGTCGGGCACCGGCGCGAACACCGCGCTGCGGGTGCCCACCACCACCCGGCCGGTGCCCCGCAACGCCGCCAGCCACCGGCGGTACCGCACTGCTGGCCCGAGACCGGCGGCGAGGGGCACCACCGGACCGTCACCGAGCACGTCGACGCACGCCGTCGCGACCCGGTCCAGGTCCTTCTGGTCGGGCACAACGAGCACCACCGACCGGCCCGCCCTGGCGACGACGGCGGCGAGTTCGGCGAGCCTGCGCGGCCAGTTCTCCCCCGGCGTCGCCTGCCAGACCGCCCGCGGACCCCGCCGCGCCGCCAGCGCGGCGAGGAAGCTCTCCCCGTGCCGGTACACCGCCCACGGCGCCGTGTGCACCGGCCCCTCGGGCAGCGGCGCCCGCTCCGGGACCGGTTCGCCCTCGACCCGCGCGTGCCGCGGCGGCACCGCCAGCCGCAGCACGTCCGGGCGGGTCCCCGCGTAGCGGGCGGCGACCGCGTCGACGAGCCGCCCGATCTCCGGGGTGAGCACCGGTTCGGCCGACACCACCCGGTCCAGCCACCCCAGCTTCCCCGGATGCTCGCTGGCCGCGATCCGGTCAAGGAGGAAGCCGTCCACCAGGCGGCCCGCGAAGCGGACCCGGACCCGGACACCCGGCCGGGCCTGCTCGTCCAGTTCGATCGGGATCAGGTAGTCGAACACCCGGTCCAGGTGCGGCAGCGGCAGCATCGGCAGCACCCGCGCGACCGGCAGCGTCGTGGCCGGTTCGCGCTCCGCGGTCACCCGTCCCACCGGCACGAACGACGCGAGCCGCCCACCGACAGCGGTGGGCGGCTCGGATCAGCAGTCATCTACAGACCGGCGGCCGCGCGCAGCTTCTCGGCGCGGTCGGTGTGCTCCCACGGCAGGTCGACGTCGGTGCGGCCGAAGTGGCCGTACGCCGCGGTCTGCGCGTAGATCGGGCGCAGCAGGTCCAGGTCGCGGATGATCGCGCCGGGCCGCAGGTCGAAGATCTCCGAGATCGCGGACTGGATGCGGGCCGGGTCGGTCTTCTCGGTGCCGAAGGTCTCGACGAACAGCCCGACCGGGGCCGCCTTGCCGATCGCGTACGCGACCTGCACCTCGATCCGGTCCGCGAGGCCCGCCGCGACCGCGTTCTTCGCGACCCAGCGCATCGCGTACGCGGCGGAGCGGTCGACCTTCGACGGGTCCTTGCCGGAGAACGCGCCGCCACCGTGGCGGGCCATGCCGCCGTAGGTGTCGACGATGATCTTGCGGCCGGTCAGGCCCGCGTCACCCATCGGGCCGCCGAGGACGAACTTGCCGGTCGGGTTGACCAGCAGGCGGACCTCGGAGGTGTCCAGGGACGGCACGTCGATCTCGGCGAGCACCGACCCGAGCACCTTCTCGCGGATGTCCGGGGTGAGCAGGTTGTCGAGGTCGATGTCGGCGGCGTGCTGGGTGGACACGACGACCGTGTCAAGCCGGACCGCCCGGTCGCCGTCGTACTCGATGGTGACCTGGGTCTTGCCGTCCGGCCGCAGGTACGGGAGGACACCGGTCTTGCGGACCTCGGTCAGCCTGCGCGAGAGCCGGTGCGCGAGCGCGATCGGCAGCGGCATCAGTTCGGGGGTGTCGGTGCAGGCGTAGCCGAACATCAGGCCCTGGTCGCCCGCGCCCTGACGGTCGATGTCGTCGTCGGAGCTGCCCTCGACACGGGCCTCGTGCGAGTGGTCGACGCCCTGCGCGATCTCCGGCGACTGCGCGCCGATCGCGATGTTCACACCGCAGGAGTTGCCGTCGAATCCCTTGGCGGACGAGTCGTACCCGATCTCGAGCACCTTGTCGCGCACGATCTTCGGGATGTCGGCGTACGCGGAGGTGGTGACCTCGCCCGCGACGTGCACCTGCCCGGTCGTGACCAGCGTCTCGACGGCGACGCGGCTGCGCGGATCCTGGGCAAGCAGTGCGTCGAGGACGGAGTCGCTGATCGCGTCACAGATCTTGTCCGGATGACCCTCGGTCACGGACTCACTGGTGAATAGCCGACTTCCGGACTTGCTCACAGATCTCCCTCTCACCAACTGACAAATGGTCGTCAAAATACTGACACGTGTTCCGCCCCCGACCCTACTGCCTGGTGGGCAGCAGCGCCGCCACCGCGTCGAGGACCCGGCTGGCCATCAGCGCCTTCGACCCGTGCGCGAGCGCGCGCTCGGCGCCGTCGGCGGCGAGCAGCCACCCGTCGTTGCTGTCCACCTCGAAGGCCTTCCCGTCCCCGACCGCGTTCACGACGAGCAGGTCACAGCCCTTGCGGGCCAGCTTGGACCGGGCGTGATCGAGGACGTCGCCGTTGGCGTCACCGGTCTCCGCCGCGAACCCGACGATCCGGGTCGTCGCTGGCACCGCACCGTCCCGGCGGGCCTGCACCAGCCCGGCGAGGATGTCGTCGTTGCGGGTCAGGCCGATGGTGTCGGGTTCGTCGGCGCCCTTCTTGATCTTCGCGGTCGCGACGGTCGCGGGCCGGAAATCGGCGACCGCCGCGGCCATCACCACCGCGTCCGCGGTGGGCGCGACACCGTCGGCGGCGCCGACCCCGGCAGCCCTGTCGACGGCGACCTTCATCTCCTGCGCGGTCTTCACCCGGATCACGTCGACCGCGGCGGGGTCGGCCAGGTCGGCGGTGTACCCGGCGATCAGCGTCACCCGCGCGCCGCGCTGGGCGGCGAGCCGCGCGATCGCGTAGCCCTGCTTGCCGGAACTGCGGTTGCCGAGGAAGCGGACCGGGTCGAGGGGCTCGCGGGTGCCGCCCGCGGACACCACGATCCGCCGTCCCTCAAGGTCGCGCGGCAGCCCGTCCGGCCGCTCCAGCAGCAGGTTCGCGAGCGCGACGATCTCGTCGGGGTCGGGCAGCCTGCCCGCGCCGGTGTCCTTGCCGGTGAGCCGCCCGGAGGCCGGTTCGATCACCACGGTCCCGCGGGACCGGAGGGTGGCGACGTTGTCGACGGTCGCGGGGTGCTCCCACATCTCGGTGTGCATCGCCGGGGCGAACACCACCGGGCAGCGGGCGGTGAGCAGGGTCCCGGTGAGCAGGTCGTCGGCGCGGCCGTGCGCGGCGCGGGCCATCAGGTCCGCGGTGGCGGGCGCGATGACCACCAGGTCGGCCTCCTGACCGAGTCGCACGTGCGGCACCTGCGGCACGTCGTCGAACACCCCGGTGTCGACCCGGTTCCCGGACAGGGCCTCGAAGGTGGCGCGGCCGACGAACTCGAGCGCCGACTCGGTCGGGACCACCCGAACGTGATGGCCTGCCTCGGTGAAGCTGCGGATGATCGAACAGGCCTTGTATGCGGCGATACCGCCGCCCACCCCGACGACGATGCGTCGTGGTGAACCGGCGGTATCGGAATGCGAATCCGTCACGGACGTCACAGTATCCGTTCGGCGACGCCAGGACGGGAGCGGGTCACTCGCCTTCGGTGTGCTCGAGCAGGTCGGAGTGGATCTCGCGCATCGCGATGGACAGCGGCTTCTCCTGCAGACCCGGCTCGACCAGCGGGCCGACGTACTCGAGGATGCCGTCGCCGAGCTGGTTGTAGTAGTCGTTGATCTGTCGGGCCCGCTTGGCCGCGTAGATCACCAGGGCGTACTTCGAGGAGGTGCGCTCGAGCAGCTCGTCGATCGGCGGGTTGGTGATGCCGAGCGGGGTGTCGTAGGCCGGGATGCCGTGGCGGTCGGTCGCGACGGTGGTTGCGCTCACTGGGTCTCCTGTGGTGCGGATTCGGTGGTGCGAAGAAGGTTGAGATCAGCGGAATCGGTGTTACTGCGTGGTACCGACCAACAAGGATACCAACTCCTCGCACGCACGGTCGACGTCGTGGTTGACGATGACTTCGTCGAACTCGTCCTTGGCGTCGAGTTCGACGCGCGCGGTCTCAAGCCGTCGGGCGATCTTCTCCTCGGATTCGGTCCCGCGGCCGGTCAGCCGCGCGACCAGTTCCTCCCAGCTCGGCGGCGCCATGAACACCAGCACCGCCTCGGGCATCGCGGCCCGGACGGCGCGGGCACCGGCAAGGTCGACCTCGACGAGCACCGGATGTCCGGCCGCCAGCGCGGCCTGCACGGGCGCGGCGGGAGTGCCGGACCGTTGCAGTCCGCCATGGATCTCGGCCCATTCGAGCAGTTCGCCCGCGGCGATCATCCGCTCGAACTCGGCCGCGGTGACGAACCGGTAGTCGCGTCCGTCCACCTCGCCGGGGCGGGGGTCTCTTGTCGTTGCAGACACGCTGAAAACCAGGTCGGGAAGCCGGTCGTGCAGCTTGCGCACGACACTCGACTTGCCGACGGCGGAGGGGCCGGCCAGTACCACCAACCGGCCCCTCCGCACTGCGTTCTCGCGGTCTGACACGTTGTGTGCGTCAGCCACCTGTGAACTCAGGCCTCGAAATCGAACCTGGTCAGCAGGGCCTTGCGCTGACGATCGCCGAGGCCACGCAGGCGGCGGGTCGGGGCGATCTCCAGCTCGGTCATGATCTCCTGCGCCTTGACCTTGCCCACCTTGGGCAGGGCCTCGAGCAGGGCCGAGACCTTCATCTTGCCGAGGATCTCGTCGTCTTCGGCATCCTTGAGGACCTGCTTGAGGTCGGTGCCGCCGCGCTTGAGGCGCTCCTTGAGCTCAGCCCGGGCCTTACGGGCGGCAGCTGCCTTCTCCAAAGCAGCAGCACGCTGCTCGTCGGTCAACTGGGGAAGGGCCACGGTTCCTCCGTCTCGTCGTGTGCAGTGTCAAACAGCTCCCGGGTGGCCCGGGGGTGTTCGCAACCCCCGGATAACCAGGGGCGATAGCGACCGTACTCACGCTCGGCGCCGATTGCTAACCCACCCCCGAAACTGCGGGGGCAAATCGGGTGGGCTATGCGAGGGCGGTCTCGACCTCGTCACGAACCCGCAGTGCGGCGTCCCGCAGCGCGGCTACCGACGGACCACACCGAAGCACGTCCCGAGACGTGTTGGGCAACAACAACTCTCGCGACCCTTCGAAAATCTCTGCGAGATCCGTCACGGTCGCGCCCTGAGCGCCGAGCCCGGGCGCCAGGATCGGACCGGTGAACGCCGACAGGTCCAGACCATGATCGCGCGTCGCGCCGATGACCAGGCCCATCGTGTCCCGGCCGTCCCTGTTGTGCGCCACCGCTGCGTCCACCATCGACTGCGCCACCGACGGCCCGGACCCGGCGGAACCGTCGTCACCGGCGGTCCTGGCCCCCTGCAACCCGCCACCCTCCGGATTGGAGGTGCGGGCCAACGCGAACAGGCCCCGCCCGGTCGCCGTCGCCAGCGTCACCGCAGGCTCAAGCGCCCCGAACCCCAGGTAGGGCGAGACGGTGAGCGCATCCGACGCCAGCGGGGCGCCCTCCCCGAGCCAGGCCTGCGCGTACGCCGACATCGTCGAGCCGATGTCGCCGCGTTTGGCGTCGGCGACGACCAGCGTGCCGGACTCCCGCAGTGCCGCGATCGTCCGTTCGAGGACCGCGTACCCGGCGGTGCCGTACGCCTCGAAGAACGCCACCTGCGGCTTGACCAGGGCCACCTCACCCGCGAACGCCGTGGTGCACACCTCGGCGAACCGCGCGAGCCCGTCCGCGGTCTCCGGCAGACCCCAGGCCCGCAGCAGCGGCGGGTGCGGGTCGATGCCAACGCACAGCCGCCCCCGGGTTCGGGGCACAGTTCTGGGGCGGGGGGACCAACCCTCGGTGTTTCTGGGGCCCATGGGCCTCGTTGTTCTTCTCGCAACA
>NZ_JBSGXD010000023.1:0-61413 GCF_053609225.1 Rhodococcus sp. NPDC054953 | reverse complement strand
GTCTCGGGACCTCGTTCAGGGGCCGTGAGCCCCAACTGTCGGTGCTCATGAGCCCAGCGGCCTCGGTGCTCATCCGCGCAACGTCGCGTGCAGGTCCTGCAGCGACTGGACCCCGATGTCGCCGCGGATCGCGGCCTCGATGCCCTGGACCGCGGCCGACGCGCCCTGCACGGTGGTGATGCACGGGATCGTCGCCGACACGGCCGCGCTCCGGATCTCGTAGCCGTCGACACGCGGTCCGGAGTTCCCGTACGGCGTGTTGATCACCATGTCGACCTCGCCGGCCCGGATCCGGTCGACGATGGTGACGGCGCCCTCGTCGAGCTCCTCACCGGACTGCTTGTGCACCTGCTCGCAGACGATGCCGTTGCGGCGCAGCACGTCCGCGGTGCCCGCGGTCGCGAGGATCGCGAAGCCGAGGTCCGCGAGCCGCTTGACCGGGAAGATCAGCGACCGCTTGTCCTTGTTCGCGACGGAGACGAAGACGGTGCCGGAGGTGGGCAGCGATCCGTACGACGCGGTCTGGCTCTTCGCGAACGCGGTGCCGAAGTCCTTGTCGATGCCCATCACCTCGCCGGTGGACTTCATCTCCGGGCTGAGCAGGGTGTCGACGCCGGTGCCGTCGGCGCGGCGGAACCGGTTGAACGGCAGCACCGCCTCCTTGACCGCGATCGGCGCGGTCGCCGGCGTCTCGCCGCCGTCCCCGCTCGCGGGCAGAATGCCCTTGCTGCGCAGCTCGGCGATCGACTCACCGAGCATCACCCGCGCGCACGCCTTCGCCAGCTGCACCGCGGTCGCCTTCGACACGAACGGCACCGTGCGGGACGCCCGCGGGTTCGCCTCAAGGACGTAGAGGATGTCGTCCTTGAGCGCGTACTGCACGTTGAGCAGGCCCTTGACGCCGATGCCCTTCGCGAGCGCCTCGGTGGAGCGGCGCACGTTCTCCAGGTCGGCCCGGCCGAGGGTGATCGGCGGCAACGCGCAGGCGGAGTCACCGGAGTGGATGCCCGCCTCCTCGATGTGCTCCATCACGCCGCCGAGGTACACCTCGGTGCCGTCGCACAGCGCGTCGACGTCGATCTCGACGGCGTCCTCGAGGAACCGGTCGACCAGCACGGGCCGGTCGTCGGAGATCTCGGTGGCGCGGGCGATGTAGTCCTGCAGCGACTTCTCGTCGTACACGATCTCCATGCCGCGCCCGCCGAGCACGTAGGACGGCCGCACCAGCACCGGGTAGCCGATCCCGGACGCGATGTCCCGGGCGCCGTCGAAGGTGGTGGCGGTGCCGAACTTCGGCGCGGGCAGCCCGGCCTCGGTGAGGACGCGGCCGAACTCGCCGCGGTCCTCGGCCAGGTCGATGGCCTCGGGGCTGGTGCCGACGATCGGGACACCGGCCTCCTTCAGCCGCCGCGCCAGACCCAGCGGCGTCTGACCGCCGAGCTGCACGATGACGCCGGCGACGGTGCCCGACGCCGACTCCGCGCGGTACACCTCGAGCACGTCCTCGAAGGTCAGCGGCTCGAAGTACAGCCGGTCGGCGGTGTCGTAGTCGGTGGAGACGGTCTCCGGGTTGCAGTTGACCATCACCGTCTCGTACCCGGCCTCGGACAGGGTCAGCGCCGCGTGCACGCACGAGTAGTCGAACTCGATGCCCTGACCGATGCGGTTCGGACCGGAGCCGAGGATCAGCACCTTCTGCTTCTCCCGCTGCTCGGCGACCTCGGTCTCGGCGTTCGGATCGAGCTCGTACGTCGAGTAGTGGTACGGCGTCTTGGCCTCGAACTCGGCGGCGCAGGTGTCGACGGTCTTGTACACCGGGTGGATGCTCAGCTCGTCGCGCAGCGCGCGGACCGCGTCCTCCCCCACCCGGTGGTCGCCGAACTCGGGCCGCAGCGCGGCGATCTGCCGATCCGACAGGCCGTGGTACTTGGCCTGCCGCAGCGTCACCTCGTCGAGGTGCTCGGCGGCACGCAGGTGCTCGCCCAGCTCGTGGATCTGCTCGAACTGGTCGAGGAACCACGGGTCGATCGCGGTGGCGTCGAACAGCTGCTCGACGGTCGCACCGAGCGCGAACGCCTTCGCGATGCCGTACATGCGGCCGTCGTGCGGGACCTTCAGCTCCTCGAGCAGCGCGTCGAGGTCGTCCCCCTCCACCTCGGGGCCGGTCCACCAGCCCGCCCGCTTGGTCTCCAGCGAGCGCATCACCTTGCCGAACGCCTCGGTGAAGTTGCGGCCGATGGACATGGCCTCACCGACGGACTTCATCGTGGTGGTCAGGGTGCCGTCGGCGCCCGGGAACTTCTCGAACGCGAACCGCGGCGCCTTGACGACGACGTAGTCGAGCGTCGGCTCGAAGCAGGCCGGCGTCTCCTTCGTGATGTCGTTGACGATCTCGTCGAGGGTGTAGCCGATCGCCAGCTTGGCGGCCATCTTCGCGATCGGGTAGCCGGTCGCCTTCGACGCCAGCGCCGACGAGCGGGACACCCGCGGGTTCATCTCGATGACGACCAGGCGGCCATCCTTCGGGTCCATCGCGAACTGGATGTTGCAGCCGCCGGTGTCGACGCCGACCTCGCGCAGGATCGCGATGGAGAGGTCACGCATCTCCTGGTATTCGCGGTCGGTGAGCGTCATCGCGGGCGCGACGGTGACCGAGTCACCGGTGTGCACGCCGACCGGGTCGACGTTCTCGATCGAGCAGACGATGACCACGTTGTCGCGGCCGTCGCGCATCAGCTCGAGCTCGTACTCCTTCCAGCCGAGGATGGACTCCTCGATCAGGACGTTCGCCGTCGGCGACGCGGCGAGGCCGCCGCCGGCGATCCGCTCCAGGTCGGTCTCGTCGTAGGCCATCCCGGACCCGAGGCCGCCCATCGTGAACGACGGCCGCACCACGACCGGGTAGCCGAGCTCGGCGACGGTGTCCTTCACCTCGTCCATCGTGAAGCACACCCGCGAGCGCGCCGACTCGCCGCCGCACTTGGTGACGATGTCCTTGAACTTCTGCCGGTCCTCGCCCCGCTGGATGGCGTCGAAGTCGGCGCCGATCAGCTCGACGCCGTACTTGGTGAGCAGGCCCTGCTCGTGCAGCGCGACGGCGGTGTTCAGTGCGGTCTGGCCGCCGAGGGTCGCCAGGACGGCGTCGATCGGGGTGCCCTTCGCGGCCTCGCGGGCGAAGACCTTCTCGACGAACTCCGCGGTGATCGGCTCGACGTAGGTGGAGTCGGCGAACTCCGGGTCGGTCATGATCGTGGCCGGGTTGGAGTTGACCAGCGAGACCCGCAGGCCCTCCTCCCGGAGCACGCGGCACGCCTGGGTGCCGGAGTAGTCGAACTCGCAGGCCTGGCCGATGACGATCGGACCGGAACCGATCACCAGGATGTGCTTGAGATCTGTGCGCTTCGGCATTACTTCTTGGCTCCCTCGAGCAGGCTGGTGAAACGGTCGAACAGGTAGGCGGCGTCGTGCGGGCCCGCCGCGGCCTCCGGGTGGTACTGCACGGAGAACGCGGAGTCGTCGAGCAGGCGGACGCCCTCGACGGCACCGTCGTTGGCGCAGGTGTGGGAGACCTGGGCGCGACCGAACGGGGTGTCGAACTCCTGGCCCGCTTCGCCCTCGAGCGCGAACCCGTGGTTCTGCGCGGTGATCGCGATCCGGCCGGTGCCGTGCTCGACCACCGGGATGTTGATGCCGCGGTGCCCGAACTTCATCTTGTAGGTGTCCAGGCCGAGGGCGCGACCGAGGATCTGGTTGCCGAAGCAGATGCCGAACAGCGGCAGACCCTGGCCGAGGACCTCCTTCGTCAGGTGCACCGCGCCGTCCGCGGTCGCCGGGTCGCCGGGGCCGTTGGACAGGAACACGCCGTCCGCGTTCAGGTCGAGGATCTGCTCGAGGCTCGCGGTCGAGGGCAGCACATGCACCCGGATCCCGCGCTGCGCGAACATCCGCGGCGTGTTGGTCTTGATGCCGAGGTCGATCGCGGCGACCGTGAAGCGGGCCTTGCCGCCGACCGGCTCGACGACGTAGCCGCTGCTGGTGGACACCTCACCGGCCAGGTCAGCGCCGAGCATCGCGGGCTGCCCCTGCACCGCGGCGAGCATGCTGGCGTCGTCGGCGAGCGCGGCGCCGGAGAACACGCCGGCGCGCATCGATCCGCGGGTGCGCAGGTGCCGGACCAGGGCGCGGGTGTCGATGCCTGCGATGCCGACGACGCCCTGCCGCTCCAGCTCATCCTGCAGCGACCCGGTGGCCCGCCAGCTCGACGTGCGGCGCGACGGATCACGGACCACGAAACCGGCCACCCAGATTCGCGACTCCGACGACTTTCCGGTCGGGCCGACGGACTCGTTGTCCTCGTCGTTCCAGCCGGTGTTGCCGATCTGCGGGGCGGTGGCCACCACGATCTGGCGGTGGTAGCTGGGGTCGGTCAGGGTCTCCTGGTAGCCGGTCATGCCGGTGGAGAACACCGCCTCACCCAGGGTCTGCCCGGTGGCGCCGAACTCGACGCCGCGGAAGATCCGGCCGTCCTCCAGGACGAGGGCCGCGGGCCCTGACTTCACGATGCTCACTCTTTCTCTCCATCCACCCAGGTCGGGTACACGCTCTTGTCGTCTCCACGGAATCCGGTGTCGATCTCCGTTCCGGTGGGCAGCTCCCACCGGATCACCAGGACCCCGTCCTTGCTCATGACCTTGCCCGCGAGCCCGCGTTCGGTCCGGATCGCGCGGATCGACTCCTGCGGGATCCAGATCGGCGACGCCCCGTCGCGTTCGAGCAGCACACCCAGCTCGTGGCGGCTCAGTTCGCCGGTGGCCCGGTGGCCGAGGTCGCCGACCGCGATCCGGTCCTGCCAACTCGGGGCGAGGGTGCTGCCCACATACAGTCCGGTGCTCGGCGGGATCAGCTGCGCCCCCCGCTCGGCGGGGACGGCGGGCAGGTCGCCGACGCGCTCCCGCTGCCGCTTCGCCCGGCCCCGCCAGCCCCAGAACATCAACGCAACCAGCACCACCCACAGGGCCGCGAAGCCGGCGGTGATCAGGACCCGGTCCATCACCGCACCCGCCCCTCGAGCACCGTCGGCGTGCCCCGCAGCAGGGTGGTGGTGACCTTCGCACCGAAGGTCATCGCCTCGTAGGGAGTGTTGTTCGCGATCGACGCGAGCTCGGGTCCGCGGACCGTCCACTCCCGGGCCGGGTCGACCAGCGTCAGGTTTGCCGGCTCGCCGACCGCGATCGGGCGGCCCTGGTCGGGCAGCCCGACGATCTCCGCGGGCCGCTCGCTCATCACCTTCGCGACGCCGCGCCAGTCCAGCAGCCCGGGCTCGACCATGGTCTGCGCGATGATCGCCAGCGCCGTCTCCAACCCGAGCATGCCGGGGCGGGCCTGCGAGAACTCGCAGCACTTGTCCTGCTCGGCGTGCGGGGCGTGGTCGGTGCCGACGCAGTCGATCGTGCCGTCGGCCAGCGCCGCGCGCAGCGCCTCCACGTCGGAACGTTCCCGCAGCGGCGGGTTCACCCGGTTCACCCCGTCGTAGGTCTCCAGCCGGGAGTCGTCGAGCAGCAGGTGATGCGGGGTGACCTCGGCGGTGATCGAGATGCCCTGCCCCTTGGCCCACTTCAGCAGTTCGACGGTGCCTGCGGTGGAGGCGTGGCAGATGTGCACGCGGGCTCCGGCGTCGCGGGCAAGCAGGGCGTCGCGGGCGACGATCGACTCCTCCGCCGCCCGCGGCCAGCCACCGAGCCCGAGCCGGGCGGCGGTCGGGCCCTCGTGGGCGACGGCGCCGACGGTCAACCGCGGCTCCTCCGCGTGCTGCGCGATCAGCACACCGAGCGCGCTGGAGTATTCCAGGGCGCGGCGCATGATTAGCGGGTCGTCAACGCAGTGGCCGTCGTCGGAGAACAGCTTGACCTGCCCGACGCCGGCGGCCATCGTCGCCATCTCGGCGAGCTGCTTGCCCGCCAGTCCGACGGTGACCGCCCCGACCGGGTGCACGTCGACGAGCCCGACCTCCTGGCCGCGGCGCCACACGTGGTCGGTGATGACCACCGAGTCGGCGACCGGGCTGGTGTTGGCCATCGCGAAGACCGCGGTGAATCCACCGAGAGCCGCTGCCGCGGAGCCGGTTTCGATGGTCTCGGTGTCCTCGCGGCCAGGTTCCCGCAGGTGGGTGTGCAGGTCGACGAAGCCGGGCAGCAGGATCTGGCCCGCGGCGTCGATCACGGTGGCGTCGTCCGCCGCGGCGAGTCCCGCCCCGATCTCGGCGATCTCGCCGCCGCGGATCAGCACGTCGACCGGGTCACCCTCGCCGTAGATCCGCGTTCCGGTGATCAGCACCTCGCCGCCGCTCACAGCGCCACCCCTTCCCCGGTACCGACCAACAACCCGAACAGGACAGCCATGCGGATGTGAACTCCATTCGTGACCTGCTGCAGCACAGCAGTTTTCGGTGAATCGGCAACGGCGGACGCGATCTCCATGCCGCGCAGCATCGGCCCCGGGTGCAGCACCACCGCATGCTCCGGCAGCAGCGCGAGGCGCCTCTCGTTGAGGCCGTAGGTGATCGAGTACTCGCGCGGCGACGGGAAGAACCCGCCGTTCATCCGCTCCGCCTGCACCCGCAGCATCAGCACCGCGTCCAGGCCCGGCAGTTCGGCGTCGATCGAATGCGAGACGGTGACCGGCCAGCTCGACACCCCCACCGGCAGCAGCGTCGGGGGCGCGACCAGCACCACCTCCGCGCCGAGCATCGACAGCAGGAACGCGTTGGACCGCGCGACCCGACTGTGCAGGATGTCGCCGACGATCGCGATCCGTTTGCCCGCGATGTCGCCGAGCCGCTGCCGCAGGGTGAGCGCATCCAGCAACGCCTGCGTCGGATGCTCGTGGGTGCCGTCGCCCGCGTTGATGACGGCGGGCCCGCCGCCGTTACCGTCGCCGGTCCACTCGGCGATCCGGTGCGCGGCGCCCGACGCGGGATGCCGCACGATCAGCGCGTCCGCGCCAGCGGCGTGCAGGGTCAGCGCGGTGTCCCGCAGCGACTCGCCCTTGCTCACCGATGAACTCGACGCGCTGACGTTGATCACGTCCGCGCTCATCCACTTCCCGGCGACCTCGAAGGAGACGCGGGTGCGGGTCGAGTTCTCGAAGAAGACGGTCATCACGGTGCGCCCGCGCAGGGTCGGCAGCTTGCGGACCTCGCGGCCGAGCAGCGCCTGCTGGAATCGTTCGGCCTCGTCGAGCAGTGCGGTGGCCGACTCCGCGGTCAGGTCGGTGACCGAGAGCAGATGCTTCACTGGGCGGTTCCCTCGTTCTCTCCGCTGCTGAGCGTCACGGCGTCGACGCCGTCGTGCTCGACCAGCAGCACCTGGACGTCCTCGCTGCGCGCGGTGGGGACGTTCTTACCGACGTAGTCCGCGCGCAGCGGAAGCTCCCGGTGGCCGCGGTCGACGAGGACCGCCAGCTGCACGGCACGGGGCCTGCCGAGGTCCCGCAGCGCGTCCAGCGCCGACCGCACCGAGCGGCCCGAGAACAGGACGTCGTCGACGAGGATCACCAGCGCGCTGTCGACCCCGCCGTCCGGCACCGAGGTCCGCTCGAGCGGGCGGTGCGGCTTGGTCCGCAGGTCGTCGCGGTAGAGGGTGATGTCCAGGGATCCGACGGGGGGCCGGATGCCGGAGAATTCCTCGATCTTCGCGGCGAGGCGGTGGGCGAGGGTGGTGCCGCGGGTCGGGATACCGATCAACACCACACGGGGTGGATCGTTCTCCGCGTCCAGCGCGGTCTTCTCGATGATCTGGTGCGCGATCCGGGCGACCGTGCGACCGACGTCGGCAGCGGAGAGCAACTCCCTACCGGTGGGTGTGTTCGACAAGCTGGACCTCCTTCTCCGCCTCTCGGGACGGATCGTTAAAGGATGTCTGACGCCGCTCAGCCTAGCAGCGCGGGCACCCGTCACCCGCACCCGCGCGACGTGGGCCTGACCACAGCCCGGATACGGGTGAAGGGCACCCTCGCCCGGTCCAACCGGTCGAGGGTGCCCTTCACCCGTGGCGGCGAGTCAGTCGTCGGACGACTCCGCGGCCTGCTGCTGAGACTGCGCGGTCGCGGCGGCGGCGGCCCGCACCTGGGGCGCGACGAGGACGACCTGCCCGAGGATGCCGTTGACGAACGCGGGCGACTCGTCGGTGGACAGTTCCTTCGCAAGTTCGACGGCCTCGTCGACCGCGACGACCGGCGGCACGTCCGTGGCGTGGAACAGTTCCCACACCGCGATCCGCAGGATGGCCCGGTCGACGGCGGGCAGCCGGTCGAGCGTCCAGTCCTGCAGATGGTCGGCGATCACCCGGTCCAGCCGGTCCAGGTTCTCCGCGACACCGGTCACCACCGTGACCGTGTACGGGTTCACCGGCGCGACGGTGTCGTCCCTGCTGGACAGCTCGACCCGCTCATCCGCAAGGTTCACCGGGTCGAGGTCACGCGCCTCCGCCTCAAACAGGAAGTCGACGGCACGCTTGCGGGCCTTGTGCCTGGCCCCGAGCTTCTTCTGGCTACCGGACACGCTACGAGTTCACGCGGCCCAGGTAGTTGCCGTCACGCGAGTCGATCTTCAGCTTGTCACCGGTGTTGATGAACAGCGGGACCTGCACCTCGGCGCCGGTCTCCAGGGTCGCGGGCTTGGTGCCGCCGGTGGAGCGGTCACCCTGCAGGCCCGGATCGGTGTGCTGGACCAGCAGCTCGACGGTGACCGGCAGCTCCACGAACAGCGGGGCATCCTCGTGCGTGGCGACCTGGACCTGCATGTTCTCCAGCAGGAAGCGGTGGCCGTCCCCGACGGTGGCCTCCGGGATGGAGATCTGGTCGTAGGTGTCGCCGTCCATGAAGACGTAGTCGCTGCCGTCGTGGTACAGGTACGTCATGTCGCGGCGGTCGACGGTCGCGGTCTCGACCTTCACCCCGGCGTTGAACGTCTTGTCCACGTTCTTGCCCGAGAGCACATTCTTCAGCTTCGTCCGCACGAACGCGGGACCCTTGCCCGGCTTGACGTGCTGGAACTCGACGATCTGCCAGAGCTGGCCCTCGATCTTCAGTACGAGCCCGTTCTTGAAATCACTGGTGTCCGCCACTGGCTTCGCGTCTCCTTTTAGACGATTGTCAAATCCTTGCTGGTGAGCGTGAGGAGCTCGGGCCCCTGCTCGCGGACCACGAGGGTGTCCTCGATCCGGACGCCTCCGCGCCCGGAGAAGTACACCCCCGGCTCGACGGTCACCGCAGCACCGGCTAGCAGTGTACCGGTGCCGCCCTTCCCGATCCCCGGCGCTTCATGGATCTCCAGGCCGACACCGTGCCCGAGACCGTGCAGGAACAGGTCGCCGTGACCCGCGTCCTCGATCACCGAACGGGACGCCGCGTCCACCTCGCCGACCGCGACCCCGGGTGCCAGCGCCGCCCGCCCCGCCGCCTGCGACCGCAGCACCAGGTCGTACACGTCCCGCTGCCAGGCCGCAGCCGACCCGAGCACATAGGTGCGGGTCATATCGGAGTGGTAGCCGGCGACGGTGGCTCCGAAGTCGAGCTTGACGAAGTCCCCGGACGCCAACACCGCGTCCGTCGGCCGGTGATGCGGGATCGCCGAGTTCGCGCCCGCCGCCACGATCGTCTCGAACGAGACGCCGTCGCCGCCGTGCTCGAGCATCAGGAACTCAAGGTCCCGCCCGACCTCCCGCTCGGTCCGGCCCGGCCGCAGCCCGCCCCGCTCGATCAGCACGGCCAGCGCCAGATCCGCAGCCGCACAAGCCCGCCGGAGCAGACCGACCTCGTGCTCGTCCTTGACCTCCCGCAGCCGCTCCACCAGTCGCGGGGCACGGGTCAGGGCAAGGTCCGGCGCCGCGGACCGCCACGCGGCCAGCGCGTCGACCGTCACCACATGACTCTCGAACCCCACCCGCACGCCCGCACGGTCCGCGAGCCGCCCGACCAGGGCCGCCGCGCTCGACCGGTCGATCACCGCCCGCAGGTCCGGCACCTGCGCACCGACCTGGGTGACGTAGCGGCCGTCGGTGCAGATGACCGTCCGGTCCTCAGTGTCCGGGCCGTCGCCCGCGTCGACGATCAGCGCCGCGTTCGACCCGGTGAATCCGGTGAGGTAGCGGATGTTGAGCAGGTCGGTGACCAGCAGGACGTCGAGGTCATGCTCGGCGAGCAGTCGGCGCAGGGCGGCGCGGCGTGCGCCGTGATCGGCAGTGAACATGGGTCCAACCTACGACAGTGACCCGCCCGGTCGGGCGCGGTCGCCGTCCGATTGGCCGAGTATCCGCGGCCGGCGGTGTCGGTTGGGTCACAGCCCCGACGTGACGCTCGTTACGCTGTCCGCATGAAACCCTGGATTGTTCGCGGTCTCGGCATGACATTCGTCCACGTCATCACCCGTGTCGTGCTCGGAATCGCCATCACCGCGTGGCCCCTGCACGGGTCGCTGATGCGCTGGCTCGGCATCATCGTCGTCGTCCTCGCGGCACTGTTGTGGGCGGGAATCGACGGCATCCGTGACGCCCGCGCGCATCCGTCCGAGCGGGAGGAGGCGGACCTGACGATGACCTGGCTCAAGGCGGGCGCCGTCGCCGGCCTGCTCTCGGGTGCGGTGTGCTGGCTGATCGGCGCGGTGTCCGACATCGCGCTCGGCGAGAACCCGCTGTTCTTCGAACTGACCTCCGGCGCCGCCTTCACCCTGCTGCTGGTGTTCGTTCCCGCGATGCTCGCGGTCGCGGTCGGGCGGTTCCTCGCGCATCGGGACGCGAACAAGGCGGACAAGCAGGCCGCGGTCGCCGCGCCGGTCCCGGTGGCGGCAGCAATCGCGGGTGACCCCGAGACGACCGAGCAGTGGTCACACGAGGAGGACGGTGGATCGTACGGGTTCGCCGAGGGCCCCTACTCCGAACCCTCCGACGACACCGGTCCCGCCGACGACGCCCCCACCGAGGTGTTCCGCGCGGTCCAGCCGCCGAAGGACTGAATGCAGCTCCGCTGCCCGTGAGTGATTTTCACCCCGGTCGGGGTGAAAATCACTCACAGTTCCGGCTTCCCGGGGCGGCGCGGCCGCCGATGGTCAGCGCTCGGCGAGGAACCGCATCGCGAGAGCGTAGCCCTGCACCCCGGCACCGACGATGACAGCGGTCGCGAGCGGGCTCAGGTACGAATGCTGCCGGAACTCCTCGCGGGCGTGCACGTTCGAGATGTGCACCTCGACGAGCCCCGCGGTCAGCTCCGCGCAGGCATCCCGCAGGACCACCGAGGTGTGCGTCAGACCACCCGCATTGAGGATCACCGGCTCCCCCGCGTCCGCGGCGTCGTGGATCCAGCCGAGCAGCTCGCCCTCGTGATCGGACTGCCGGACCTGCACCTGCACACCGAGTTCCGCGGCGGTGCGGTCGCACAGGGCCACCAGGTCGGCGTGTGTGGTCGCGCCGTACACCTCGGGCTGACGGCGTCCGAGCCGCCCCAGGTTCGGCCCGTTGATGATCTGGATCGTCACAGCAGTACCGTACCGGCGGTCGCGCCCGGGTCACGGGAGATCGCGGAGTAGGCCGCGGCGAGCAGCGTCGGGTCCGGGCCCTCCAGTCGGCTCGGCTTCGCCAGGCCGTCCAGGACCACGAACCGCAACATGCCCGCGCGGTTCTTCTTGTCGGTCTGCATGCCCTTCATCAGGTCGGCGAAGGCGTCCGCGTCGTAGCCGGTGGGCAGCCCGATCGACTCGAGGATCGACTTGTGCCGATCGGCGGTGGCATCGTCGAGGCGGCCCGCGAGCCGACCGAGTTCGGCGGCGAAGACCAGCCCGACGGACACCGCGGCACCGTGCCGCCAGCGGTACTTCTCGCGCCGCTCGATCGCGTGGCCGAGGGTGTGCCCGTAGTTGAGGATCTCCCGCAGGCTCGACTCCTTGAGGTCCGCGGCGACGACCGTCGCCTTCACCTCGACAGAGCGGCGGATCAGTTCGGGCAGGACCTCCCCGGTCGGGTCGAGGGCGGCCTCCGGGTCCGCCTCGATCAGGTCGAGGATCACCGGGTCGGCAATGAAGCCGGTCTTGATCACCTCGGCCATGCCGGCAACGATCTCGTTGCGCGGCACCGTTTCCAGGGTCGCGAGGTCGATCAGGACGGCGGACGGTTCATGGAACGACCCGACGAGGTTCTTCCCCGCGTCGGTGTTGATGCCGGTCTTGCCGCCGACCGCGGCATCGACCATCGCCAGCAACGTGGTCGGCACGTGCACGACCTTCACCCCGCGCATCCAGGTCGCCGCGACGAACCCGGCGAGGTCGGTTGCCGCGCCGCCGCCGAGGCTGACCACCGCGTCGCTGCGGGTCAGGCCGATCCGGCCGAGCACCTCCCAGCAGAATCCGGCGACCGCGAGATCCTTGCCGTCCTCGGCGTCCGGGATCTCGATGCTGTGCGCGTCGATCCCCTTCGCGGCGAGCGCCGCCTTGAGCACGTCCGCGGTCTGCAGCAGCGTCGGCTGGTGGATGATCGCGATGGTCCGGATGCCCGCAAGTTCGCCGACGATGTCGTCGAGCAGACCGCGGCCGATGATCACCGGATACGGGTTGGCCGTCTCGACCTGGACGCGTACGGGTTCGGTCACTGCCTGCCTTCTTCCTTCTGCGTGTCACCGGGCCGCGGGTCGAGCGGCGCCGGGTCGGTCTTCGTCGGGTCAAGCTTCGCGAGCAACTGCTCGACGACCCGGGCGGGGCTGCGCCCGTCGGTGCGCAACCGAATGGTCGCGACCTCCCGGTAGAGGGGTCGGCGGCGGCGCATCAGATCGCGGTACTTCTGTCGCGGGTCGCCGCCGGTGAGCAGCGGGCGACCGGTGTTGGCGCCGGTCCGTTTGAGGCCCTCGGCGACGCTGATCTCGAGGTAGACGACGGTGTGCCCGGCCAGCCTGCGCCGGGTGGTGTCGGAGAGGATCGCGCCGCCGCCGAGGGAGACGATGCCGTCCTGCTCCCCGAGGGCGCGGCGGACGACGTCCTCCTCGATTGTCCGGAACCCCGCCTCGCCGTCCTCGGCGAAGATCGCCGGGATGGTCCGGCCGGTCTCCTGCTCGATTGCCACGTCGGTGTCGTAGACGTCGAGGTCGAGCGCCCGGGCCAGCCGCCTCCCGATGGTCGACTTCCCGGCACCGGGCGGCCCGATCAGGACCGCGCGCGGGCTCACCTCGCCAGCCGCTCCCGCACGGCCGCGAGGTAGCCCTCGACGTTGCGCTGGGTCTCGGCGACGGAGTCGCCACCGAACTTCTCCAGCGCCGCCTGCGCGACGACGAGCGCGACCATGGACTCCGCGACGACACCGGCCGCGGGGACCGCACACACGTCGCTGCGCTGGTGGATCGCGACCGCTTCCTCGCCGGTGGCCATGTCGACGGTGGCCAGCGCGCGCGGAACGGTGGAGATCGGCTTCATCGCGGCACGCACCCGCAGCGCCTCGCCGTTGGTCATGCCGCCCTCGAGGCCACCCGCCCGGTTGGTCGAGCGCAGCACCCCGTCGGGGCCGGGCGTCATCTCGTCGTGCGCGGCACTTCCGCGGCGGCGGGCGGTCTCGAAGCCGTCCCCGACCTCGACACCCTTGATCGCCTGAATTCCCATGAGAGCGGCGGCCAGTCGTGCGTCGAGGCGGTTCTCGCCGCTGATGAATGAGCCGAGCCCGACGGGCAGGCCTTCGACGATCACCTCGACGACACCGCCGAGGGTGTCGCCGTCCTTCTTCGCGGCCTCGATCTCGGTGATCATCGACTCCTCGGCTGCCTTGTCGAAGGCGCGCACCGGGCTGGCATCGACGGCATCGAGATCGTCGGGCCGCGGCCCGGGGCCGACGTAGGGTTCGGACGCGCCGATGGAGATGACATGCGAGAGCACCTCGACACCGAACACCTGGCGCAGGAAGTTGCGGGCGATGGTGCCCGCGGCGACCCGGGCCGCGGTCTCCCTGGCGCTGGCCCGTTCGAGCACGGGACGGGCGTCGTCGAATCCGTACTTGAGCATCCCGGAGAAGTCGGCGTGGCCGGGCCGCGGACGGGTCAGCGGCGCGTTGCGGGCCAGGTCCTTGAGGAGCGCCTCGTCGACCGGGTCGGAGGCCATCACGGTCTCCCACTTGGGCCATTCACTGTTGGCGACCTCGACGGCGATCGGTCCGCCCATGGTGCGGCCGTGCCGGACGCCGCCGACGACGGTGACGACGTCCTTCTCGAAGCTCATCCGGGCGCCGCGCCCGTAACCGAGGCGGCGGCGGGCCAATTGGGAAGCGATCTCGTCCGAGGTGACCTCGACCCCGGCGACCATGCCGTCGAGCATCGCGACGAGGGCGGGTCCGTGGGATTCTCCGGCAGTTATCCAGCGCAGCACGCCGCCCATCATTCCACGGGACTGTTCCCGCTCGTCACACCGGTCACGCGAGGACGGCGAGCGCCACGAGCGAGGCCGCGCACATCGACGGTCCGTGCGGCAGACTCGCCCCGCCCCGCCCGGCGATGCGCAGCGTCACCCCGGCTGCGGCGGTGAGCGCGAACGCCCCGACCGCCGCCGCCAGCCACACCTGCGCCCCGCCCATCCCGGTGGCGGCGCCGAGCCCGACCGCGAGTTTGACGTCCCCGCCGCCCATCGAGGTGGGGGCGGCGAGGCGCATCAGCAGGTACCCGCCCCCGAGCAGGGCGGCGCCGACGAGGGCCTGGCGCAGCCCGCCGGTCGCGGCGGCGACCGCGAGGATCGCCGCAGCCCCCGGCAGCGTCAGCAGGTTCGGCAGCCGCCGCGTCCGCAGGTCGATCAGTCCGAGCCAGCCGCACCAGGCCGCGAGCGGTAGTAGTCCCCCGATGTCCCCCATCCGGGCAGCGTCGCACGCGCCGTCAGTCCTCCCCGACCGGCGACCTGGGGCTATCGCCGTCCTGTGGATGAATTCGGCGCCGCCGACCGTGCGTGATTTTTACCCCAATGCGGGTGAAGATCACGCACGGGCGCGGAGCGCTGCGGCCATCGCGGCTCGCGGCGCCTGCCGCCCGGTGAACTGCTCGACCTGCCCGAACGCCTGGTTCAGCAGCATCCGCAGCCCGTCGACGACGGTGCCACCCGCCGCCAGCACCGCCGACGCGAGCGGCGTCGGCCAGGGGTCGTAGATGGCGTCGAAGACCACCGGCGCGTGCGCGACCGCGGACGCGTACGGCGCGACGGCGTCGGCGGGGACGGTGCTGATCACGACCGCGGCGTCCCGGCACGCGGCGGCCAGCGCGACCTGCTCGAAGCCCTGATGGCGGGCCCGCAGCCCCATCGTGCCCGCGCAGGCCAGGGTGTCGGCGGCGCGGTCCGCGGACCGGGCGACGACGGACACCTCCGCGACACCGAGGTCGGCGAGCGCGCGCAGGGCCGGGCGTGAGGTGCCGCCCGCACCGATCAGCACGGCGCTCGCACCGGCGAGGTCCACCACCCCGACCTCGGCGAGCGCACCGGCGACACCGTCGACGTCGGTGCAGTCGGCGCGCCAGCCTCCGTCTATCCGGACCAGCGTGTTCGCCGACCCGACCTGCACGGCCCGCTCGGTCCGCTCGACCGCATACCCGAGGGCGGCGACCTTGCCGGGCATCGTCACCGACAGCCCGACCCATTCGGGTCCGAGTCCGTCGACGAGGCCGGGCAGCTGCTCGCCGGTGCATTCGATGCGCTCATAGGTCCAGTCGGTGAGGCCGAGCGCCCGGTACGCCGCGAGGTGCAGCTGCGGGGACCGGGAGTGTTCGATCGGCTTCCCAAGGACGGCCGCCCGCCGCGGCCCGCTCGTGTGGTCAGCGTCCACTGCTCAGAATCCCGCTCTGCACAGCCTTCTTGCTGTTCTCGAGGTGCTCGGCGTAGCTCTTGGTGAACAGGGTGGTGCCCCTGTCGTCGATGGTGACGAAGTACAGCCAGTCGCCGGGCGGCGCGGTCTCGACCGCCTGCACGGCCTTGATGCTCGGCGACGAGATCGGTGTTGCGGGCAGCCCCTCCATCGCGTAGGTGTTCCACGGCGTGACCGTCGCCCTGTCGGCGTCGGTGGTCGCCAGCTCCGTGGTGTCGAGGGCGTAGTTGACGGTCGAGTCGAACTCGAGGCGCTGCGGAACCGCGAGCCGGTTGATGATGACCCGCGCGACCTTGCCGAAATCGGCGGGCAGGGCCTCCCGTTCGACGAGGGATGCGGCGATCAGCACCTGATACCCGTCCAGCCCGATGCTGGCGCCCGCGGACGTGATGCCCGTCGCCTCGTACTTGGCGGCGCTTCCGCTGACCAGTCCACGGAGGATCTCGGTGGCGTCGGCGCCCGGGTCGAAGTCCCAGCTGCCCGCGGCGATGAGCCCCTCGAGCTGGCGGGTGCGGTCGGGCACCCCCTGGACCCGCGCGGCCGCCCAGTCGGGAACCCCGAGCGCGGCGAGGTCGGGTCCCGCGCCTGCCGCGTCGAGTTCCTCGACGCTGACGCAGTCCAGCGCACCCGACGCCGCGGGCAGGCAGCTGGCCTCGGAGATCAGGGTGTAGATGCCCCGCTTGGTTGCGCCGGTCTTCACGTCCGTGGTGTCGTGCAGTTGCCTGCCCTCGGAGATCACCAGCGATCCGACCCGCGACGACGGGTCGACCAGCGTGCTGACCGCGGTGGCGGCGGGCAACCGGGATTCCAGGTGGTAGTACCCGGGCTGCAGCGAGTTCATCGACGCGTTCTGCACGGCGGCGGTGTAGAACGCGGCGCTGCTGGCGACGACGTCCTTCTCGACCATCTGCGCGCCGATCTCGGTCGCGGTGTCGCCGGGGCGCACCTCGACGACCACCTCCGGTCCGGCGTCCCCCGCCGCGTAGTCGGCGGGGGCGTCGTCCCCGAGCAGACCCAGCGCGAGGTAGCCACCACCCG
The DNA here is from genome assembly GCF_053609225.1 of Rhodococcus sp. NPDC054953. Taxonomy (NCBI): domain Bacteria; kingdom Bacillati; phylum Actinomycetota; class Actinomycetes; order Mycobacteriales; family Nocardiaceae; genus Rhodococcus; species Rhodococcus sp. NPDC054953. The sequence goes on along the minus strand of NZ_JBSGXD010000023.1, from coordinate 44,515 downwards.
CGAGCACGCCGACGCCGGCGACCGCGGCGGCGACAACCCCCACCGTACGGCCGCGTTTACGGCGGGAAACGGCGGATTCCCTTGCCTCCCTGGCTCGGCGGGCCTCCGCACGGCTCTGGTACTGCCGATGCTCGTCGATCACTCCTCCTCCGTCGACACGTCCGCGGTGTGCGCCGACCGCAGCACCGCGCTTCGCTGATCGAGCCATCCCTGCAGGATCGCGACGGCCGCGGCCTGGTCGATCACCGACCGCTGCCCCTTCGCCTTGACCCCGCTCTCCCGCAGGGCCCGCGACGCGGTGACCGTCGTGAAGCGTTCGTCGGTCATCCGGACCGGGATCGGGGCGATCCGTTCCCGGAGCCGATCCGCGAACGCCACGGCGAGACCGGCGGCGGCGCCGCGCTCCCCGCGCAGGGTCTGCGGCAGACCGACGATAACCTCCACCGCCTCGTACTCCTCGACGATCGCGACCAGGCGCGTCAGGTCGGAGGTGTCCGCCCTGCTCTTGGCCCGGGCAACGGTCTCGACCGGCGTGGCGAGAATGCCGTCGGGGTCGCTCGCCGCGACCCCGATCCGGACGCTGCCCACGTCGATGGCGATGCGCCGCCCCCTGCCGGGGTCGTCCGCACCGGGCTGGTCAGCCGCCGGCGGCGGGCCCGAACTCACCCGGCGATCTCGGTGACGCGGGCGCGGACCGCGGCGAGGGCGGCCGGGATGCCGGACGGGTCGGCGCCGGATCCCTGCGCCATCTCCGGCTTGCCGCCGCCACGCCCGCCGATCAGCGGGCCGAACGCGCCGACCAGGTCGCCGGACTTGACGCCGAGGTCCTGCGCGGCCTTGCTGGCGGTGACGACGAACGGCACCTTGCCGTCGGTGGCACCGAGCAGCACGACGACCGCGGCCTCGGTGCCGAAGCGGCCCCGGATGTCGGTGGCGAGGGTGCGCAGGTCCCCGCCGGACACCCCGTCCGGCGCCTGCGCGGCCACCAGCAGCAGCCCACCGATCCGCTCGGCCTTCTCGACGAATCCGGCCGCCGACGCGAGCACCGCCGCCGCCTTCGTTGCCTCGAGTTCCTTCTCCGCGACCTTGAGCCGCTCGACGAGCTGCTCGACCCGGCCGGGCACCTCCTCGGAGGGCACCTTCAGCGCGGTCGCGACACCGGCGAGCAGGGCCCGCTCCTTGGCGAGGTAGCGGTACGAGTCGAGGCCGACGAACGCCTCGACGCGGCGGGCTCCGGAGCCGACGGACGACTCACCGAGAATGGTGATCTGGCCGATCTGCGCCGACGCCTGCACGTGGGTGCCGCCGCACAGTTCCATCGAGAACGGGCCGCCGATCTCCACGACCCGCACCTCGTCGCCGTAGTTCTCGCCGAACAGCGCCATCGCGCCCATCGACTTGGCCTTGTCGAGATCGGTGACGAACGTGTTGACGGGGTGGTTCGCGGCGACCGCCTCGTTGGCGACGGCCTCGATGTCGGCGAGCTGCTGCGCCGACAGCTGGTTCTGCGCGGCGAAGTCGAATCGCAGGTAGCCGGGCTTGTTCAACGACCCCTTCTGGGTGGTGTTCGGGCCGAGCACCTGCCGCAGCGCGGCGTGCACCATGTGCGTGCCGGAGTGGCCTTGGGTGGCACCGGACCGCCAGGACGGGTCGACCTGCGCGAGGATCGCATCACCCTCGGTGATCTGCCCGTCCTCGACGGTGACCTTGTGCACCCACAGCTTCTTCGCGATCTTCTGCACGTCCCGGACCCGCACCCGCATGCCGGGGCCGGTGAGGACACCGATGTCGGCGATCTGGCCGCCGGACTCGGCATACAGCGGGGTGCGGTCGAGGATCACCTCGACCTCCTGCCCCACGGTCGCCGTCGGCACCCGAACGCCACCGGAGATCAGCGCGAGAACCGTTGCCTCCGTTGTCAGTTCCGCGAAGCCGGTGAACTCGGTCTCGCCGCGGTCGACGAACTCCTTGTAGATGCTCAGGTCAGCGTGCGCGTGCTTGCGGGACTGTGCGTCCTCCTTGGCGCGCTTGCGCTGCTCGGCCATCAGCGACCGGAAGCCGTCCTCGTCGACGGACAGGCCCGCCTCGGACGCCATCTCGAGGGTCAGGTCGATCGGGAACCCGTACGTGTCGTGCAGGACGAACGCCTCGCTGCCGCCGAAGACCTTCTTGCCCGACGACTTGATCTCGTCTGCCTCAGCCTCGAACATCTTCGAGCCGGACGCCAGGGTCCGCAGGAACGCGGTCTCCTCGCCGACCGCGACGCCGAGGATGCGGTCGAAGTCGGTCTCGAGGACGGGGTACGACGGGGCCATCGTGTCCCGGACGACGGTGACGAACTCGCTCATGCTGGGCTGGTCCGCGCCGAGCAGCTTCGCGGAGCGGACGATGCGGCGCAGCAGCCGGCGCAGCACGTAGCCGCGACCCTCGTTGCCGGGGTTGACGCCATCCGCGATCAGCATCACCGCGGTGCGGGCGTGGTCGGCGATGACGCGGAAGCGGATGTCGGACTCGTTGTCGACGCCGTAGGCGGCGCCGGTCAGCTCCTCCGCCTTGGTGATCACCGGGCGTACCAGGTCGGTCTCGTAGACGTTGTCGACGTCCTGCAGCAGGAACGCGACGCGCTCGACGCCCATGCCGGTGTCGATGTTCTTCTTCGGCAGCACACCGACCGGGGGGTGCCCCTTCTTCGGGCTGAGCTCACCCCGCACGTCCTGCATGAAGACCAGGTTCCAGATCTCGATGTAGCGGTCCTCGTCGACGACGGGCCCGCCCTCCTTGCCGTATTCAGGTCCACGGTCGTAGTAGATCTCCGAGCACGGCCCACCCGGGCCCGGCACGCCCATATCCCAGTAGTTGTCCTCGCCGTCACGGAACTGGATCCGCTCCTCGGGCATCCCGGCTACCCGCCGCCAGATCTCGGCCGCCTCCGGATCCTGGTTGTACGCGGTCACCCAGATGCGCTCGGGATCGAAGCCGTAGCCGCCCTCCTCCTGCGGCTTCGTGATCAGCTCCCAGGCGAGGGTGATCGCACCTTCCTTGAAGTAGTCGCCGAAGGAGAAGTTCCCGGCCATCTGGAAGAAGGTGTTGTGCCGGGTGGTGACGCCGACGTTCTCGATGTCGCCGGTACGCACGCACTTCTGGACGCTGGTCGCGGTCGAGTACGGCGGGGTCTGCTGGCCGAGGAAGTACGGCTTGAACTGCACCATGCCCGCGTTCACGAACAGCAGGTTCGGGTCGTCGAAGATCAGTGAGGCGCTGGCCACCTCGGTGTGACCCGCCGTGACGAAGTGGTCGAGGAATCGCCTGCGGATCTCGTGGGTCTGCACCTGGTTGCCCTTCGCGTCTGAACTGAATCTGCCGTCGACCGTCGCCGTGCACGACGACATCGACCCTTCACAAGCTTAACGTCCGTGTCAGGCGAGTTCCGCGGGCAGTGGCGCGATCACCGAAGACGCAGGGACAGCCGGGTGAACCCGCCGGTCGGATAGCGCGCGGTGACGGTCGCCCCGCCGCCCGGCGCGATCGCGGTCGTCGCCGCCAGCAGTTCCTCGAACAGCACCCGCAACTCCAGCCGCGCGAGCGGCGCGCCGGGACAGTAGTGGACGCCGCGACCGTAGACCAGGTTGTCGGCCCGGTCCCGGTCGAGGCGGAACTCGTCGGGGTCGCCGAACACCCGCGGGTCGCGGTTTGCCGAAGCCCACACCACGTACACCCGGTCCCCGGCATTGACCGGGGTCCCCGCCACGTCGGCAGGCCGGGTCACCCGGCGTCTGCTCGCCACGAACGGCGAGTTGATCCGCTGGATCTCGTCGGTGGCGGCGTCGAGCAGCGCCGGGTCGGCGCGCAGCACCGCCTGGACGTCCGGGTGTCGGGCGAGGAACTCGGCGACGACACCGGCGCTGGCCGCGATCGTGGACAGTTCCGCCACCGTCCAGTTCCGGATGATGGAGACGATCTCCTCGTCGGTGAGGGGCCTGCCGTCGACGCGTTCGGTGAGCAACTCCCCGGTCGGGTCGGCGGCGGGGCGTCCCCTGCGCCGGTCCAACTGTTCCCGGATGTGACCGTCGAACTCGACCGCGATCGCCGCCATCGCGGCCCGATCCACGGCGAGCGTTGCGCGCCGGTTCTTCTCCGTCCAGTCCCGCATCGGGGCACGCAGCGTGTCCGGCCAGCCCATGAACGCACAGGTCGCGTCGTTCGCGAAGGGTTCGGCCAGGTCCGCCATCGCGTCGACGTCGACGCCCCTCGGCAGGGCCGAGACCAGCCCGGCGCAGATGGTCCGCAGCATTGGCTCGAACGCGGCGATCCGGTCCCCGGTGAAGTAGCCGTCCACGATCCGCCGGAGGCTGCGGTGCCGCTCGCCGTCGAGACCGTTCGGGATCTGCAGGTGCCGGGACACCTCGTTCGAGTAGGTGCCGGGGTCGTCGGCGATCGCGACGGTGTCCGCGTGCCCGAATACCGTCCAGCTGTCGTTGCCGTCGTATGCGATCGGGCAGCGGGCCCGCATCGCGTCGTAGGACGCGAGCTGGTCGGATTGGACCGCGTCGGACCGGGGCTGCCAGTCCGGTTCCCGAGTGCCCGTCATGTCGGCTCCCCTCGTCCGTCGAACGGTGCGTGCTGTGCACCCCGATCGGGGTGCACAGCACGCACAGGCGCGTCAGCCGCGGACGATACGCCGCAATTTGCCGACCCGCGCGCCGATCTCGCGCTCGGAGCCGTGCGTGGTCGGGTCGTAGTAGTCGACCCCGACGAGGTCGTCCGGCGGGTACTGCTGCGCCAGCACCCCGTCGGACGTGTCGTGCGGGTACCGGTAGCCGACCGCATTGCCGAGGGGCTGCGCGCCCGCGTAGTGCCCGTCCCGCAGGTGCGGCGGAACGGCCCCGACCTTGCCCGCCCGGATGTCGGCGATCGCGGCCCCGATCGCGGCGGTGACCGCACCGGACTTGGGCGCGGTGGCGATGTGGATGGTGGCCTGCGCCAGCGCGAGCTGCGCCTCCGGCATCCCGACGAGCTGCACCACCTGCGCGGCTGCGGTCGCGGTCTGCAGCGCCGTCGGGTCGGCCATCCCGACATCCTCGCTGGCATGGATCATCAACCGCCGGGCAATGAACCGCGGGTCCTCCCCCGCGACGATCATCCGTGCGAGGTAGTGCAGCGCGGCGTCGACGTCGGATCCGCGCAGCGACTTGATAAACGCGCTGATGATGTCGTAATGCTGGTCGCCGTCCCGGTCGTAGCGGACCGCGGCCCGGTCGACGCTTGCCTCGACCGCGGCGAGGTCGACGACGGCACCACCGTCGCGGTCCTGCACGGCCTCGACCGCCGCCTCGAGCGCGGTCAGCGCCCGCCGCGCGTCGCCGCCGGAAAGCCGGACCAGGTGGTCGATCGCCTCGTCCGCCAGCGTGACGGCACCGCCGAACCCCCGCGGATCGGTCACCGCACGGTCGAGAAGTTCACGAATGTCCCCGTCCGTCAGCGACTTCAGCTGCAGCACCAGCGACCGGGACAGCAGCGGCGAGACGACGGAGAACGACGGGTTCTCGGTGGTCGCGGCGACGAGCAGCACGATCCGGTTCTCCACGGCGGCGAGCAGCGCGTCCTGCTGGGTCTTGGAGAAGCGGTGTACCTCGTCGATGAACAGCACGGTCTGTTCGCCGGGAGTGGAGCCCACGGAACGACCCGAGGTCCCCGCCGCGAGTCGCCTGCGGGCCAGGTCGATGACGGCGCGCACATCCTTGACCCCGGCGGACAGCGCGGACAGCGCCTCGAACCGGCGTCCGGTGGCCCGGGAGATCAGCGACGCGAGGGTCGTCTTGCCGGTGCCGGGCGGACCGTACAGCAGCACCGAGGCGGCGCCGGATCCCTCGACGAGGCGGCGCAGCGGGGCACCCGACCCGAGGAGATGGTCCTGGCCGAGCACCTCCTCGAGGGTCTCCGGGCGCATCCGGACGGCCAGCGGCGCGTCGGGGCGGGTCGGCGCGAGACCCCCGGTGACGCCGCCGGGTGCGGGTTCCCGGTCCACCGCGCCCGGCGCCTCGAACAGACCGTTCTCCTCGGCCGCGCTGTCGGACGGTCCCAGCCAATCGCTCACGTGCTCGAACCTACCGGGCCCGGCCGGCCCGGCGGCCGGTGGGCGACGGCCGTCGGAACTCTTCGTGAACATCGGTTCGGACCCAGCGCCACCGATTGAACACTCGTCCAGTTTCGGTTGTCATGCAGGCATGTCCACCGACGACTCGCCCCGCCTCACCCGCCGCACCGTGTTGCTGGGTTCGACCCTCGCGGCGGGCGCCGCCGTGCTCGCGGCCCGGACCGCGACCGCCACCGAGCCGGGCACGGCATTCGCCAACGGGGTCGCATCCGGGGATCCGCTGCCCGACCGGGTGATCATCTGGACGCGCATCACCCCGACCCCGGACGCCACCCCCGGATCCGGCGCGGGGGCGCCGACCCGGGTGCGCTGGGAGGTCGCGACCGACCCCGGATTCGCCGCCGTGGTCCGGGCGGGCGCCGTCACCGCGACCGCCGACACCGACCACACCGTGAAGGTGGACGTGACGGGCCTCGCACCCGCGACGACCTACCACTACCGGTTCACCGCACCCGACGGCCAGCGGTCCCGCCCCGGCCGCACCCGCACCGCACCGCACGTGGACGCCGACGTCGCCCGCCTGCGGTTCGGGGTGGTGTCCTGCTCGAACTGGGAGGCCGGGTACTTCGCCGCATACCGGCATCTCGCCGCCCGCGACGACCTCGACGCGATCGTCCACCTCGGCGACTACCTCTACGAGTACGGGCGCGGCGAGTACGGCGCCCGCGGCGGCCCGGTCCGACTGCACGACCCGGCGCACGAGATCGTGACGCTCGCCGACTACCGAATCCGGCACGCGCAGTACAAGACCGACCCGGACCTGCAGGCCCTGCACGCCAGGCAACCGTTCATCGTCACCTGGGACGACCACGAGACCGCCGACAACGCCTGGCGGGACGGCGCCGAGAACCACACCCCCGGGCTCGAGGGCGCCTGGGCGCGACGGTACGCCGACGGCAGGCGCGCCTACCTGGAATGGATGCCGCTCCGCGTGACCCGCCCCGACCAGCCGCTGTACCGGCGGTTGCGGTTCGGCCGGTTGGCGGAACTGTCGATGCTGGACCTGCGCAGTCACCGCTCCGAGCAGGTGTCGGCCGCCTCGGCCGCGGTCGACGCGACCGACCGGACGATCACCGGCGCGCGCCAACTCGACTGGCTGACCGCGGGCATCGTCACCGCGCCGACCCGATGGCGGCTGGTCGGCAATCCCGTGATGATCGCGCCGATCCTGTTGCCGCCCCTGGATGTTCGCACGACGGAGGCGCTCACCCGTGCGGTCGGCGTGCCCCGGGCCGGGCTGTCGTACAACGCCGACCAGTGGGACGGCTACACCAGCGACCGGCGCCGTCTCTTCGACGCGATCGCCGCGGCCGCCGCCCCGAACACCGTCTTCCTCACCGGCGACATCCACTCGTCGTGGGCGGCGGAACTGCCCCTCGACGCCGCGCAGCAGCCCGCGGGCGGCACCGTGGGCACCGAGTTCGTCGTCCCGTCGGTGACCTCCCCCAACATCGACGACCTGCTCGGCGTCCCATCCCGCTCGGCCTCCCCGGCGGTCGAGGCCGCGCTGCGGGCGACGAACCGTCACCTGCGGCACGTCGAACTGGACTCGCACGGGTTCGGGGTGTTCGAGGTGACCGCCGACCGCGCCCAGATGGACTGGTGGTATCTGACCGACCCGACCGATCCGGCGGCGGGCGCCCGGGTCGGCGCGAGCCTCGCGGTCGCGGACGGCAGCCAGCGACTCTCCCCCGCCACCCCGCTGCCGTGACCGCCGCGAACGACGAGGTGACCGTGCACCCCACCCACACCCACCGCACCAACCCGTCCGGGCCGTCCCGGCGCACCGTCCTCGCCGGCGCGGCCGCCCTGACCGGGCTCACCGTGCTGGGCACCGCCCCCGCCCGCGCGACGGCGGCAGGCAGGCGGGCCGCCGCCCCGGACGCGGACGTGTACGTCCTGGTGGTCGACGGGATGCGTCCCGACGAGCTGACGCCGGACCGCACCCCGGCCCTCACCGCGCTGGCCGAGTCCGGCGTCCGGTTCCCGAACGCGTCGGCGATCACCGTGGCCGAGACCCTGCCCAATCACGCGGCGATGATGACCGGGGTGCTCCCGAACCGGAACGGGGTGCCCGCCAACACGATCCACGACCGCGCCGAGGGCGGCACCCGCGAACTGGATCGGCCGGGTGACCTGCTGGCGCCGACGATGCTCGACCGGGTGCGCGCCGAGCGCGGGTGGGTGACGGCGTCGGTGCTGTCGAAACGCTATCTGCATGGCCTGTTCGGCGGGCGGGCATCGGTGGCGTGGGATCCGGTGCCGCAGATCCCGGGAACCGAGCACGCCCCGGACCTGTTCACCACGACGGCGCTGACGCAGATCGTCGCCGAGCATTCCCCGCGGCTGACGTTCGTCAACCTGGGCGACGTGGACCGGGTCGGGCACCTCGACCTGTCCGGGCCGTCGCTGCGGCTGGCCAGGACGCAGTCACTGCGCGGCACCGACGAACTGGTGCGCCGGTTCACCGCGTTCCTGCACGAGTCCGGGCGGTGGGACCGCAGTGTGCTGATCGTGCTCGCCGACCATTCAATGGACTGGTCGGTGCCGACCAGGCTGGTCGGCCTGACCGCGCCATTGGCCGCGGATCCGCTGCTCCGGGGTCGGGTGCGGATCGCGCAGAACGGCGGCGCCGACCTGGTCTACTTCACCGGCGGCGACGACGAGCGGGCCGCCGCGATCACCCGGATCCGGCGGATCGCCGCCGCGGTCGAGGGTGTCGAGTCGGCGTGGGCGGTCGCAGACACCGCGCTCGGGGACCGCGCTGGGGACGTCGCGGTGTTCTGCCTGCCCGGGTGGCGGTTCAGCGACCCAACCCCGATGTCCAACCCGATCCCCGGCAACCACGGGCACGCCGCGACGCTGCCGATCCCGTTCTTCGTCGCCGGTGGTCACCGCGTTGTCGGGCCGCCGCGGATCGACCGGATCCCGGTGCGGACGGTCGACGTGGCACCGACCGTCGCGGCGCTGTTCGGCATGTCCGCCCCGGCGGGCGGCTGGGACGGGGCGGCGCGGATCGGGTGATCCGGGTCGCGTCCCGTCGGCTCAGGTCCAGGCGCTGGCTCAGGTCCAAGCGCTGGCTCAGGTCCAGACGTCGGCGAGCCGGTCGGCGACGTCCCTGGCATGGTCGGCGACGACCGCGACCTGCGCGTGCTCGGCGAACTCGCCGAGCGCGCGCCACCGCGCGGTCAGCGCCTTGGAGCGCGGCGCCGACAGCTGGTGTTCGCGCACCGCGGCGATCCGGGCGTGGTCCTCCGGGAGGAACCAGTAGGTGGACAGCCACACCCACACCAGCTGAGCCTCGAGGAGCCGGGCGTACAGGGTCCGATCGTCGGCGAGGTGCGGCCACATGCCGACAACCTCGGCCCGCCAGGCCTCGACCATCGCCAGCGAGCGCTGCGTGGACAGCTCGAAGCTGCACAGGCAGCCGGGGAAGGAGATGAGCGCGTAGGCGAGGTCGAGGGTGGCGTCCCGGAAGCCACCCCACTCGTAGTCGAGGAATCGGACACCCTCGTCGTTGACGATGATGTTGTCCGGGCACAGGTCGGACGGGCTGAACGCGCGGTGCCGTCCGCCGTCGAACAGGGCGGTCGCGCGCTGCGCCATCTCGATCACCTCCGACGCAGGCGCGGCGCCGAGGTCCCGGTCGAGCATGCCGGGCAGCTTCGGAATCGTCGTCGCGACCTGACCGGACACCGCGTTCCCGAGGTGCGCGACACCGGAGCGGCGCAGCAGCGCGGCGAAGTCCTCCTCCCGACCGACGGTGGCGGCGTGCATGCGCCCCAGCGACTGGGCAAGGGCCATCAGGGAATTGGTGACCGCCGCCTCGTCCTGGCGGACGAGGAGCCGAGCCAGCGGGTCGGCGTCACCGAGGTCGGTGAGGATCAGCAACCGCGCGGACAGGTCGTACGCGATCAGCGAGGGACCGGGACGGCTGTCCGTCGCGAGCGCGGTGGCGAACTGGTAGGAGACGGCCTCCCGCAGGAACGCGGTCTCGGCCACCTCCCCGCCTGCCGCTCCGCCGCGGCCGAGCAGGTCGCCCTCGAACGTGCCGTCCCCGGCGGTGCCGCCCGGGTACCCGGCGACACTGCGGGCGTGCGCGACCTCGGACAGTTCCCGGACCTGCTTGATCACCAGGGTGCGGGGCAGCGAGAACGGGTTCGCCGCGCACCGAACGCGGAGGACGACGGTGCGGCCACTGCCCCCGAGATCGACGGGATCGACGAGGGTCACCGGCGCGCCGGTGCGGCGCTCGAGCAGCCGTTCGGCGGCGGCAACCACTTCGGATACTGGATCAGCCAAGAGTGCGGTCATAGCGCCCAACAACCTACCTGCCCGAGGTGACATCGCGGGGGCACTCCGCGCGGCGGGGAAGGGTGGTTCCCGGACTGCTCCCGAGCCGACCAGCGACAACGGACCGATCCGTCCGTTGCGTAACGAAACGGTCACGGCCCGCGCCGGTGCGGCCCGGGAGCGGCAGGTCAGGCCTCGTCCGGCTCCGGCGTGAAGTCGATACCCGACTCCGTGCGCTGCAGTTCGGTGATCGGGGCAGGCGCCTCGGTGAGCGGGTCGACGCCGCCGCCGGACTTCGGGAACGCGATCACCTCACGGATCGAGTCCATCCCGGCGAGCAGCGCGGTGATCCGGTCCCAGCCGAACGCGATGCCGCCGTGCGGCGGGGCGCCAAACGCGAAGGCGTCGAGCAGGAAGCCGAACTTCTCCTCCGCCTCCTCGTGCGAGATACCCATCACCTTGAAGACGCGTTCCTGAATGTCCTTGCGGTGGATGCGGATCGACCCGCCGCCGATCTCATTGCCGTTGCAGACGATGTCGTAGGCGTAGGCCAGCGCCGAGCCGGGGTCGGTGTCGAAGGAGTCGATCGACTCCGGCTTCGGCGAGGTGAACGCGTGATGCACGGCGGTCCAGGCGCTGTAGCCGAGGGCAACGTCGCCGCCCGCGACGGCGTCGGAGGTGGGCTCGAACAGCGGCGCGTCGACGATCCACACGAACGCCCACTCGTTCGGGTCGATCAGGTCCTGCTTGCGGGCGATCTCGCCGCGGGCGGCGCCGAGCAGTCCCCGCATCGCCTTGGTGGCGCCTGCCGCGAAGAAGATGCAGTCGCCGGGCTGCGCGCCGACGTGCGCGGCGAGGCCCGCACGCTCGGCGTCGGTGAGGTTCTTCGCGACCGGACCGGTCAGCTCCCCGTCCTCGCCGATGAGCACGTAGGCCAGCCCCTTGGCGCCGCGCTGCTTCGCCCACTCCTGCCAGGCATCGAGCTGGCGCCGCGGCTGGCTCGCGCCGCCGGGCATCACCACCGCGCCGACATACTCGGCCTGGAACACCCGGAAGGTGGTGTCGGAGAAGAACTCCATGCACTCGACGAGTTCGATGCCGAACCGCAGGTCCGGCTTGTCGGAGCCGTAGCGGCGCATCGCCTCGGCGTAGGTCATCCGGGCGATCGGGGTGGTGATCTCGTGCCCGATCAGCTTCCACAGGTTGGTCAGGATCTCCTCCGCGAGGAGGATCACGTCGTCCTGGTTGACGAAGCTCATCTCGATGTCGAGCTGGGTGAACTCCGGCTGCCGGTCGGCGCGGAAGTCCTCGTCGCGGTAGCAGCGCGCGATCTGGTAGTACCGCTCGATGCCGCCGACCATCAGCAGCTGCTTGAACAGCTGCGGCGACTGCGGCAGCGCGTAGAAGTTGCCCGGCTGCAGGCGGGCGGGAACCAGGAAGTCGCGCGCACCCTCCGGGGTGGACCGGGTCAGGGTCGGGGTCTCGACCTCCACGAACTGGTGGTGGGCGAGCACCTCGCGGGCCGCCGCATTGACCTTCGACCGCAGCCGGATCGCGTGGGCCGGGCCCTCGCGACGCAGGTCCAGGTAGCGGTGCTTGAGGCGGGCCTCCTCGCCGGGCTGGTCGTCGAGCTGGAACGGCAGCGGGGCGCTCTCGTTGAGGACCTCGAGCTGCGTCGCATTGACCTCGATCGCGCCGGTCGGGATCTCGAAGTTCTGGTTGCCCTCGGGCCGGACCTCGACGGCACCGGTGACCTTCACGCAGTACTCGGCGCGCAGCCGGTGCGCCTGCTCGAGCACGTCATCGCTGCGGAAGACCACCTGCGCGACGCCGGACGCGTCCCGCAGGTCGATGAAGATGACGCCGCCGTGGTCGCGCCGCCGCGCTACCCAGCCGGTGAGGGTGACGGTCTGATCGGCCTGCTCGGCTCGCAACGAGCCGGCGAGATGGGTGCGCAGCACGGGGTTCCTTTCACGCGTCCAGCACGAGATGTCTGGGAGTGGTTGCCCTGTGATCCTACGGAGGTCCCGATCCGAAGACACAATGCGGCGGACCATCACGACCAGCAGCCTTCGTGCCAAGCTGATGCGCACGGATCGGACGCGGAGAGCGAGGGGTGGACGATGACCTTCAACGAGGGCGCGCGGATGGACGGTGGCCGGGTGCGGGTCGGCGGGGGCGGCGGCGGGCGCCGCGGCCCCGGCGGCAAGGTCGCGCTCGGCGGCGGTCTCGGCGGCATCGTGGTGCTGGTGCTGGCCCTGCTGCTCGGCGGCGACCCCGCAAGCCTGCTCGGCGGCGGGCAGTCCGGCACCGAACCGCAGCCCGGCGCCGCGGGCGGCACCCTGGAGAACTGCGAGACCGGCGCCGACGCCAACCGCGACGTGAACTGCCGCGTCGCGTTCACCGCAGCGAGCCTGGACTCGGTGTGGGGCGCGGAGCTCGAGGAGCAGACCGGGACCCGATACGTCGAGCCGGGCATCACCCTGTTCTCCGGCGCGATCAACACCGGCTGCGGCAACGCGACCAGCGACGTCGGGCCGTTCTACTGCCCGGCCGACTCGACCGGCTACTTCGACACCAGCTTCTTCCAGCTGCTCGTCGACCAATACGGCTCGTCGGGCGGACCCCTCGCGCAGGAGTACGTGGTCGCGCACGAGGTGGGCCACCACATCCAGAACCAGCTCGGCGACATCGGACGCGCCCAGGCCGACCCCCGCGGACCCGAGTCCGGCGCGGTGCGCACCGAGCTGCAGGCCGACTGCTACGCCGGGATCTGGGCGCACTACGCCGACAACCAGGCCGGCCCCGACGGCGGAGCACCGTTCCTGGAGCCGTTGAGCAAGAACGACATCCGGGATGCACTGTCCGCCGCGTCCTCGGTCGGCGACGACCGGATCCAGCGGGCGGCGACCGGCCGGGTGAACCCCGAGGGCTGGACCCACGGGTCCGCCGAACAGCGGCAGAAGTGGTTCCTCACCGGCTACCAGACCGGCCAGGTGTCGGACTGCAACACCTACGCCGCCCGCGACCTCGACAACCCGTCCGCGCTGACGGGCAGCTGACGAACGGCGCTACCGGGCGCCGCCGTCGACGCCGTGCGGGCCGTCACCGGTGAGCCCGGCCAGCGCCCGCGGCAGCGGGGCGCGGTGCAGGACGCCGAGCCGTTGGGTCGCTCGGGTGAGGGCGACGTACAGATCGGCCGCACCGCGGGGGCCGTCGGCGAGGATCCGTTCCGGAAGGACGACCAGCACCGCGTCGAACTCAAGACCCTTCGTCTGCGACGGCGGCACCGCACCGGGGACGCCGTCCGGCCCGATGACCACGCTCGTCCCCGCCCTTCCCGACTCGGCACGGACGAACTCGTCGATGGCGACCCCGAGGTCACCGTCCCCGTCGACCCGCCTGGCCCACGGCCGGACCCCGCACGCGCGCACCGATTCCGGCGGCACGACATCGGGCGCGAACTCACCGAGCAGCGCGCCCGCGACCGCCATGATCTCGGCCGGGGTGCGGTAGTTGACCGACAGCGGCCGGTACACCCACCGGCCCGGCACATATCGGTCGAACAGCGCGGCCCAGGACGACGCCCCGGCCGCCGATCGCCGTTGCGCCAGGTCGCCGACGACCGTGAACGACCGGCTCGGGCAGCGCCGCATCAGTACCCGCCAGTCCATCTCCGAGAGCTCCTGCGCCTCGTCGACCACCACGTGCCGGTAGGTCCAGTCCCGATCCGCCGCAGCGCGGTCCGCGAGGTCCCTGGTGTCCCGTTCGACGAAACGGTCCGCCAACTCTCCCGCGTCGAGCAGGTCGGTCGCAAACAGGTGATCGTCGTCGTCCATGTGGTCGGCGCGACCGACCATCAGATCGAGCACCCCCGCCGCGTAGGTCGCCGCCGCGTCGGCTTCGGCCCTCCGGCGCCGGTCGGCGGCCCGCTCCGCGGCCGGGTCGGTCCCGAGCAGGTCGACCAATTCGTCGAGCAGCGGCACGTCCGACACCGTCCAGGCGTCGCCTTCCTCCCGCAGCAACACCGGGTCCGCTCCCGCGGCAGCGAGCCGGCTCGGTGACGAATACAGCTGCGCCAGCAGTGTTTCCGGCGCGAGCATCGGCCACAGTTCGTCGAGCGCCGCGGTGAAGGCGGCGTGCTCCGCCAGCTCGGCGCGCAGGTCCGCGCGCAGCTGCTCCCATGCCTCACGGTCGGTCCGGCTCAGCCAGCCGCGACCGATCCGCCCGATCGCCCGCTCGGTGAGCACGTACGTGACGATGTCGGTGAAGATTGCGCGGGCGGCGTTGTGCGGCAGGCCGCTTCCCCGCGCCTCCTCCCTGGCCCACGCCGCGGTCTCGGCGTCGATGCGCACCGTCACGTCGGCGAGGTCGAGCGTCACGGGATCCTCCGGCAGTCGCTGCCGGTCGGCGATCGCCGCCGCGAGCACGTCCAGCATCCGCAGCGATCCCTTGATCCGGGCCGTCTCGGGCGGATCCACCGCGGTGACGTGCAGGCCCGGAACCAGGTCGCCGGTGGTCGTGAACACGACGTCGGTCTCCCCCAGCGACGGCAGCACCCGGTCGATGTGGGTCAGGAACGCCCGATTCGGCCCGACGACGAGGACGCCGTGGCGGGCGATCTGCTCCCGCTGCGTGTACAGCAGGTAGGCGACGCGGTGCAGGGCGACCACCGTCTTCCCGGTGCCGGGTCCGCCCTCGATGACGAGCACGCCGGGATGCTCGAGCCGGATGATCCGGTCCTGCTCGGCCTGGATCGTCGCCACGATGTCCCGCATGCCGTCGCCGCGGGGCGCGTTCACCGCCGCGAGCAGCGCATCATCGCCCGCCGCGTCGCCGTCCGGACTGCCGAGCACCTCGTCGGTGTACCCGACCACCGCACGGCCGCGTCCGTGGAACTGCCTGCGCCGCCGCATGCCCTCCGGGTGCGCACCGGTGGCGGTGTAGAAGGCACGCGACGCGGGCGCCCGCCAGTCGAGCAGCAGCGGTTCGCGATCGTTCGCGTCGTCGAGGAGGCCGATGCGGCCGATGTACGACCGCTCCCCGGAGATCGCGTCCAGCCGGCCGAAGCAGAGCCCGCTGTCGGCGACGTTCAGGCGCGCCACCTCGGCTGCCAACGTCCGCACCGCAACGTCGCGCTCGACCAGGGTGCCGCCGTTCTCGGCGTCGACCGGGCTGCGCAGCGCGGCGCCGTGCCGTTGCTGCACCCGGGCCCGCTCCGCGTCCAGCCGCGCGTGCAATCCCGCAACGTAGTCCTGCTCGGACCGGAGTTCGTCCTCGTACCCGTGCTGTGACATGCGCCCCCTCGGCGTCGAGAAGTCCGCTGGTTGCGGCTTCGGCGGACGATTCTGCGCCGCACCCCGGGCCTTGCGGCAAGCCCCCGGGTGCGCTATAGGTTGAAGGTGGAAGCAGTCGTCCCCACGCTCGGCGTCAGGTCGAATCCGCGCCGTCCGGCCGCTCATGAACGAGTTCGTAACGGCGCCCGTAGGTTTCGACGATCGCCTGGATGACGGCGACCACTGGGACCGACACCAGCGCGCCGACGGCGCCGAACAGCGACGCCCCGACGATCACCGAGCCGAAGGCCACTGCCGGATGGATCGACACCGTCCTCGACGTGATCCGGGGATGCAGGAGGTAGTTCTCCACCTGCTGGTACGCGGTCCCGAACACCACCACCCACACCCCGTCCATCGGCTGCTGGGCCGCCGCGATGATCGCGGGCAACGCGATCGCCAGGTAGGTGCCGAGGGTCGGGATGAACTGGGAGACGACCCCCGTCCAGATCGCCAACGGCAGCCAGTAGGGCACCCCGATCAGCATCAGGAAGATCCCGGTGGCGACCGTGCTGACGGCGGCAAGGATCAGCCGCGACACCACGTAGCCGCCCGCCTTGTCGACCGAGATCGACCACACCGTGGAGATGATCTCCTGCTGCCGCGCCGGGAACCAACTGGAGATGGTCCGCCTCAGTTGCGGGCCCTCCGCGGACATGTAGAACACGAACAGCAGCAGAGTCAGTCCCTGGAACACGACGCCGACCAGCGACGACACCACCCCGAGGACGCTGGGGGTGTACTTCTGGGCGAGGTCCCGGACCGTCTCCGGGGTGATCTTGATCAGATCCTTGCCGGTCGCGAAGTCGGTTCCGAACGTGCGGTTGGCCCAGTCGGTCACCCGAGACAGCGCGTCGGGCAGCGCGGTCAGTAGCTGCGCCAACTGTTCAGCGAGGAGGGCACCGAAGACCGCGACGAATCCGATCGCGAACAGGATCACCGCGACCAGCACGATGCCGGTGCCCGCGCCGCGCCGCAGCCCCTTCCGTTCGAACCAGTCGACGACCGGTTCGATGGTGACGCTCGCGAGCCACGCCAGGAACAGCAGACCGAGGAATCCGCGCAGATTGTGGAACAGCCAGCCCGACATCTGATAGGCGGCGATCGCGAGGAGAACGTAGACGATCGCGAGCCGGAGCCAGCGGAGATTCGCCCGCCGACCCGCCGCACGGTCCTCGCTCATCGCACCCTCCGCCGTCGGATGGTTCGTGCCGGTGTCCGGAATCTACCCCGCGCTCAGAACAGTGTCAGCGCCTGCGCGCCAGCGCCGACCGGTTCCGGTGGCTGCGCGGCAGGCGCCGGCGGACGCGGGGCCGCGCCACCGAGTCCGTACCGCTCGACGAGGGGCGTCACCCGGTCTCGCAGCCATGCCCGATACTCGGGGGTGACGGTGGCGCCGCGCCCGTAGAGCTGCCGGTATCGGCGGATCAGCGCCGGATGGTGGTCGGCCACCCAGTTCAGGAACCACCCGCGAGTGCTGCCCCTCAGGTGCATCGGGATGACCGTGACACCGGTCGCGCCTGCCTCCGCGATCGCACCGAGCAGGCCGTCCAGGTGCGTGGTCGAGTCGGTGAGATACGGCATGACCGGCGCGACCATGACCGTGCAGTCGAAGCCCGCATCGGTGATCGCCCGGATCAGGTCGAGCCGGGCCCGCGGCGACGGGGTGCCCGGTTCGATCGCCCGCTGCAGGTCCGCGTCGCCGATTGCCAGCGACACCGCGAGTGAGGCCGGGACCTGACGGGCTGCGAGGGTGAGCAGTGGCAGGTCGCGCCGCAGCAGGGTGCCCTTGGTGAGGATCGAGAACGGTGTCCCCGACTCAGCGAGCGCGGTGATGACGCCGGGCATCAGCCGGTAGCGGCCCTCGGCGCGCTGGTAGGGGTCAGTATTGGTGCCGAGCGCGACCGGTTCCCCCTTCCAGGATCGGCGCGCGAGTTCGCGGCGCAGCACCGCGGCGACGTTGACCTTGACGACCAGCTGGGTGTCGAAGTCCGCACCCGCGTCGAGGTCGAGGTACTCGTGGGTCGGCCGGGCGAAGCAGTAGCGACACGCATGGGTGCAGCCGCGAAAGGTGTTGACGGTGAACCGGAACGGCAGTGGCGACCCGTCCGGCACCCGGTTCAGCGCGGACTTGCACAGGACCTCATGGAAGGTGACGCCGTCAAACTCGGGGGTCTGCACGCTGCGCACCAGCCCGGCCCGCGCCAGACCGGGGAGGGCGCCGTCCTCGACGTCCGATTCGACGGCCTCCAGCGTCTGTCCCTGCCACCGCATGACCCATAGTCGAACATTCGTTCTAGGTCGAGTCAAGCCTGGCAGGGAATTCGCTTCCCGGGCAGCTACGCGTACAGCAGCGCCTTCCGGTGGGTGATGCTCTCGATGTCGGCCGCGGTCGCATCGATCAGCTGATGCGACAGGTCCGCAAGCGCACGCGCGGTCGCGAGCTCGTCACCGATCGCGGGCACGTCGCGGTCGGCCGGGTTGAGCCGGGCCAAGCCGACGCCGACCAGGTCCGGCCTCCCCTCCGCGTGCAGCCGCGCCTTCGCGCGCGTCCGTCCGTCGTGCTCGTCGATCTCCATGGTCACCGACCACGTCTTCGCATCCATGATGGTCGCCTCCTCAACTCCCTCCCTCAACGATGGCAGCAGCGGGCAGCCACGTCGAGTGCCGGCCGGCGAGTAGCCACAGCCACCATCTCCGGGGCGCAGGATGGACCCATGATCACCGATCCGCCGGGGGCGCGAACAGCGCCGGGCGACTGCCTGTTCTGCGGGATCGCCGACGGCCGAATCGACGCGCACATCGTCCACCGGGACGCGGACACGGTGGCGTTCCTCGACCACAGGCCGGTATTCGCGGGCCACGTCCTGCTGGTGCCGCGCACCCACGTCCCGGTGCTGGCCGATCTGCCCGCCGACCTGATTTCGCCGGTGTTCACCGCCGCACAACGGCTGTCCGCGGCAATGGTCGCTGGCCTGGGCGCACAGGGATCGTTCGTCGCGATCAACAACACGGTGTCGCAGTCGGTGCCGCACCTGCACGTGCACATCGTGCCCCGCACCACGGGGGACGGCCTGCGCGGCTTCTTCTGGCCCCGAACGAGATATGTCGACCATGCCGAGGCGAGCGCCGTCGCGGACCGGATCAGAAGGGCACTCAGCTGACCACCATCGAGGGCGGCAGCGGGGCCACATGGTACGGCTGGCGAAGCAGCCTCGACCCGAGGCGCACCTCCCGCTACACTCGTACGCATGTTCGATTCGGGGGATTCGACACAGCGAGACTCGACACCGCGGGACGACGCGACACCGCGAGACTCGGCACCGGCGTCGGGGGTTCTGGCCGGCGTTCCCGAGGTCGAGTGGTCGGCGGTACTCCGCGAGCAGCACGCGGCGATCGCGCGGGCACAGTTCCTCGAGGTCGACGCCGTCGCCACCGTCTACCTGGCGCGGTGCGCGGCCGATGCGAAGCGGGGCTGCAATGACGCATTCCAGGGCGAGTTCGCCGCCGCGGAGGTCGGCCTGGTCTATCGGTGGACCGAGCCGACCGCGCACCGGGTGATCGGCCTCGGCGTCGACCTGCGTTGGCGACTGCACGCCACCTCAGCCGCATTCGCAGCGGGAGCCATCGACCAGGCCCGCGCGCAGACCATCTCCGACGCCCTCACCAACGTCTCCCTGGACCGGGTGGACCACATCGAGCGACTACTCCTCGATGGGTCGGACACCCTGAACACCACGAAGCTGCGGGCCAAGGCGCGCCGCCTGATCGCCCGCCACGATCCCGATGCGGCAACACGCCGCAGGCAGCAGGCCGAGGCCGATCGCGACATCCGGTTCCACGCCAATGAGGACGGGACGTGCACCGTCGACGGCACCCTCCCCGGCCCCGCCGGGCAGATCATCGCAATGCGACTGCGGTCGATGTGCTTCGACGTCTGCGCCGACGATCCCCGCAGCTTCGCGCAGCGCCGCGCCGACGCCCTACTCGCCCTCGCCACCGACAGTCCGTACCTAGACTGCCGCTGCGGCCGCACCGACTGCACCGCCGCCGGCCGAACGAGCAGCGAGTGCACCACACCGACGCATCACGCCGCAGCACCGTCGTTCACGGCGCGGCCGCTGCCCCCGACCACCGTCCATGTCGGCGTGAACCTGACCACCCTCCTCAGCCTCGACGATCTCCCCGGGTATCTGGCCGGGCACGGCTGGATCGACGCGGACCTCGCACGCGAGCTGTCCGCCGACGGCACCTGGCGGCGGGTCCTCACCCTGACCGACGCCGACCGCGAGGCGATCCTCGACGCCCTCTGCGGACACACCGGGACCGAACCGACGCCGGAACCCGCACCCGACCGCGGCGAGCCATTCCACCCGCCGGACACCCCTGCGCCCGAACCGGTTTCCGATGATGCCTGGCTCGCCCGCCGCCGCGCGGGCAGCCTCCCGCACGGTGCCGTCGTCGGGATCGGGCGCGCCCTGCGCGCCGCCGGAATCACCCCGACCGCGATTCGCGAACGCACCGCGCACCGCCGCGAGCAGCTGACCTATCGCCCCTCGGCGCGCCTCGCCGAGATCGTGCGGACCCGCGACGGCACCTGCCGGTTCCCCGGCTGCAGCGCCCGCGCCGCTACCTGCGACCTCGACCACACCGTCCCCTTCGACCATGCCGACCCCGGGCGCGGCGGCCGCACCGTCGAGCAGAACCTCGCCTGCCTGTGCCGGCGCCACCACCGCCTCAAGACGAGCGGACTCTGGACGGTTCGACAACTTGGCGGCGGCCGGCTCGAATGGACCGCCCCGACCGGGGAATTCGCGACCACGGACCCCGCGGGCGCCTTCAGCGACGACACCGCGACCGTGGGCGCCGCCGACCGCAACCTCGCCGAGTCGTACGGCCTGACCCTCACCGACCCGCTCACCCTCGACCGACTCTTCGACCCGCACCACGGCCGCGGGGTGGAGGCCGACCTCCGCTACGTCATCGACGCCCACCCGCGACCCGGCCCGTCCGTCGTCGTCCCGGCGACGCCGATCGAGGTCGACCTCACGGACCCGACCCGGCCCACCGCCCGCGAGGAGCCGGCACCGTTCTGACCCGACCAGCACCCAACACCCAACACCCAACACCCAACACTATTGACAACGCCTTGTCATATTGACAGTCTGTTGTCATGACTGACACCGTGCACGTCGCCCTCTACGACACGTTCGTCGACTGGGAGATCGGCTACGCCATCGACCACATCAACAATCCGGAATGGCAGAAGACCCCCGGCCGGTACGCCGTCGCCACCGTCGGCGCGACCACCGCACCGGTGACCTCCACCGGCGGCCTGCGGATGCTGCCCGACACCACCCTCGACGACCTCGACCCGCGCGGCAGCGCGATGCTGATCCTCGCGGGCAACAACATCTGGAACACCGACACGTTCACGCCGTTCGCGGAGAAGGCGGGCGAGTTCCTGCGGGCGGGCGTCCCCGTCGCGGCGATCTGCGGCGCAACGGGCGGCCTCGCCCTCGCCGGACTCCTCGACGAGCACGCCCACACCAGCAACGCGGCCGAATTCCTCGACGGCGTCGGCTACGCGGGCGGATCCCGCTACCGGGACGAACCCGCGGTCACCGACCGCGACCTGATCACCGCGTCGGGCACCGCACCGGTCCACTTCGCGCGGGAGATCTTCCGCCGCCTCGACCTGTACGAGCCCGACGTGCTCGACGCCTGGTTCGCCCTATACGGCCTGCGCGACCCGGCAGGCTTCTACGCGCTGGCCAACCGGTGACTGAGCTCCCCCACCAACAGCTCCTCAGTGGCCTCGCGCTGGCGTCGTTCCGCCTCAACGGGCAGTTCCTTGCCGTCGCCGAGGACCTGACGCGACCGGTCGGCCTCACCGCCGCCTGGTGGCAGGTCCTCGGCGCGGTACTGCCGCGGCCCCAGCCGGTGGCCGACATCGCCCGCGACATGGGCATCACCCGCCAGGCGGTGCAGCGGATCGCGAACCTGCTCGTGGACCGCGGTCTCGCCGAGTACCGGCCAAACCCGGCCCATCGCCGCGCCAAACTGGTGGCGGCCACCGAGGAGGGCCGCCGGGCGGTGCGCCGGATCGACCCGGCACACCGCGCATTCGCGCGGCGGCTGACGCGGGAGCTCGACCCGGACGAGCTGGCTAGCACACTCCAGGCAATGCACCGGCTGTCCGCGGTGCTCGACCGGCTCGCCGCGCCCGACGCGGTGGCGGACACGGCGGGACGGTCACCCGATTATGAGGCGTGAGCCGTGATGATGTAGCCGACACATCCCTTGGACGAGAGGCACATCCGTGAGCGACCCATCGAGTGCTCGCCCCGCACCCGTCCGCCACGCCGCCCCGAGCGACCGGTTCGGCAAACTTGTGGAGCGCCGCGACGGCAAGGACTTCCCCTACTACACCGGCGTCCCGGTCGGCTTCACCGTGCAGCAGTGGATCCTGCTGTGGATCTCGGTCGCCGTCGGGTTCGCTGCCCTGGTCACCCTCCCCCAGTCGACTCCCCTCGTCGCCCTGCTACCGCGGATCCTGTTCGTCGCGATCCCGCTGGGCACACTGGCGTACCTGGCTCGCGACCAGTGGAAGGCGCTGTTCCGGAAGGTGAACGGCGCCGACGTGCGCACGATGATCGGGTTCGCCGTCCTCAACCTGGTCGTCACCTCGATCCTCGCCCTGATCGTCAAGGCCCTGTTCGGGACCGCCGAGAATCCCGCCGTCGACGGCTCCGACGGCTGGGGCGCCCTCGACTACGTTGCGTTCTACGCGGGCACCGGCATCCAGCTGGTCGGCGAGGAACTGTTCACGATCATCCCGTTCCTCGCGCTGCTGTACTTCCTCGTCACGAAGGGGAAGCTGCCGCGCACGACGGCCATCGTGCTCGCGTGGCTGATCAGCGCGGTGTGGTTTGGAGCCGCGCACCTGCCGACCTACGACTGGAATTTCGCCCAAGCGCTCATCGTCATCGGCGGCGCCCGACTGGTGTTGACGCTGGCCTACATTCGCACCAAGAACTTGACGGTGTCGATCGGTGCCCACATCATCAACGACTGGGTTCTGTTCACGCAGTCACTGTTCTTCAGCACGGCGCTGATCGCGCTCTGACCCTGCCGCCGCCCACCGACGAGAGCTCGTGCGGCACACCGATCAGTCGGTGAGCCGCACGACCTCCTCGTCGGTGAGGATCGTCTGCGGGACGCGGTTCGCTTCCCTGGCGAGCTGCACGGCCCGGTACAGCGGCCGCTCCTCCAGGCCAGCCCCGCGGGCCTCGGCCCGCAGCTGCGCGATCAGCACCGTGGACATCGCGACCGCGGGCGCCAGCTCCCCCGACACCAGCCCGTCGGCCAGCGCGCGCAGCGGCAGCACCTCGAGCTCGCGGCCGCCGTCGGCGGTGTACAGCGCCAGCGGGACGGTGACCCGGCGGTCGCCGTCCCCTACCCGCAGCGCGACCTGTGACACCCGGCCGCTGCGCACCAGCAGTTCCGCGCTCACCGCCCGCGCGACGTCGACGGACACCGCGCGGAGACCGGAGTGGGCATGAATCACCGTGTCGGTCATCGATGTTCGGCGCCGGGTCGCGGCCAACGCGGACAGCGCGGTCGGAACACCGAGCAGCGACCCGACGAGGGCGCCGACGGCGACCGAGGTGAACACACCGACGATCGCACCGACCACCACCCCCAGCAGGAACGCGAACACCGCCAGCCGGCGCAGCCGCGGCGTGATCAGGCGCGCTGGCACCAGGTCCAGGTCGACCGACCCGCCGTCAGCTGCCGGCAAGGACCGAACCCACCTCGGCGACAACGGCATCGAGCGACACCTGACGCTGGTCCCCGGTCGCCAGGTCCTTGACGCCGATCACCCCATCCTCGATGTCCCGCTCGCCAAGGACGAGGGCAAGCTTCGCGCCGGAACGGTCCGCGGCCTTCATCGCGCCCTTGACGCCGCGCCCACCGTAGGCGAGGTCGACGCGGATGCCCGCGGACCTCAGCTGCGCGGCGATGACCACCAGCGTGCCCTTCGCCTCGGCGCCGAGGGGCACGCCGAACACCTCGCAGCGGGCGGGCGTCGCCGCCGTCTTGCCCTCCGCCTGCAACGCGAGGATCGTGCGGTCGACACCGAGTCCGAACCCGATGCCGGACAACGATTGTCCGCCGAGCTGCGCCATCAGGCCGTCGTAGCGTCCGCCGCCACCGATCCCGGACTGCGCGCCGAGGCCGTCGTGCACGAACTCGAACGTCGTCTTCGTGTAGTAGTCGAGTCCGCGCACCATCCGCGGGTTGATCGTGTACGGCACGCCCAGCGCGTCCAGGTGCGCCAGCACCTCGTCGAAGTGCGCCTTCGCCTCCTGCGACAGGTGGTCGAGCATCAGTGGTGCGTCGGCGGTCAGCTCCTTGATGTGCGGGCGCTTGTCGTCGAGGACCCGCAGCGGGTTGATCTCCGCGCGCCGCCGGGTGTCCTCGTCGAGGTCGAGCCCGAACAGGAACTCCTGCAGCAGCTCCCGATACTGCGGGCGGCAGGTGTCGTCGCCGAGCGAGGTGATCTCGAGCCGAAACCCGTCGAGCCCGAGCCCGCGGAAGCCGGCGTCGGCGATCGCGATCACCTCGGCGTCGAGGGCCGGGTCGTCGACACCGATCGCCTCGACCCCCACCTGCTGCAGCTGCCGGTAGCGGCCCGCCTGCGGGCGCTCGTACCGAAAGAAGGGGCCCGCGTAGCTCAGCTTCACCGGCAGCTGCCCGCGATCGAGTCCGTGCTCGATGACGGCGCGCATCACGCCCGCGGTGCCCTCCGGCCGCAACGTCACCGACCGGTCACCGCGGTCTGCGAAGGTGTACATCTCCTTGCTGACCACGTCGGTGGATTCGCCGACACCGCGCGCGAACAGGCCGGTGTCCTCGAAGATCGGCAGCTCGATGTGGCCGTACCCGGCGAGCCGGGCGGGCCGGGTCAGCCCGTCGCGGACGGCGACGAATTCCGCCGACACCGGCGGCACGTAGTCGGGGACGCCCTTGGGGGCAGAGAACGCGCTGTTACTGGACTTGCTCACGATGCCTACTTTTCCCTACCGCTACCCGGACAGTCCAACCAGAAACGGGTTCGACGCCCGCTCCTGCCCGATCGATGTCGCGCCGCCGTGGCCGGGGAGCACCGCGGTCGCGTCGTCGAGGATCAGCAGCTTGGCGGCGATCGACGCGAGCAGCTGCTCATGGTTGCCGCCGGGCAGGTCGGAGCGGCCGATCGACCCGGCGAACAGGGTGTCGCCGGTCAAGGCCAGCGGGACAACGCCGTGCTCGGTGCCGACCGTCGTGCGGAGCACCACCGAGCCCTGGGTGTGGCCGGGGGTGTGGTCGACGGTGATCGTGATGCCCGCGAGGTCGAGGACGTCGCCGTCCGCGAGGTCGATCACCTCGGACGGCTCCCGGAACTCGGCGTCCCCGATCATCGCGGACAGCGCTGCACCGGTGCCGCGCAGCGGGTCGGACAGCATGTAGCGGTCCTCGGGATGGATGTAGGCGGGAATCCCGAACTTCTCGCACACCGGCTGCACCGACCAGGTGTGGTCGAGGTGCCCGTGCGTGAGCAGCACCGCTGCGGGGGTCAGGGACTGCTCGCCGAGGAACTCGATCAGCGGTTCCGCCGCGTTCTGTCCGGGGTCGACGACGAGGCACTCGCTCGCGCCGTCCTGCGCGAGGATGTAGCAGTTCGTCTGGAAGGCGCCGGCCGGGAATCCGGTGACGAGCACGGCAATCGCTCCTCGAGGTGATGGGACAGGTCCGCCGCACAGCCTATGTGTTACGACAGCGGCGCCGTTTCACAGGTTCGGGTGGCAGACTCGGTCACCGACAAATTCGGCGCCGAAACCGGCGCCGCACGTGTGGGTCCAGATCCGGAGGTAGCCAGCAGTGCCAAGCAATGAGCAGCGTCGCCAGGCAGCGAAACGCAAGCTGGAGCGACAGCTCGAGCGACGGGCGGAGCGGGAACGCAAACGCAAGCGGATGACGATCGCGGTGTCCGTCCTCGGCGCCGTCGTCGTGGTCGCGGCGGGTGCGGTGGTGTTCGGGCTGACCCGCTCCGACGACTCCGTCGACACCGCCGCCGACGCCGGTCAGGAACCCACCGAGCAGCCAACGCCGGGCGCGCTGCCCACCGCCCGCGCGGAGGCGCTGCCCGCCACCGTCGACTGCACCTACATTCCCGACGGGCAGACCCCGGCGAAGCAGGCGACCGTGCCGAACGCGACGGCGGTCTCCGCCGAGGGCACCGTCACCGTGGACCTGGCCACCGACCAGGGGCCGATCGGCCTGAACCTGGATCGGGCGAAGGCGCCGTGCACGGTCAACAGCATGGTCTCGCTGGCGGAGCAGGGCTACTTCAACGACACCCCCTGCCACCGGCTGTCCACCGTCGGCCTGAAGATCCTGCAGTGCGGCGACCCGACCGGGCAGGGCACCGGCGGGCCGGGCTACGGCTTCGTCAACGAGTTCCCCACCGACCAGTACAGCCCGGAGGATCCGACGATCGACCAGCCGGTGACCTACCCGCGCGGCACGATCGCGATGGCCAACACCGGCCAGCCCGGCAGCAACGGCAGCCAGTTCTTCCTGGTGTACGACGACTCCCCGCTGCCGCCGATGTACACCGTCTTCGGCACCATCTCCGACGAGGGCCTCGCCACCGTCGAGAAGATCGCCGCCGCCGGTGACGACGGCTCGATGTCCGCGGGCGGCGGCAAGCCCAACACCCCCGTGCAGATCCAGACGGCTACGGTGGCCGCATGATGCGTACCCCGTTGATCCGCACCCTCGCCGCGACGGCCGGCGTCGGCCTCGCGCTGACCGCCGTCGCCTGCTCGTCCGACGACACCGGAACCGACGCCGCCGCGTCGACGACGTCGGCCGCGGCCCGGACGGCGCAGCCGGAGGTGGACATGTCGGTGTACCCGGCGCTGCCCGCGGTCCCGGCGGCGGCAGCGTCGACGGTGTCCTGCGAGTACCCGTCGACGTCGCGGCAGGCCGCGAAGCCGGTGCAGCCGCCCGCGACGACGGACGTCTCGACCGTGGGGACGGCCGCGGTCACCCTGACCACCTCGCAGGGCCCGATCGGGTTGACCCTGGACCGCGCGGAGGCCCCGTGCACGGTCAACTCGTTCGTGTCGCTCGCCGAGCAGGGCTACTTCGACGACACCCCGTGCCACCGGCTGGTCACCAGCCCCGGGCTGCAGGTGCTGCAGTGCGGCGACCCGACCGGGCAGGGCACCGGCGGACCCGGCTACGGCTTCGACAACGAGTACCCGACCACCGTGTACGGCGCGGACGACCCGGCCGGGCAGCAGCCGATGCGGTACCCCCGCGGCACGGTGGCGATGGCGAACTCCGGGCAGCCGGGCAGCAACGGCAGCCAGTTCTTCCTGGTGTACGCGGACTCGGTGCTGCCGCCGCAGTACACCGTCTTCGGCACCATCTCCGACGAGGGCCTCGCCACCGTCGAGAAGGTCGCCGCGGCCGGCGACGACGGGTCGATGTCCGCGGGCGGCGGCAAGCCGAACACCCCGGTGCAGATCGAGACGGCCACCGTCGGCTGAGTGACGCCGCGCGGCCTGAACCGAGCCGATCGCGTTCAGGCCGCGCTGGTCATCCGGTAAACGTCGTACACGCCCTCGACGTTGCGGACCACGTTGAGCACGTGCCCGAGGTGCTTCGGGTCGCCCATCTCGAAGGTGAACCGGCTGATCGCGACCCGGTCCCCCGAGGTGGTCACCGACGCCGACAGGATGTTCACCTTCTCGTCGGCGAGGGCCTTCGTCACGTCCGAGAGCAGCCGGTGCCGGTCGAGGGCCTCGATCTGGATCGCGACCAGGAACACCGACGACGCCGACGGCGCCCACTGCACCTCGATGATCCGCTCCGACTGCCCGCGCAGCGACGACGCGTTGGTGCAGTCGGTACGGTGCACGCTGACCGCGCCGCCGCGGGTGACGAACCCCATGATCTCGTCGCCGGGCACCGGGGTGCAGCACTTCGCGAGCTTCGCAACGGTGCCCTCCGCGCCGGGAACCAGGACACCGGAGTCGGTGCCGCGCCGCGGCCGCATCGGCATCGTCGACGGCGTGGACCGTTCGGCGAGTTCCTCCTCCACCGCGCCGACGCCGCCGAGCTGCGCGACGAGGCGCTGCACGACGTGCTGCGCGGAGACGTTGTGCTCGCCGACCGCCGTGTACAGCGCGGACACGTCGGCGTACCGCAGTTCATGCGCGATCGCGGTCATCGACTCGGCGCTGAGCAGCCGCTGCAGCGGCAGCCCGCCCCGCCGGACCTCCTTGGCGATGGCCTCCTTGCCCGCCTCGAGGGCCTCCTCCCTGCGTTCCTTCGCGAACCACTGCCGGATCTTCGCCTTCGCCCGCGGTGACACCACGAACGTCTGCCAATCCCGGCTCGGTCCGGCGTTCGTGGCCTTCGAGGTGAACACCTCGACGACCTCACCGTTCTCCAGGGTCCGTTCGAGCGCGACGAGGCGGCCGTTGACGCGGGCGCCAATGCACCGGTGCCCGACCTCGGTGTGCACCGCGTACGCGAAGTCGACCGGGGTCGACCCGGCGGGCAGCGTGATCACCTCGCCCTTCGGGGTGAAGACGAAGATCTCCTTGACCGCGAGGTCGTAGCGCAGCGATTCGAGGAACTCGCCCGGGTCGGCGGCCTCCCGCTGCCAGTCCAGCAGCTGACGCATCCACGCCATGTCGTCGACCTCGGCGGTGTCGGAGCCGTGCTTGCCGCGCGTCTCCTTGTACCGCCAGTGCGCGGCGATGCCGAACTCCGCGGTCCGGTGCATCTCGCGGGTGCGGATCTGCACCTCAAGGGGCTTGCCCTCCGGGCCGATGACGGTGGTGTGTAGCGACTGGTACACCCCGTACCTGGGCTGGGCGATGTAGTCCTTGAACCGGCCCGCCATCGGCTGCCACAGCGAGTGCACGACACCGACCGCCGCGTAGCAGTCCCGGATCTCGTCGCACAGGATCCGGACGCCGACCAGGTCGTGGATGTCGTCGAAGTCGCGGCCCTTGACGATCATCTTCTGGTAGATCGACCAGTAGTGCTTGGGCCTGCCCTCGACGGTCGCGCTGATCCGGGACGCGGACAGGGTCGCGTTGATCTCGGCCCGCACCTTCGCCAGATAGGTGTCCCGGGACGGCGCGCGGTCCGCGACCAGCCGCACGATCTCCTCGTACTTCTTCGGGTGCAGGATCGCGAAGGACAGGTCCTCCAGCTCCCACTTGACGGTCGCCATACCCAGCCGATGCGCAAGCGGCGCAATCACTTCCAGTGTTTCGCGAGCCTTGCGGGCCTGCTTCTCCGGCGGCAGGAACCGCATCGTGCGCATGTTGTGCAGGCGGTCGGCGACCTTGATCACCAGCACCCGCGGATCGCGGGCCATCGCGATGATCATCTTGCGGATGGTCTCCGCCTCGGCGGCGTGACCGAGCACCACCTTGTCCAGCTTGGTGACCCCGTCGACGAGGTGCGCGACCTCCTCCCCGAAGTCGCCGGTGAGCTGCTCGAGCGAGTAGCCGGTGTCCTCGACGGTGTCGTGCAGCAGCGCCGCGATCAAGGTGGTGGTGTCCATGCCGAGTTCGGCGAGGATCGTCGCGACGGCGAGCGGGTGGGTGATGTACGGGTCGCCGGACTTGCGCTTCTGGTGCGCGTGCCGTTCCTCGGCGACGTCGTAGGCGCGCTGCAGCGTGGCGAGGTTCGCCTTCGGGTACAGCTCGCGGTGGATCGCGACGAGCGGTTCGAGCACCGGCCTGATCGTGGTGTTGCGCTGTGCCGTGATCCGGCGGGCCAGCCGGGCCCGGACGCGACGCGACGCCGAGGTCGGAACCGCCTGCGCGGACGCGTCGTTCGGCGTCGTACCCCCGGACCCGGACCTGTCGAGGTTCTGCGTCACATCCGTCACCTCCCTACCGATTCGAACTGCTCACCCGCACCAACTTTAGCCCTCAGACCCGCAGCAACGAGGTCAGCGGGCGGTCCGGCAGGCGACCGCGTCCGCGAAGCCCCTCGATCTCGAGGACCACCGCGATCGCGACGACGACGGCACCCGCCGCCTCGAGAAGCTCCGCCGCGGCACCGAGGGTGCCGCCGGTCGCGAGGACGTCGTCGATCACCAGCACCCGGCGCCCGCGCAGGTCGATGCCGTCCGCCGGGATCTCCAGCGTCGCGGTGCCGTACTCGAGCCCGTAGGACTGCGACAGCACCGGCGGCGGCAGCTTGCCCGCCTTCCGGACCGCGAGCACCCCGGCGTCGAGTGCCCGGGCGACGCCTGCGCCGAGCAGGAAGCCGCGGGCGTCGATGCCGGCGACCAGGTCGACGCCGTCCGCGAGCGCGGCCATCGCATCGACCACGTCCCGGAACGCGGCGGCGTCGGCGAACACCGGGGTCAGGTCCGCGAACCGCACCCCTGGCTCGGGGAAGTCATCCACCCAGCGGATCAGGCGGGCGACGTCGGCGGACGCCAGGTCGGTTCGGTCGGTGCTCACCGGAGAAGTATCCACCGGTCCATGTTCCACCCGGCCCCGGCGACGGTCGCGTTCGGTACCGCCGCGTGCATCCCCGCGGCGATCGAGGTGGCGCGCGGCGCCGCGAACAGCGGGAGCGACGGCATCTCGGTCCACAGAATGTTCTCGGCCTCCGTGGTGAGGTTCAGCCGGCTGCCCTCGGCGGTGTCGACCGCCAACTGGTCGGCGATCTCGGTGACCCGGCCGTTGCGGAAGTCGCCGATGTTGGTGCCGTTCCCCGCCGCGAGCGAATACGCGGGCGGCACCACCGAGTCCAGTCCCGCCGCGCCCTGCGCGGACCCGGTCCCGCCGAGCACGGCGTCGACCTGTCCCGCGCCGAGCGCGCCCGGCGTGTAGTCCGGCGATCCCGCGTCCTCGACGGTGATCCCGGCAGGCGCGCACGCCGCGGCGACGTCGGCGACGATCTGCGCGCGGCGCGCATCCGGGGCGAGATAGCCGACCCGGACGGTGATCGGCCCCTGACCCGACGCCGCGAGGGCGGACCGCGCGGCGTCGACGTCGGGCTGCAGGTAGCGGTCTCCGACCACGCCCGCCGCGGTCGGATAGATCAGCATGTCCGGCTGCGCGATCCGCGAGTTCAGCACACCCGATCCCAGCCCGGACGCGATGTCGAAGCCGGGGTGGCCGTACTCGTCGAACAGGCTCTGCCGCGGCACGCACGACGCGAACGCGCGCCGCGCGTCCGCCGACCCGAACACCCCGCCGGTCGCGAGCACGAACTGCTCGCTGCTGCGCGACGGCGCGGTGGTCGTGGTGAAGCCGTCCCCCGGGGCCAGCCCGTCGATCGAGCCCGCGCCGACGTCGATCACGTCGAGTTCACCGGCGGACAGCCGCGCGGGAAGGTCGGAGTTCTTCGGCCACACCACGATCCGGTCGGTGCCCGGCTTGTTCCCCCACCACTTGTCGTTGGCGACGAGGACCACCTCGCCGTCCGGGCCGACCGAGTCCAACCGGTACGGCCCCGACGACGGGAACAGCGCCGGGTCCGCCGGTCCCGGGGTGAGGGCCCAGCCGGTGTTCCAGAATTCGGCGAGCCTGCCGATCGCTTCGGTGTCGCCGCCGTTGAGTGCGCCGACGACGTCGGGCACGTTCGCGACCCGTCCCGCCACGTGCGCGGGCATCAGTGCGGTCGCCCCGAACAGCCCGCGCCAGTCGGCGAACGCGCGGCCCGGCTTGAACACGACCGTCGCGTCCTTGCCGCCCGGCGCGCAGTCGACCCGGTCGATGTCCGCGTAGCCTGCCCGGCTTGCCGCGTGGAACTGCGGGTACCGTCCACTGCCCGCAGCCCAGGCCAACACCATGTCGTCGCAGGTCACCGGGACACCGTCGGAGTAGACGGCGTCCGGATTGATCCGGTAGGCGACGGTCAGGGTGTCGCCGGGCGCGGTCAGCATCGAGCCGACGTCACCGTCGGACAGGGCGGTGCCCTCCGGGCCGAGGTAGCTGAAGCCGGTCAGCACCCGCACGAACGCCTGCCGCGCACCGTCGGCGGCGCCGGCGACGGTGTTCGCGTTGTACGTGCTGACGACGTTGTCGACGGCATACCCGATCGAGGGGACCTGGTCCTCCTGCGTCGAACACGCGGCGCTGGCCCCGACCAGCGCGCAGGCGGCGGCCACCGCGATCCGGTTCCGGACGGCACTGCTGCGCATGTCGCTCTACCTCTTCTTGTCGCGCTTCCCGGTCGGCCGTGCACCCGGCCTCGGGGCAGCGCCGGTGGGCCGCGGCGTCGGCAGCACCCCGGTCGAGCCTGCCAGTGCCGCCCCCGAAACCGGGGCCGACCCGCCGGATCGTTCCGCCCGGCGCGCGTGCACCTTCCTGGTGTGCGCGGCAACCGGCCCCCACCGCTCCTTGATCGACACCAGCAGCGGCGTCGCGAAGAAGATCGACGAGAAGGCGCCGACCACGATGCCGACCAGCTGCACGACCGCGAGGTCCTTGAGCGTGCCGACGCCGAGCAGCCAGACCGCGACGACCAGCAGACCGATCACCGGCAGCACACTGATCACGGTGGTGTTGATCGAGCGCATCAGCGTCTGGTTGACGGCGAGGTTCGCCTGCTCCCCGTAGGTGCGGCGGGTGGTGTGCAGAACGCCCCGGGTGTTCTCCTCCACCTTGTCGAAGACGACGACGGTGTCGTACAGGGAGAAGCCGAGGATGGTGAGCAGGCCGATGACGGTCGCCGGGGTCACCTCAAGACCGATCAGCGAGTACACGCCCGCGGTGACCACCATGTCGAAGAACAGCGCGATGATCGCCGCGATCGCCATGTCCCGCTCGAATCGGATCGCGATGTAGATGCTGACGATCACCAGGAACACCAGCAGCGCGATCAGCGCCTTCTTGGTGATCTGGCTGCCCCAGGTCTCGCTGACGTCGGCGACGCTGATCGCGTTCTTGCTCGGTTCGCCGTTCTTGTCCTCCGGCTGGAAGGCGTCGAACAGGGCGTTCTGCAGTTCAACGGTCTGCCGCGCGTCGAGCGCGTCCGACCGGATCTGAATGGTGGCGCTGTCCCCGGCGCCGACGGTCTGCACCGACACCGGATCCTGGCCGAGCGCCTCCGAGTACACCGCCTCGACCTGTTCGGTCGTCGCCCCCGTCGCCGCCGGGAACTGGATGCGGGACCCGCCCTCGAAGTCGATGCCGAGCGAGAATCCGCGGAAGATCATGCTCAGCAGCGAGATGGCCACCACGGCGGCGACCAGTGCGTAGTAGACCCGGCGCTTGCCGACCACCTCGAACGCGCCGGTGCCGGTGTAGAGCCGGGACAGCAGACCGTGCCGGGGCAGGGTCGCCTCGTCGACGGCGCCGTCGGAGATGTCCGTGTTGTTGCTCATGTTCAGGACTCCTTCGCCTGCGAGGCGGCGACCGCCGTCTTACGTTCGCGTGCCACCTGGCTGACGGCACCGAGGCCGTTGACGCTCGGCTTCGACCAGAACGCCGACTTCGACGCCAGGTGCACCAGCGGATGGGTCACCAGGAACACCACGATGACGTCGAGGATGGTCGTCAGGCCGAGGGTGAACGCGAAGCCGCGCACCTGACCGACGGCGAGCACGTACAGCACCGCCGCCGCGATGAAGCTGACCGCGTTGCCGGACAGGATGGTCCTGCGGGCCCGTGCCCAGCCGCGCGGCACCGCGGACCGGAAGCTGCGACCCTCCCGGATCTCGTCCTTGATGCGTTCGAAGTAGACGACGAACGAGTCGGCCGTCATGCCGATGCCGATGATCAGACCGGCGATGCCCGCGAGGTCGAGGGTGAACCCGATGTAGCGGCCGAGCAGCACCATGATCGCGTAGACCAGCAGCCCGGACAGGACCAGCGACAGCGCGGTCAGGATGCCGAGCATGCGGTAGTAGATCAGGCAGTACAGCAGCACCAGGATCAGACCGATCGCGCCCGCGATCAGGCCGGCCTGCAGCGAGGCCAGTCCGAGGGTCGCCGACACCGTCTCGGCCTCCGACGCCTGGAACGAGAGCGGCAGCGAACCGTACTTGAGGGTGTTCGCGAGTTCCTTCGCGGTGGTTGCGGTGAAATCACCGGTGATCGAGGTGGCGCTGCCCGCCGGGGTCGCGCCCTGCACGACGGGTGCGCTGACGACCTTCGAGTCGAGGGTGAACGCGGCCTGCTTGCCGATGTTGGCCGCGGTGAACTGCGCCCAGGTGGAGCTGCCACCGGACTTGAAGGTGAGGCTGACCTCGTGCCGGGCCTGCTGGGTGTTGAACTGCGAGGTGGCGTCCGAGATCTCCTGGCCGTCGATGATGCTCGGGCCGAGCAGGTACACGGTGGTGCCGTCGGTGGAGCAGGCGACCAGCGGCAGCGCCGGGTCGTCGTTGCCCTGCAGCGGGTCGGCGGCGGAGCAGTCCAGCGACGCCATCGCCTGCTGCTGCACGGCCGGGTCGGTGCTCTGCCGGGTCGCCTTCGCTGCCGCGATCTCCGCGGCGGCCTCGTCGGCCTCGTCCGCGACCGGGGTCTCGGCGGCGGGTGCCGGCGCCTCGGGCTCCGGGGTGTCCGTCGCGGGGACGTCGGGCTCCTGCGCGGGGAACGGGCGGTTCTGCGGGGCCGGGACATCGGTGGCCGGGTCATCGGTGGCCGGAGCGGGCGCCGGGGCCGGGGACTCCGCCGCGGGGGCCTGACCGGACTGCGCCTGGGTGTTCGCCGACACCTGCGAACCGAGCACCGGGCGGATGTACAGGCGGGCCGTCTGACCGAGCGTGCGGGCCTGGGCGCTGTCGTCACCGGGCACCGTGATCACCAGGTTGTCACCGTCGATGACCACCTCGGAGCCGGAAACACCGAGCCCGTTGACGCGGGTCTCGATGATCTCCTGGGCCCGCCGCAGGCTGTCCTGGCTCGGCGTGCTGCCGTCCGGGGTGCGTGCGGTGAGGGTGACCCGGGTCCCGCCCTGCAGGTCGATGCCGAGCTTCGGGGTCGGGGACTTGTCCCCGGTGAAGAAGACGAGCGCATACAGCACGGCGACGATCAGCCCGAAGATCACGAGCGAACGCGCAGGCCGGACGGCTCCGCTGGGTGATGCCACGATCCGTAGTTCTCCTAGTAGCTGGGTGCGGACTGCCCGCCTCGCACGCGACCGCTGCCGAGTGCGGTCACTCGGCAGCGGGGACGATCAGATCATTCCTGATCGAGGCGGCGCTGAGTCTGCTCGGGAGTCTCCTCGACCGTCGAGTCGTCGGTGTCGGCGGCGGCGTTGTCCTGGTCCTCGGTGACGAGTTCCCGGATCACCATGCGCGCCCAGGTGGTCACGACGCCCGGCGCGATCTCGAGGTCGACGGTCGTCTCACCCAGTGCGGCGACGGTGCCGTAGAGGCCCGCGGTGGTCATGATGCGGTCACCGACGTTCAGCGAATCCTGCAGTTCTGCGGTCTTCGCCATCTCCTTCTTCTGGCGGCGGATGCCGAGGAACATCGGCACCAGCAGGACGAGGATGAGGAGCGGGAACAGCAATTCCATCGTTGAAGTCAGTCCTTGAGGTTTGTCGGCGCGACCGGTCCCGTGCGGACCGGCGCAGTACACCAGTGTGCCATTACTCCCACGGCGCCTGCTGTGGTTCGTTCACACGCACCTCTATTCCGCCGGTCGCCGCCTCCGGGGGCGGCGTCAATCCGAGCTGCTCCCAGGCCGCTGCCGTCGCGACCCGGCCCCGCGGGGTCCGGGCGACGAGACCGGCGCGTACCAGGAACGGTTCGCACACCTCCTCGACGGTGCCGGGTTCCTCCCCGACCGCGACCGCCAGCGTCGACACCCCGACCGGTCCGCCGCCGAAGCTGCGGACCAGGGCGCTGAGCACCGAGCGGTCGAGCCGGTCGAGGCCGAGTTGGTCGACGTCGTAGACGGCGAGCGCGGCCCGCGCGACGTCCCTGGTGATGACCCCGTCCGCGCGGACGTCCGCGAAGTCGCGGACCCGGCGCAGCAGTCGGTTCGCGATGCGCGGCGTGCCGCGGGATCGGCCCGCGATTTCCGCGCTCGCCTCCTCACCGAGCCGGACACCGAGAATCCCGGCCGAGCGCAACAGGATTCGCTGCAGCTCGGGCGGATCGTAGAAGTCCATGTGTGCGGTGAACCCGAACCGGTCCCGCAGCGGTCCGGTCAGCGCGCCGGACCGGGTGGTCGCACCGACGAGCGTGAAGGGGGCGACCTCAAGCGGGATGGAGGTGGCGCCGGGGCCCTTGCCGACGACGACGTCGACGCGGAAGTCCTCCATCGCCAGGTACAGCATCTCCTCCGCGGGCCGAGCGATGCGGTGAATCTCGTCGATGAACAGCACGTCGCCCTCGACGAGGTTGCTCAGCATCGCGGCCAGGTCCCCCGCCCGTTCCAGCGCGGGGCCGGACGTCAGGCGCAGCGAGGTGCCCAGCTCGGCGGCGATGATCATCGCCATCGATGTCTTGCCGAGTCCGGGCGGACCGGACAGCAGGACGTGATCCGGGGTGCCGCCGCGCAGCTTCGCGCCGGCCAGCACCAGCTGCAGCTGCTCTCGGACCCGCGGCTGGCCGATGAAGTCGGTCAGCGACGTCGGGCGCAGGCTCGCCTCGACGTCCCCGTCGCCTGCAACGAGTTCGGCGGTGACCGGGGAGGTGTCGTCGTCGGGGTAGCCCGCGTCGTCGGGGAACCCGGTCACCGGGTCTTACCCAGCATCGCGAGCGCGGAGCGCAGCGCCCGCGACGTGTCGGCGTCGGGGTCCGCGGCAAGGACCGAATCGGTCGCCGGTTCGGCCTGCTTCAGCGGGAATCCGAGCCCGACGAGGGCCTCGACGATCTGGTCCCGGATCGGGCCTGCCGCGGGCGCGGAGGTGGGGGATCCGGGGGCCACCGGGACCGCCTCGACCTTGTCCCGCAGTTCGACGACCATCCGCTCGGCGCCCCGCTTCCCGATCCCCGGAACCCGGGTCAGCGCCGACACATTGCCCTCGGCGAGCGCCTTGCGCAGCGCCTCCGGTTCGAGGACCGCGAGGATCGCCATCGCCAGCCGCGGGCCGACACCGGACACCGTCTGCAGCAGCCCGAACAGGTCCCGCGACTCGGTGTCGTGGAATCCGTACAGGGTCATCGAGTCCTCGCGGACGATCATCGCGGTGACCAGTCGCGCCTCGGTGCCGCGCTGCAGCGTCGCGATGGTCGCCGGGGTGGCGTTCAGCCGGTACCCGACACCGGACGCCTCGAGGACCACGTGGTCGAGGGCGATCTCGAGCACCTCACCACGGACGGACGCGATCATCGTGTACCTGCCTTCTTCACCCTGGACCTGTTCAGTTCCGCGAGGCGCGCCTCGTACCGTCGCTTCTGGTCGGCGGCGGCCGCCTCGGCACGTGCCATCCGCTCGATCATCGGCGCCCGCCAACAGTGGCAGATGGCCAGCGCGAGCGCATCGGCGGCGTCCGCGGGCCGGGGCGCCTGCTGGAGACCGAGAATCCGGGTCACCATCGCGGTGACCTGCGCCTTGTCCGCGCGCCCGTTGCCGGTCACCGCCGCCTTGACCTCCGAGGGGGTGTGGAACCGGACGGGCACGCCGCGCTGGCTGGCGGCCAACGCGATGACACCGCCGGCCTGGGCGGTCCCCATCGCGGTCGACACCTGATGCTGCGCGAAGACGCGCTCGATCGCCACGACCTCGGGGCTGTGCACGTCCATCCAGTGACAGGCCGCGTCGTAGACGGCGTTCAACCGGATCGCCAGGTCCATGTCCGCGGGAGTGCGCACCACGTCGACGTCGAGCGCGGTCACCTGCCGCCCGCGCCCGGACTCGACCAGTGCGATACCGCACCGCGTCAGACCCGGGTCGACACCCATCACCCGCACGCGCCCACCTCTCGACAAAACTCACAGCCACTGCGAACAGCTGTTCGAGAGTATAGGCGCGGGCACCGACACCGGCCGGGACCAACACGACCCCGGCCGGGACGGCCCGACTCAGGCGTCGAGTTCGGCGAGCACCTCGTCCGAGACGTCGACATTGGTGTAGACGTTCTGCACGTCGTCGGACTCCTCGAGCGCGTCGACGAGCTTGAACACCTTGCGGGCCCCGTCGGCGTCGACCGGGACCTCGACGGAGGCGCGGAAGTCCGGGTCGGCGGAGTCGTAGTCGATGCCCGCGTCGACCAGGGCGGTGCGGACCGCGATCAGGTCACCGGCCTCGGCAACCACCTCGAACTGCTCGCCGAGGTCGTTGATCTCCTCGGCGCCGGCCTCCAGCACCACCTCAAGGATCTCGTCCTCGGAGCGGCCCGCCTTGTCGAGCACCACGACACCCTTGCGGGTGAACAGGTACGACACCGATCCCGGGTCGGCCATGTTGCCGCCGTTGCGGGTCATCGCGGTGCGCACCTCGCCGGCGGCGCGGTTGCGGTTGTCGGTGAGGCACTCGATCAGCACCGCGACACCGTTCGGGCCGTAGCCCTCGTACATGATCGTCTGCCAGTCGGCGCCGCCGGCCTCTTCGCCTGCGCCACGCTTGCGGGCCCGCTCGATGTTGTCGTTGGGGACCGAGGTCTTCTTCGCCTTCTGGATGGCGTCGTACAGCGTCGGGTTTCCGGCCGGGTCACCACCGCCGGTGCGCGCGGCAACCTCGATGTTCTTGATCAGCTTCGCGAAGGCCTTGCCGCGCTTGGCGTCGATCACGGCCTTCTTGTGCTTGGTGGTGGCCCATTTGGAATGGCCGCTCATACGTGAATTCCCTCTTCCCGTTGGTTGTCGTGGTGCGGGGTGTGTGGGTGCGCCCGCGGCGGCGCGGCGGCCACGGCGGGAAGCACACAGTAGCGCCAGTTTACCCGCGGTCCACCCTGGCCTGGCGAACCATGCCGACGAACAGCTCGTGGATGCGGCGGTCTCCGGTCACCTCGGGGTGGAACGACGTCGCCAGCACCGGACCCTGCCGCACCGCGACCACCCGGCCCGCGGCCGGTCCGTCGGGGACGGTGGCGAGCACCTCGACCCCCGCCCCGACCCGCTCCACCCACGGCGCGCGGATGAACACCGCCCGCATCGGCTCCCCCGCAACGCCCGCGACGTCGAGGTCCTCCTCGAACGAGTCGACCTGACGACCGAAGGCGTTGCGGCGCACCGTGATGTCGAGCCCGGCCAGGCAGTGCGCGTCGGGGCGGGTGTCGAGCACCTCCGACGCGAGCAGGATCATGCCAGCGCACGACCCGTAGGCGGGCATGCCAGCGCGAAGCCGGGCCCGCAGCGGTTCGAGCAGGTTGAACACCACGAGCAGACGGCTCATCGTCGTCGACTCGCCGCCGGGGATCACCAGCCCGTCCACGCCCGCGAGTTCCTCAGCGCGCCGGACGGTGATGGCCTCGGCCCCGGAGGCCCGCAGCGCGGCCAGGTGTTCGCGCACGTCCCCCTGCAGGGCGAGCACGCCGACCCGCGGCGCGGTGGGGACGGGGGCGGCGGGTCGGTCGGCGGTGTCGAGGCTCGTCTGCACGGGTCGAGAATACGGACCGGTGTTGGCGATACCGACGGGCATGTCGGTCGATGCTCGGCCCGGGCGCCGCGATGCATGCGGTGACGGGCCGCAGCATGACCGGCGGCTGATCCCCCGATCGACCGGTCCCGTCAACACCGCGGCCACCGCCGTCAGGTCATCGTCAAGATCGTCGGGATCCGCGGCGGACCGGCCGAGACTCGCCGCATGACCTCCACGCTGCTGATCCGGAAGCCCCGCGACCCCGCCGCGAAGCCGCCCGAACGGCACCGGCTGTCGGTGCCCACCGGCCTCGCGGGCCTGTCCCTGGACGCGATGGCGTCGGTGTCCTATGGGCCGGAGGCAATCGTGCTGGTGCTCGCCGCCGCGGGCGGGGTCGGGCTCGGGTTCACCCTCCCGGTGACGCTCGCGATCGCCGCGCTGCTCGCGCTGCTGGTGGCGTCCTACCGGCAGCTGATTGCCGCGTTCCCGAACGGCGGCGGCGCCTACGCGGTGGCCAGGGCCCGGCTCGGCGACCGCTCCGCGCTGGTGGCCGCGTCGTCGCTGGTGATCGACTACGTGCTCAACGTCGCGGTGTCGGTCGCGGCGGGCGTCGCCGCACTGACCTCCGCGGTGCCCGCCCTGCTCCCCCACACCGTGTGGATCTGCCTGGCCGTCGTCGTCGCCGTCACCGCGCTGAACCTGCGCGGCATCGCCGACAGCGCCCGCGCGTTCATGCTCCCGACCGTGGTGTTCGTCGCGAGCATCGCCGTCGTTATCGTGGCGGGCCTGCTGCGCACGGAGCCGCTGAGCGTCGCCGAGGGCGAGGCCGTCGCCACCAATGTCCAGGCGGTGGGCGTGCTGCTGCTGCTCAAGGCGTTCTCCAGCGGCTGCGCCGCACTGACCGGTGTCGAGGCGATCGCCAACGCGGTGCCCAGCTTCCGCGAGCCGCGGGTGCGGACCGCGCAGCGAACCGAGGTCGCCTTGGGAATCCTGTTGGGCACCATGCTGATCGGCCTCGCCGTCCTGATCGGCAAGTTCTCCCTGCACCCGGTCGAGGGCAGCACGGTGCTCGCGCAGCTCACCGAGGCCGCACTCGGCCGCGGGATCGGCTACTACGTGGTGCAGTTCGCCACCGTCGTGCTGCTCGCCCTCGCCGCCAACACCTCCTACGGCGGCCTGCCCACCCTGCTCCGGCTGCTCGCCGACGACCACTACCTGCCGCACCGGTTCGCGGTCCGCTCGGCCCGCGAGGTGTACCGGTACGGGGTGCTTGCGCTCGGCGGCTGCGCCGCGGTGCTCGTCGTCGCTGCCCGCGGCAACATGAACGCCCTCGTTCCGCTGTTCGCGATCGGGGTGTTCGTCGGGTTCACCCTGGCCCAGGCCGGGCTGGTCCGGCACTGGGTGACCGTGCGCAGCAGCGGCTGGCGGTGGCGGGCGGCCCTCAACGGGCTCGGCGCAACGACCACCGCCGCCGCCGCGCTCGTCACCACCGCGATGAAGTTCACCGAGGGCGCCTGGCTGATCGTGGTCGCGCTGCCCGCGCTGGTCCTGGCGATGGGCCGGGTGCGGGCCGCCTACACGGCCCTCGGCGTGCGGCTGCATCGCGGCGAGGTCCCGGGCCCGCCCACCCGCCGGGCGGGCACGATCGTGGTCGTCCCCGTCGCGGAGGTCTCGGAACTGAGCCGCGAGTCGATCGACACCGCACTCGCGTTCGGCGGCGACGTCGTCGCGGTCCGGGTCTGCCCGGCTGGTGAGTCCCCGAGCGCGTTCACCCGGGCGTGGGAGGCCTGGCATCCGGGTGTCCGCCTCGACCTTATCGACGGCGGCACCGAGGGGGTCGCCGCGCCGCTGACCCGGTACATCACCGAACACTTCGCCGGACGGCGGGTCGTCGTGGTCATCGGCGAGGTCGAGCCGGCAGCCGCCTGGCAGCGGATCCTGCCGACCGGGAACGGCGCCGACCTCGATCGCGCGCTGCGCCGCAACACCGACGCCGTGGTGTGCCGGGTGCGGCTGCGGCTCAGTCCCGCATGAGGCGGGTCATGCCCTCCTGCACGACGGCGGCGACGATGGTGCCGGACCGGTCGAAAATACGGCCCTGCGTCAGTGCCCGCCCAAAACCGGCGGACGGGGACGACTGGTCGTACAGCAGCCACTCGTCCGCCCGGAACGGGCGCAGGAACCACAGGGCGTGGTCCAGGGACGCCTGCTGGATGCGGACACCGGCGTGCGGCACCTGCGCCGACCCCAGCAGCGTCATGTCCGACATGTACGCGAGGGTGCAGATGTGGAAGACGGGGTCCTCGGGCAGGGTCCGCCGGTAGCGGAACCACACCTGCTGCTGGGCGGGCACCCCGGGGCGGCGGGTGATGACCTCCTGCGGCACGAACCGCAGGTCCCAGTCGGCCCACTCCCGGAACTCCCAGGACAGCTCCTCCAGGGACAGCGCCGTGTCCGGCAACTCGTCGGGGTCGGGCACCGGCGGCATCGTGTCGCCGTGCTCGATCCCCACGTCCCCGACGTGGAACGAGGCCGACATCGTGAAGATCGCCTGACCGTCCTGCACCCCGGTGACCCGGCGGGTGCAGAAGGACCGTCCGTCGCGCACCCGGTCCACCAGGAACACCGCCGGAATGGTCGGGTTTCCCGGCCGCAGAAAGTAGCCGTGCAGCGAATGGACCCGGAACGCCGGATCCACGGTCCGGACCGCGGACACCAGCGCCTGACCGGCCACCTGGCCGCCGAACGTGCGGGTCAGCATCGTCTCCGCCACGATCCCGCGGAAGATGTCCTTCTCGAGCTGCTCGAGTTCGAGAATCTCTTCGATCGACGACATGCCGCTCAACCTAGCAACGACGCGGCCCCGCATCGGTGCACGACGCGCGTCGCTGCGCTCGCCTTCCGATGCGGGGCCGTGTGGGGAATCAGCGGTGGGTCACCACCCGCGCTCGGCGAGCCGGTGCGGCTGTGTCAGGGGCCGCCCTCGGCCTGCGAATGCAGTCAGCTCACCAACCGCGCTCGGCGAGCCGGTGCGGCTGCGGGATCTCGTCGACGTTGATGCCGACCATCGCCTCGCCGAGGCCGCGGGAGACCTTCGCGAGCACGTCCGGGTCGTCGAAGAAGGTGGTGGCCTTCACGATCGCCGCGGCCCGCTCGGCGGGGTTGCCGGACTTGAAGATGCCGGAGCCGACGAACACGCCCTCGGCGCCGAGCTGCATCATCATCGCCGCGTCCGCGGGGGTCGCGATGCCGCCCGCGGTGAACAGCGTGACCGGCAGCTTGCCCTCCTTCGCGACCTCAACAACCAGCTCGTACGGTGCCTGCAGCTCCTTCGCCGCGACGTACAGCTCGTCCTCGCTCAGCGACCCGAGACGCCGGATCTCCGCGCCGAGGGTGCGCATGTGGGTGGTCGCGTTGGAGACGTCGCCGGTGCCCGCCTCGCCCTTGGAGCGGATCATCGCCGCGCCCTCGGTGATCCGGCGCAGCGCCTCGCCGAGGTTGGTGGCACCGCACACGAACGGGACGGTGAACTTCCACTTGTCGATGTGGTTCGCGTAGTCGGCCGGGGTGAGCACCTCGGACTCATCGATGTAGTCGACGCCGAGGGACTGCAGGATCTGCGCCTCGACGAAGTGCCCGATCCGGGCCTTGGCCATCACCGGGATCGACACGGCGGAGATGATGCCGTCGATCATGTCCGGGTCCGACATCCGGGACACGCCGCCCTGCGCGCGGATGTCGGCCGGAACGCGCTCGAGCGCCATCACCGCGACAGCGCCCGCGTCCTCGGCGATCTTGGCCTGCTCGGGAGTGACGACGTCCATGATGACGCCGCCCTTGAGCATCTCGGCCATCCCCCGCTTGACGCGGGCGGTACCAGTTGTGGGGGCGGTATCGGGGGTGCTCACGGCAAACTCCATCGGTAGTGGCTTCTCACTCGGAACCGTCCCGGACGCGGGCTCGAAGCTCGGCCCCCCGCCGGTCGTGAAGACGATCCTAGTGCCTCAGCGAATGGACCGGACCTCGGGCTCACCCGGCCGGGCGAGCACCGCGTGCACCTCCGCGACCAGGTCGGGCAGGTCCTCCGGATAGACCACCTCGCCGCCCGCCGCGACCGCCCGCATGTCGTCCGGGCTGCACCACCGGTGCCCGGAGATCGCGCGCCGCTCCAGCTCGGTGAAGCCGCCGCGCTGCGGCGTGAACGCGGTCCGGCGCAGCGCGAAGAACAGCTCCTCGGATCGGATCACGTCGCCGTCGTACGGGAACACCGCCACCCGGCGCCAGATCGGGCCGCGCAGTTCGTCGGCGGCGACGACGAGCCCGGTCTCCTCCCTGACCTCGCGGACCGCGGCGCCGCGCAGGCTCTCCCCCGACTCGACGCCGCCGCCGATGGTGAACCAGAAGTGCACGTCCGGCACCTGCGGGTCGTGCCCGCGCAGCAGCAGCACCCGGCCGTC
Source organism: Rhodococcus sp. NPDC054953 (assembly GCF_053609225.1). NCBI lineage: Bacteria > Bacillati > Actinomycetota > Actinomycetes > Mycobacteriales > Nocardiaceae > Rhodococcus > Rhodococcus sp. NPDC054953. The sequence goes on along the minus strand of NZ_JBSGXD010000023.1, from coordinate 753 downwards.
GTCGTCGACCAGCACCACCCGCGCCGAGGTCCGCATCTCGTCGACGCCCTGCCCGGCGCCGGCCGACGCGGTGGTGCGTTCGGCGATCTCGAAATAGGTGGGCAGCGGTGCGGTTCCGCCGAGATGCAGCCAGCGCACCGGCCGCCGGGTGCGCAGCGCGAGGGTGTCTCGGACCGCGTCGTTGTGGAACCGGCGCGCGATCAGCACCCGCGCCTCCGCGTCGGCGAGCTCCGCCACCAGCTGCGGCGCGAGGGCCTGCCCGGGCACCGCGGCCAACGCCGCCGACAACTGATTCTCGGCGGACTCCCGGTCCGCCCGGTCCGCCCGTTCGGCGCGGTCGGCCAGCTCGCGCAGCCGCTGCCCGCCCAGCTCCGGCGGCGGCGCCGACCCGAACGCGTACCCGGTCGGCACCACCGCCGCGGCGACGGCCCGTGCGACGACGGCCCGGCGGGCCAGCGCCGAATCGAGTGCCTGCCAGGACAGGTCGGAGCGGACGTGCAGGCGGTCCAGCCGATTCGCGGTGCCGTACGCCCACACCCCGATCGCGACGAGGACCGCGACGACGAGGGCGACGACCAGGATCGTGGTGGCGGACAGGGTCATCAGGCCTCCACCCGCACGGGCTGGGCGCCGACGGTCACGGTCTCGTACACCCGCAGGATCTGCTCGGCGACCACCGGCCAGTCGTACTCGGCGACCACCTCGGAGGCGACGTCGACCAGTGCGCGGCGCTGGTCCGGGTCCGAGAGCACC
>NZ_JBSGXD010000022.1:0-88852 GCF_053609225.1 Rhodococcus sp. NPDC054953 | reverse complement strand
ACGAAACTGTCGAACCTGGTGCTACTCTGCCGCTTTCACCACCGATACATCCACAAAGGCAAATGGACTGTGCACATCGGAGACGACGGCCACCCTCCCCCAAGCACTCCGTGCAGGGGGTACCCCCAGGTTCACACCCCCACACTGGATCGACCCCGACCGGAAATCCATCCCGGCACACAATCGAAGACAGCTACTGTTCAGCACCTGAAACATCGGTCAGCGCAGCGCATCACGGCAGCGTCGGATCGCGACCCGCAGAGGTCGTGGTCCGATGCTGCCGTAGATTTGGCCAGGCAGACGACGACCTGCAACCTCCGCACGTGCCCAGACTTCGGCAGTCACATGCTTCTCCTACCGGTCCGTCGAAACTGGCGGTTCACCACGGGCATACATCGTCACAGCATCGGCGGGCCCTGCCCTGCCGGGTACAGGTCGGTGCGATCGACAACGTTCCACAGTTCGACGGTCTGCACGAGCCAGTACGCGACGAACTGTGCGATCAGCAGGAACTCGACGACGATGACGTAGTGCTCCCAGTCGGGGAACGCGTACCGGACCACCACGATCACCGTCAGGGTGGCGAGCATCCACCGGGCGATCACCCGGTAGAACCGTCCGTATGTCGACGCACCCGCGGTGTAGCTGGCGGAGGTCGCACTGGCCACGACCACACCGATCAGTCCGGCGAACATGGCGACCGCGGCAACCGAATGCCCGTGCGCGGCGAAGGCATCGGGGACGAACAGGAAGCAGGCTGCGCCGGCGGCGAGTACCACCCACCCCGCTCCCGTCGCCCACCGGGCGGCCGCCCGGTACGGACGACCGCCGGGGTCACGGCGGGCGATCATCAGCGCAACGACCTGCGCGAGCGCACCCGCGACGACGATCGCCCCGACACTGGTGCGCACCCCCTCCGGCAGACCGTCCGGCGATCCGCCCCCGCCCGCGAGGGGCCCGGCGGGACCGCACGACGCGCCGCCAGCGGTCGGCACGACCGCGACGATGAACGCCAGGAACCCGGCGAAGTTCAGCAGCACGTCCTCGGTGTCGGAACTGCCCTTGTACACGATCAGGCACACGCCGAGTGCACACAGCGCGGCAACGAAGACGGTGTGCGCCGAGGTGAAGTAGTAGGCGCTGATCGAGGACTGCACGCATCCGTCGACAACCGAGGCGATCAGCACCGCAACGGCGAGCGCGACCATCAGGATCACCGCCCCCAACCGCAGGGAACGATACGTGGAAAGCACCGCATCGCCGCGTCCGTCGCCCATCCGCCGACCTCCTGAACCTCCCCGCCCCCGCATTATCGCCTCGCGCACCCGGCGCAGCACGATGGCGTCCTCGGCCCCTTGCAGGAGGTGGGGCTCGCGGGCACTATGTCCGGGTGCCCAGAACCGGACGTCGATCGGCCATCCTGCTGCCCGTCACGCTCAGCACGGTGCTCACGGTCAGCGGATGCACCGCCTCCGACGCCGACCCGTCCGCCGCGGCTACCCCGCAGGCACCCGGCACGGTGACGGTCGGCAATTGCGGCCCCGACACCGGCGTCACCCACACCCCCGGCACGTTGACCATCGCCACCGACTCCCCCGCCTACGCGCCGTGGTTCGTCGACGACGATCCCGGCAACGGCAAGGGGTTCGAGGGTGCGGTCGCCCGCTCGGTATCCGAACGGCTCGGCTACGACCGCGAGCAGGTGACGTTCGTCCGGGTGCCGTGGGCGGACGCAATCGCGCCGGGAGCCAAGGACTTCGACTTCGACATCAACCAGGTGACGATCGTCGATGAGCGTCGCGGCGCCGTCGACTTCTCGTCGCCGTACTACGCGGTGACCCAGTCGATCGTCGCGATCGCCGGCACCCCGGCCGCCTCGGCCCACAACCTCAGCGACCTCACCGGATACCGGCTCGGCGCCCAGTCCGGGTCGACGAGCCTGGCCACGATCGAGAGCACCATCCGACCGAGCAAGGACCCCGTCGCGTTCGCCACCACCGACGAGGCGAAGGCGGCACTCGCCGACGGTCGGATCGACGCGCTGGTGGTCGACAGCCCGACCGGGTTCCAGATCACCGAGGCCGACCTGCCGGAGAGCCTGCTGGTCGGGCAGTTCCCCCGCCCCAACACCGTCACCGAGTTCTTCGGCCTCGTCCTGGCGAAGGGCAGCCCCCTGACCCCGTGCGTCACCGCGGCCGTGGACGCGCTCTACGCGGACGGCACCCTCGACGAACTGGCGCAGGCCTGGCTGGTCGACTCCGCAGCCACCCCGATCCTGGAGTGACCGCCCGGGTCGGTGTGTGGGCGACGCCACCGACCGCGAGGACCTTCGCCCCTGTGCGGGCCGCGCGAGAACGGTCCACGATGGAGTCCAGAGCCCGGCGGAGGACCGCGGGCCGGACCCGAGGAGGCGACTCGTGAGCACTGCCCCGATCGTGGTGGGCGTCGACGGATCCGACACGGCGGACGCGGCCCTGCAGTGGGCGGCACGCACCGCCGCCGCGCACACCGCCCCGCTGCACCTCGTTGCCGCGCTGCCGACACCCGTCGTCTACGGTGGCGCGCTCGTTGCGTCGCAACAGTTCTACGACGACCTCGACGCGGAAGCGAACCGCACCCTCACCGCCGCGGCCGCCCGCGCGCGGGAGATCGCGCCGGGCGTCGAGGTCGGGACCGCGCTCCACCACGGGCCGCCGATCCCCGCTCTCCTCGACCGGTCCGAATCCGCGCGGATGCTCGTCGTCGGCTCCCGGGGCCTCGGCGCGGTGCGCGGCGCGCTGGTCGGCTCGGTGTCCACCGCCCTCGCCACCCATTCCCGGTGCCCGGTGGTGGTGATCCCGACCGCCGATCCGACACCGACCGGACCGGTGGTGGTCGGTGTCGACGGATCACCGAACAGCGCGCCCGCCATCGGGGCGGCCTTCCTCGAGGCATCGCTGCGGACGGTGCCGCTCGTCGCGGTGCACGCGTGGAGCGACGTGGACTTCGACACCCTGCCGTCCGCGGTCGAGGACCTGCCCTGGGAGGGGCTGATCGAGAACGAGGAGGCGACGCTGGCCGAGTGCCTCGCCGGCTGGCGGGAACGGTTCCCCGACGTCGAGGTTCAGCGCATCGTGGTCCGCGACCGGGCCGTCGATCAGCTGCTCACCCAGTCGCGGTCCGCCCAGCTCGTCGTCGTCGGCAGCCACGGCCGGGGCGGCTTCCGCGGGATGCTGCTCGGTTCGACGAGCCGGGCCCTGCTGCATCGCGTCGAGCGCCCGGTAATGATCGTCCGGGAACGACGCTGACCGCTACCCGTACAGCGCGACAAACGTCCGCAACGACGATTCGATGTCGCCCTTCAGCGCGCGGGCGACCCCGGACCCGATCGGACCGAACAGCGGTGCCCCGCCGAGGTCGATGAGCAAACCCACCTCGGAACCCGCGTCCTTCGGCGTCACCGACAGCACGAGGCCGACCTTCACACCGCCCTTGCCGTCGCCCTTGAGCGCCAGGGACCGCGGCGGCGCGTAGTCGGTGATCGTCCACCGGACCCGGTTCCGCAGTCCCTTCACCGACACCACCGATTCCGCGGTCGTGCCCGTCGACAACTCGGCGGGCAACTCGCAGCGCCACGCCTCGTGGATCGACAACCATTTGTCGAATTCACCCAGATCGCTTGCCTTTTCCCACGCCACCTCGGGGGTGAGTGGAACCGCGACCGACACCTTCAGCTTTGCCATTCGCGCATCCTATCGGCGTCCCGTCCAGCGGCGCAGAAAGTCCCGCACCCGGGGCGAGGGCGCCCGGGTGCGGGACTGCTTGGCGGGGCGGGATCTAGTGCGAGACCGCCTTCTCGACTCCGACGCCGGTGAGGGAGCGAACCTCCATCTCCGCCTGCTTTGCCGGGTCCTCGAGCTTGCGGCGTCCGACGTAGGTGCCGATGATGCCGAGCGCGAAGGCCAGCGGGATCGACACGATGCCCGGGTTGGCGAGCGGGAACCAGGAGAAGTCGGCGTTCGGGAACATCGCGGACTTCGACCCGGACACCGCGGGCGAGAAGACGATCAGCAGCAGGCAGCTGATCAGACCGCCGTAGATGCTCCACAGCGCGCCGGTGGTGTTGAACTTCCTCCAGAACAACGAGTACAGCAGCGTCGGCAGGTTCGCGGAGGCGGCGACGGCGAATGCGAGCGCGACCAGGAAGGCGATATTCTGCCCCATCGCGAGGATGCCGAGGACGATCGACGCGAGACCGATCACCACGACGGTGATCCGCGAGACCTTCACCTGCTGTTCCTCGGTTGCCTTGCCGCGCTTGATGACACTGGCGTAGATGTCGTGCGCGAAGGACGCCGACGCGGTGATCGCCAAGCCCGCGACGACCGCGAGGATGGTGGCGAAGGCGACCGCGGAGATGATCGACAGGAACAGGGTGCCGCCGAGTTCGAAGGCGAGCAGCGGGGCGGCCGCGTTCTCCTTGCCGGGGGCCGCGAGAATCACGTCCGGCCCGACCATCTTGGCGGCACCGTAGCCGAGCACCAGGGTGAACAGGTAGAACGCACCGATCAGGCCGATCGCCCAGGTCACCGAGCGGCGGGCCTCCTTCGCGGTGGGCACCGTGTAGAAGCGCATCAACACGTGCGGCAGACCGGCGGTGCCGAGCACCAGGGCGATGCCGAGGGAGAGGAAGTCCAGCCGGGACATCGAGCTGATGCCGTACTTGGCGCCGGGCGCGAGAACATCCCGCGGGTTCGCCGACCCGTTCGCCGCGGACTGGGCGTCGGCGAGCAGCTGCGAGAAGTTGCCGCGGACGGCGAGCAGCACCAGCACGAACATGATGCCCGCACCGGCGATCAGCAGCACCGCCTTCACCATCTGCACGTAGGTGGTGCCCTTCATGCCGCCGACGAGCACGTACACGATCATCAGGACGCCGACCACCGCGACGACGATCGCCTGCCCGGCCTTGTCGTGGATGTCGAGCAGCAGCGCGACCAGGCCACCGGCACCGGCCATCTGCGCGAGCAGGTAGAACAGCGAGACCACGAGGGTGGACAGGGCGGCGGCCATCCGGACCGGGCGCTGCTTCAGCCGGAAGCTGAGCACGTCGGCCATCGTGAACCGGCCGGTGTTGCGCAGCATCTCGGCGACCAGCAGCAGCGCGACCAGCCAGGCGACGAGGAAGCCGATCGAGTAGAGGAAGCCGTCGTAGCCGTAGACCGCGATCGCGCCGGCGATGCCGAGGAACGACGCAGCGGACAGGTAGTCGCCCGCGATCGCGAAACCGTTTTGCGGGCCGGAGAACTGGCCGCCACCGGTGTAGAAGTCGGATGCCTTCTTGGTGGTCCGGCTGGCCCGGATCACGATGCCCATCGTGATCACCACGAATGCGACGAAGATGGCGATGTTCAGGGCCGGGTTGCCGACCTGGGAGTCGCCCGCGGCGAGGAAACTCGTCATCAGTGCTGGCCCTCCAGCTCGTCACGGATCGCGGCGGCGCGGGGGTCGAGTTCGCGGTTCGCGAATTTGACGTACATCGCGGTGATGACGAACGTCGTCAGGAACTGGCCGAGGCCGAGGATGACACCGAGGTTGACGTTGCCGATCACCTTCGTCGCCATGAACTCCGAGGCGTAGGTGGCCAGCAGCACATACACGGCGTACCAGGTCAGGAAGAACGCCGTCATCGGGAAGACGAAGCGGCGCAGCCTGCGTCGCAGGTCCCGGAACTCGGGACTCGCCTGCATCTCGATGAAGGCCTGCGCGTCCGGGGTGCGCCGCGCTGGCGACTCCGGACTCAGGTCTGCTGTGGTCACGTCGGACTCCTCGGTCGGTGGGTGCCGGCAGTGACGCCCGGCAGGTCACAGACGTTAGTGAGACCCACATCACAGCGACAGGGAGTGGCGGCGATCACACGCTGAGGAGTCGGATCGGGCGCCGGACGGTCGGTCCGGCGCGACGAACGGCAGTGCGCGGCTGCCCGAACTGTGCGCGATCGTTACCCCAGTCGGGGTGAAATCCACGCACGGGCGGCGGAGCCGCCTACAGGTCGCGCTCGCGGTCGCGGCCCACCCCGAGCCGCTCGGGCGCGTGCATCCGGGTGAAGGTGCGGGCCACGTCGGCGGGGATGCTGCCGCGGGTTGCGCGGCTGACCACGACCATCGTCAGGAACGCGAGCGGCACCGTCACCGCCGCCGGATATCCGACAAGGACCTGCAGCCACCCGTTCCACGGCCCGGACCCGACGCCGCCGAACGACGTCACCAGCGCCGCCGACCCGGAGGCAACCCCACCGACGATCAGCCCGGCCGCGGCGCCCGCTGCGGTGAGCCCCCGCCACCAGATGCCGAGCACGAGCAGCGGGCACAGGGTGGACGCGGCAACCGCGAACACCATGCCGACGGTGCGGGACAGGTCGATCGAGGCAACCCCGATCGCCAGGGCAAGCGGTACCGCGCCCGCGACGACCGCGGCGACCCGGAAGTCGCGGATCCGGCCCTTCATGACGTCGGTGCTGAGCACACCCGCGACGCTGACCAGCAGCCCGGACGAGGTCGCGAGGAACGCGGCGATCGCCCCGGCCGCGACCAGCGCCGCCAGCACCTGACCCCCGACCCCGGACACCACGGAGGCGGGCAGCAGCAGGACCGCGGCGTCGGAGGTGCCGGTGATCAGCAGCTGCGGCACCCACAGCCGGGCGAACACCCCGAGCAGGATCGGGAACAGGTAGAACACCCCGACCAACCCGATCACCGCGAGCGACGTGGTGCGCGCGGTCCGGCCGTCGGGGTTCGTGTAGAAGCGGACCAGCACGTGCGGCAACCCCATCGTGCCGAGGAAGATGCCGACGATCAGCGAGTACACCTGGAACAGCGGGTGGGTGCCGCCGAGGCCCCAGCCCGGGTCGAGCCACTGCGCCCCGGTGGGGGGCGCGCCGGCGACGACCGGGACCGCGGCGCCGGCGTCGAGTACCAGGGCCGTGCCCGCCGACAGTTCGTACTCGCCCACCCCCAGCGCGACCGGCCCGTCCACCGGGTTCCCGTCGACGACGCCGGACGCGGTGACCGACAGTGGCTGCGACACCTGCACGATCACGTCGGTGGTGACATCGACCGTGGTGCGGTCGGTGACGGTCGGCGGCGCGGGGGTCCCGAGGCCGCCGCCCGCGCCGAGGAAGTGGAAGGTGAGGACCAGGGCGGGCACCGCGACGGCGGTCAGCTTGAGCCAGTACTGGAATGCCTGCACGAAGGTGATCGACCGCATGCCACCGCCGACGACGTTGGCGATCACGATCAGCGCGACGACGACCGCGCCGACCCACATGGGTATCCCGAGCAGGATCCCGAGCGCGAGGCCCGCGCCCTGAAACTGCGGCACCATGTACAGCACGCAGATCACGGCAACGACGAGCATCGCGAGCAGCCTCAAACGCTTACTGCCGAGACGGAATTCGGCGAAGTCGGGGACGGTGTACGCCCCCGAACGGCGAAGCGGGGCGGCGACGAACAGCAGCAACCCGAGATAGCCCGCGGTGAACCCGACCGGGTACCACAGGGCGTCGGCGCCGTACTTGGCGATCAGCCCGGCGACCCCGAGAAACGAGGCGGCGGACAGGTACTCGCCGGAGATCGCGGCGGCGTTCCATCGCGATCCGACGCTGCGGGACGCGACGAGGAAGTCGGAGGTGGTGCGCGCCAGCCGAACCCCGTAGAACCCAATGACGACGGTCGCGACGGCCGCGATCACCAACGCGACAACGGTCACCAGCGGGATCGGCTGCCCCGACACACGTCACCTCCGTCCTCAGTCGTCGGCGAGGTCGACGAACTCCTGCTCGATCCGGTCGGTCAGTCGAATGTAGAGCCTGCCCGCCAGATACAGCGCAGGGAACGCCGCGACCCCGAGCACCAGCCACGGCAGCCGCACGCCCACCACGGTGACGCCGCCGAGCCAGGGGAAGGCCGCGAGCAGCAGCGGCACCGCGCCTGCCACCAGCACCACCGCCGCGGCGAAACGCAATGACAACCCGAGTTGGGCCCGCACCAACGCCCGCACCAGCGCATCGCCGACCTCGGTCTGTTCCTGCACCTCGACGCGGGTCCGGACCACGCGGGCCCCGCGCCGGTGCGCCAGCACCACCCGCTCCCGCGACGGCGGGCCGCCCGCCGGTGCGCGCTGCGGTCCGGCGGGCCCGCTCATCTACTCGTCCACTGCTGACGCGGCGCCCGCACCAGGCGATCCTTGAGTTCGCGGGTGTGCCTGCGACTGACGGGCAGTTCCACCACCGGGGTGTCCTCGCCCGCGCGCAGGCACACCACCGTTCCGGTTCCGACACTGCGGATGCCGGTCACCAGGGGCAGCGCCACCAGGTAGGAGCGGTGCACCCGCAGGAATCCGGCCGCCTGCCATCGGGATTCGAGAGCCGAGATGGGGATCCGGACCAGATGGGACCCGGTGGCGGTGTGCAGGCGGGCATAGTCGCCGTCCGCCTCCACCCACGCCACGTCGGAGCGGTGCACGAGGGTGGTGACCCCGCCCAGCTCGACGGGGATCACCTCGTCGGCGTCGGGTTCCGGCTGCCCCGGTTCGGTGACCCGGCCGATCCGGCGGGCGGCGCGGATCCGGCGCACCGACTCGGTGAGCCGCTCCGCGCGCAGCGGCTTGAGCAGGTAGTCGACGGCACCGAGGTCGAATGCGTCGACGGCCCGGTCGTCGTGCGCGGTCACGAACACTACCACCGGCGGGGTCGCGAACGCGGCGAGCACACCGGCGAGTTCGAGGCCGTCGAGTCCGGGCATGTTGATGTCGAGGAACACCGCGTCGATAGCCCCCGCTGCGCCGGGAGTCGGCACCCCGGCGGCGCCGGGAGTCCACACCCCGGCGGCGCCGGGAGTCCACTCGGCGGCCATGCGGAGCCGGTCCTTGATCACCCGGAGGGCGGTCGTCGCGTCCCCGGCGGTGAGGATCTCCCCGACGTCGCCCTGGGCGCGCAGCAGGTAGGCCAGTTCGTCGAGCGCCGGACGCTCGTCGTCCACGGCCAGCACGGTCAGCGGGGTGTCGGGGGCCCCTTCGGGTGTCTGTGTCACAACAGGTCAATGGTGCCACGTCGGTCTCCGGCCGGGTGCGTCACGCCCGACCCGGTGCGCGCGACTCAGACGTGGACGCCGGGACGGAACTTCGGCACCCGCATGCTCACCCGGGTCCCCGCCCCCGGCGCGGTCTCCACGACCAGGCCGTAGTCGTTGCCGAACGCCGCCCGTAACCGGTCGTCGACGTTCGCGAGCCCGACGTGTGCGGACTCCTTCGCGGCGGGCCCCCCGGTCCCGGAGGCGACGGCGTCGAGCGAGCCGGAGCGGAGCAGTTCCGGGTCCATGCCGACGCCGTCGTCCTCGACGCTGATCACGCAGTCGGTGCCCTCGTCGGCGGCGACGATGGTGACGGTGCCGCGGGACTGCCCGGCGAGACCGTGCCGCACCGCGTTCTCCACCAGCGGTTGCAGCGCGAGGAACGGGAGCACCACCCCGAGCACCTCGGGTGCCACCTGCAGCCGCACCTCGAGGGCGCTGCCGAACCGGGCGCGTTCGAGGGTGAGGTAGCGGTCGATGTTGCGGAGTTCGTCGGACAGCACCGTGTACTCGCCTGCGGAGCGGAAGGAGTAGCGGGTGAAGTCGGCGAACTCGAGGATCAGCTCGCGCGCCCGGTCCGGGTCGGTCCGCACGAACGACGCAACGGTGTTGAGTGCGTTGTAGATGAAGTGCGGGCTGATCTGCGCGCGCAACGCGCGGACCTCGGCGCGGTCGAGTCGGGCGCGGGAGGCGTCGAGTTCGGCGAGTTCGATCTGGCTGCACGCGTACCGGGCGACCTCGCTGATCGCGCCGAGCATCCCCGGGCCAGGCTCGGCGGCGGTGAGCACCCCCATCACCCCGACCACCCCGACGTCCTCGACGACGAGTGGCTGCACGACCAGCGCCCGGACCCCTGGGTGGGGGTGCGCGATCAGTTCCCGCCGCCCGGTCTCGGCCGCGGCCCGGGCCGCGGCGGCGAAGCGGCCGGTGAGGTGCTCGTTCGGTCCGTTCCAGGCGAGGGGTGCGCCGTCCTGGTCGGCGAGGGCGAGGGACTCCGCGGAGGTGAGGGTGCGCAGGTGCGGCGCGGCCTCGGCGGCGGAGGTGGCGTCGAGGCCGCGGCGCAGCGGGCGGGCCGCGAGCGACGCGGTATGCAGCGTCGCGTGCACGGCGCGTTCCTCCGGCGTGGTCAGGGTCCGGCGGGTGCGGCGACGCAGCAGCAGCACCGCGAGGACGACGACGACCGCAGCCACCAGCAGCGCGAGGGCGGCGGCGGACATCAGCGCGCTCCCCCCGGCCCCGTGCCCTCGGACCGGTCGGACGCGTCGAGTCGAGCGAGTAGCGTTGCCGGCGCCACCGTCCGGTAGGCGTCCTCGACGATGTCCTCGATGTCCCGCCAGTCGGCCTGCGTGGGAACACCGTTCGGCCCGACATCCAGGTACACGCCGATCCAGCCGCGGCCGCCGACATACGGCGGGACGAAGAAGCGGGCGCTGTCCCGGGCCACCCAGTCCCGCTGCGCCCCCGCCGGGGCCGCGGCCCAGAACGCGATCCGGTCGTCGTGGTGCCGGTCCGCGTAGCTGACGAACTGCGGGGCCCGGCGGACAAACCAGGATGGCTCGCCGTGGCTGAGCCGCTCGGTGGCCTCGGGCAGGGCGAGGCACAGGTCGCGGAGCCGGTCGAGCGGGCGCGGCGCGGTCATGCGGCCACGCTACGGCAGGCGGCGGGCGCCGGGGCGGCGCGACTGTCGCGCGGATCACAGGCCGATCACCCGAACCGGGAATTGATCACGGCCGCGACACGTTAGTTGAGTCAGAATCACTCAACTTTCAGGAGGGTCGTCAATGCCCGCATTCTTCGGTCCCGAGGGTCCCGGCCGCATCGACATCGGCCGCCTCATGAGCCGGTCCACCCAGGAGCTCGTGTCCGCGGCCGCCCGCTACGCCGCGGGCCGCGGCGACGCCGAACTCGATGCGCTGCACGTGCTGCGGGCGATGGCGGACCGTGACCCCGTGCGCGCCCTGATCCGGCGCGCCGGGGCGGATCCGTCCGCGCTGGCCGACGCGGCCGAGGCGCGGCTGCTGCAGGGCCGCACCCCGGTCGGGTTCGCCGTCGCGGCCCCCACCCTGAGCCCAGCCCTCAAGGCGGCACTGCTCGAGGCGCATCAGCTCGCGCGCACCCTCGGCTCCACCTACATCGACCCGGAGCACCTGTTCCTCGCGTTCGCCGGCGACCTCGGGCACGCCGCCGGCCGGGTGCTGTCCGAGCAGGGCATCACCCCCGAGACGTCCCGCCGGGCGGGCCAGCCGGGCGTGGACGCGTCGGCGAGCGACACCCCGACGCTCGACCAGTACGGCGTCGACCTCACCGACCGCGCCCGCGCCGGTGAAATCGACCCGGTCATCGGCCGGGCACTGGAGATCGAGCAGACCGTCGAGATCCTGTCCCGCCGCACCAAGAACAACCCGGTCCTGATCGGTGAGGCCGGTGTCGGCAAGACCGCGATCGTGGAGGGTCTGGCGCAGCGCATCGTGGACGGCGACGTCCCGGACCGCCTGCACGGCAAGCGGATCGTCCAGATCGAGATGTCATCGCTGGTCTCCGGCACCCGCTACCGCGGCGACTTCGAGGAGCGGCTGACCACGCTGGTCGACGAGATCACCGCCCACCGGGATGACCTGATCGTGTTCATCGACGAGATCCACACCATCGCGGGCGCCGGCGCGGGAGCGGACGGCGCGATGGACGCGGGCAACATCCTCAAGCCGAAGCTGGCCCGCGGCGACCTGCACGTGGTCGGCGCCACCACGCTCGACGAGTACCGCAAGCACATCGAGAAGGACCCCGCCCTCGAACGCCGCTTCCAGCCGGTGATCGTCGACGAGCCCAGCGTCGAGGACGCGATCACGATCCTGACCGGGCTGCAGGAGCGGTTCGCGGAGCATCACGGCGTCCGCTACGCCGAGGACGCGATCATCGCCGCGGTGGAACTCTCGCATCGCTACATCGGCGACCGGTTCCTGCCGGACAAGGCGATCGGCCTGATCGACCAGGCCGGCGCGCGGCTGTCGCTGCGCTCCCCCAAGGTGGACGCCGAGGAACTGAAATCCCAACTCGCGCAACTGGAGGTGAGCAAGGAGCAGGCCGTCGCCGCCGAGCAGTACGAGACGGCATCGCAGCTGCGCGACCGGATCACGCAGCTGCAGAACCGGATCGCCGGCGTCGACACCACCGCGTCCCCCGACACCCCCGAGGTGACGGCGGAACTGATCGCGGAGGTCGTCGCCCGGGCGACCGGCATCCCCGCCAGCCGGATGACGCAGGAAGAGAAGGACCGACTGCGGGGGCTCGAGGACGAACTGCACCGCCGGGTCGTCGGCCAGGACGACGCGGTCCGCGCGGTCGCGCGGGCGGTGCGCCGCTCCCGGGCCGGGATGGGCGACCCGAACCGCCCGGTCGGCAGCTTCCTGTTCCTCGGCCCGACCGGTGTCGGCAAGACCGAACTGGCGAAGGCCCTCGCCGCGTCCCTGTTCGGGGACGAGGACAAGATGATCCGCTTCGACATGAGCGAATTCGGTGAGCGGCATACCGTCTCGCGGCTGCTCGGCGCCCCTCCCGGGTACGTCGGCTACGACGAGGCGGGTCAGCTCACCGAGCAGGTGCGGCGCAACCCGTACTCGGTGATCCTGCTCGACGAGGTGGAGAAGGCGCACCCGGACCTGTTCAACACCCTGCTGCAGGTGCTCGACGACGGCAGGCTCACCGACGGTCACGGCCGCACGGTGGACTTCACCAACACCGTGGTGATCATGACCAGCAACCTCGGGTCCGACCTGATCTCCAGCAAGGGCGGGGCGCTTGGCTTCCTCACCGGCGATCCGGCCGCGGCCGAAAAGCCGCTGCGGGACCGGGTGCTGGCACGGCTGCGGGAGTCGATGCGTCCGGAGTTCCTCAACCGGATCGACGAGATCGTCGTGTTCCGCAGGCTGGCCGCCGACCAGCTGCACCGGATCACCGATCTGATGCTGGACGACAGCCGGAAGCGGTTGGCGGACAGGGGCATCGGTATCACGTTCAGTGACGCCGCCGTCGACTGGATCGCCGAGCACGGGCACCAGCCCGAGTTCGGGGCCCGGCCGCTGCGCCGGTCCATCCAGCGGGTGGTCGACGACCGGGTCGCCGACCTGCTCATCGACGACCTGATCGGCGAGGGCGCCCGGGTCGCCGTCGACGTTACCGACGGGGAGCTGGAACTGCGCGTGGCGTAACGGATACCGCGCCAGCGGTGGAGACCGGCATTGCGCCGGCCGCCACCGCTGGCGACCGTGGGGTCGGGTGCCCGTCGTGCGGGCGCGCGCAGCCCGGACTACTCGATGGCGCAGCTGCCGCCGCTGCCGGGCAGCCGGTGCCGGTTCCGCGCGACCAGGCGGTACAGCCGGTCCTGCACCTGCCTGATCCCCGGAATCCGGTACACCCGCAGGGGAATTCGGGTACCGAGCACCCCGGAGAGGGCGGCATTGATCGCACCGGCGCCGTGGTGCCGGTCCCCACGCCAGTCCACCGCCCAGGCCTGCTCAAGCGCCTGATCGACGCTCACCCCGAAGCGCTCGACGGCGCCCGGTGCGTGCAGGGGCGTTGCGGTGACCCGGCCGCGGCGATCGAGCCGGTGCAGCCACCCCACACTCCACACGCAGAAGCCGCAGTCCTTGTCGAACAGCAGATCCACGCGGCGTTCGGCGCGCGGTGTTCGGTCGGGCATGACGCTCCTGCGGCGGGTGTCGTCGGGTGCTACTTGGCGTCACCCGCGGGCGGCGCATCCTTCGGGATGACCTTCTTCGCGGCGTCCTGCGCCTTGTCGACGTGCTCGGCGTACTTGCCGCCGGTCTTCTGGTCGATGAAGTCGCCCGCCTTGTCGATGGCGCCCTCGACCTTGTCCGCGTTCTCGGCCGCGTACTGCTGACCCTTCCCGAACAGGCCCTTCAACGTGTCGACCAAGCTCATTGTCGCTCCTCACTCCGATGCCGGTTCAGGGCACCACTGAAAAGATCGGTCCGGGTCCCGCATCGCGGTTCCGGTTTGTACCTTTCCCAGTCTCACAGCTTTCCCCGGCACCCGCCACAGTGCAGACGGGTGCGGCGTGTCAGCGCGCCGCCTTCTCGCCGGGCTGTTCGGGCAGCGAGAACAGCCTGCGGTGTTCGCCATGCAGGCGTCCGGACACCCACCACCCGACCTCGACGAGCACGATCCCCACGCCGCCGCACACGAACGCGGTCGTCGTCGCCGCCACGTTCGACGGGTCGAGCTTGAAGAACTCCCGCGCGAACGGGAGCGCGAACAGCACCACGTAGCCGAGCGCGGACCCGACGATCAGCACGACCTTCCACCACACGTACGGGCGGGCGACGATCGCCAGCACCCACAGCGCGATCGTGATCAGCGTGATCAGCGCGGTGGTGCCCGCCTGCACCTGCTGCGTCTCGGTCTGGTCGGGGCCCGCGTAGACGAGCGCGTAGGCGACGAAGGTGCAGATCCCGACCACCAGACCGGACGGGATCGCGAACCGCATCACCCGCGGCACGAAGCCGGTGCGGGCCCGCTCGTTGTTCGGCGCGAGGGACAGGATGAACGCGGGGATACCGATCGTGAACCAAGCCGCGATCGTCACGTGCCGCGGCAGGAACGGGTACGGCATCGGCTCGAAGTCGAACAGTTCCGATGCCACCCCGGACAGGCCGACGAGCAGGGCAAGCAGCACCGAGTACACCGTCTTGGTGAGGAACAGGTTCGACACCCGCTCGATGTTGCCGATCACCCGGCGACCCTCACCGACCACGTACGGGAGCGTCGCGAAACTGTTGTCCAGCAGCACGATCTGCGCGACCGCTCGGGTGGCGGGGCTGCCGGATCCCATCGAGACACCGATGTCCGCGTCCTTGAGCGCGAGCACGTCGTTGACCCCGTCGCCGGTCATCGCGACCGTGTGCCCGCGCGACTGAAGGGCGCCGACCATCTCCCGCTTCTGATCGGGCCGGACCCGCCCGAAGGTGGTCGCGGTGTCAAGGACCTCGGCGAGCGACTCCCGATCCGAGGGCAGCTCGCGGGCATCGACCGCGCGGTCCCCTCCGGGCAGCCCCAGCGACTGCGCGACCGCCCCGACGGACACGGCGTTGTCGCCGGAAATGACCTTGACCTCGACCTTCTGCTCCGCGAAGTACGCGAGGGTGTCGGCGGCGTCGGGTCGCACCCGCTGCTCGAGGACCACCAGGGCGCGCGGCGTGACGACCCCGGGCGCGTCGGGGGCGTCGACGGCGCGGTCACTCTCGCCGAGCAGCAGCACCCGCAGCCCTCCCGCCCCGATCTCCTCCGCGGTCCGTGCCGCCGACGACTCCGGGTCGAGCAACACGTCGGGGGCGCCGAGCACCCAGTTGCCGTTGGGGCCGTACGAGTTTCCGCTCCACTTCTTCGCCGACGAGAACGGCGCCACCGCGGTCGTGGTCCACCCGGGGTCGTGGTCGTATGCCTCCGCGATCGCCAGCACGCTCGCGTTCGGCCGCGGATCGTCGGCGGCCTGCGCGGCAAGCGCGTCCCGCAGCCGGGCCTCGGTACCGCCGGGATCGTCCGCCGTCAGCAGCCGCAGCTCGGACAGCCGCATGCCGTTCTCGGTGAGGGTGCCGGTCTTGTCCGCGCACACCACGTCGACGCGCGCGAGTCCCTCGATCGCGGGCAGTTCCTGCACCAGGCACTGCCTGCGGCCAAGCCGGATGACGCCGACCGCGAACGCCAGCGACGTCATCAGCACCAGCCCCTCCGGCACCATCGGGACCAGGGCGGCGACCATGCCGTTCAGCGCGCCCCCGAGGTCCTGCTCGCTGACGAACAGCTGGTTGTAGACGATCAGCACCCCCGCCGGAATCATCATGTAGGTGATGACCTTGAGGATCTTGTCGACGCCGCTGCGCAGCTCCGAGTGGACCAGGGTGAACTTGCTGGCCTCCGCCGCGAGTTTGGCCGCGTACGCGTCGCGGCCGACCTTGGTGGCACGGTAGGCGCCGCTGCCGGAGGCCACGAAGCTGCCGGACAGCACCTGGTCGCCGGGCCTCTTGTGCACCGGATCCGCCTCACCGGTGAGCAGCGACTCGTCGACATCGAGTGCCTCGCCCTCGACGACCACCCCGTCGACCACCACCTGGTCGCCGGACCCGAGCTCGATCACGTCGTCGAGCACCACCTCGCTCGGGGACACCGCCGCGGTGGCACCGTCCCGCCGCACCACCGGCCGGGACTGGCTGACGATCGCCAGCTTGTCCAGGGTCCGCTTCGCGCGCACCTCCTGGATGATGCCGATCGCGCTGTTCGCGACGATCAGCAGCCCGAACATGCCGTCGATCACCGAGCCGGTCGACAGCACGATCACCAGGAGCACACCGAGGATCGCGTTGATGCGGGTGAACACGTTGGCCCGGACGATGTCCCTGACCGAGCGGCTGGCCCGGCTCGGGACGTCGTTGGTCCTGCCGTCCGCGCGGCGCTGCGCGACCTGATCGGAGGTCAGCCCCGTCCGGACATCCATCTCGCCCGGCGAGAGGGTGTCGACGCCGCGGGTCTCGTCGTTGGCCATCCCGTCAGATTACTCACCGCGACGGTGAAATCCGCTGCCGACCAGGGCACGTCGCGGCCCACGGGACAACCCGGCGACGTGACGGCTCCCGATGGACCGCGAATCACCTCCGCAGGCCCCTACGCGAGCCGCAACCACCAGTGCCGCTGAGTCCCCGGGCGGAGCACATCGATCCGCTGCCCGGGCATCGGCACCCGGACCGTGACGCCCGCCGGGTCGGCGGCGGCCAGCAGCCGGGTGATCGGCTCCGCCCACGGATGGAACGCCAGGTTGAAGGTCGCCCAGTGCACCGGAACCAGCACCCCCGCCGCGGCCGATCCCCGCCCGAGGTCGGTGTGCATGCGCACCGCCTCCTCCGGGTTCATGTGCACGTCCGGCCAGTGCTCGTCGTACGCTCCGACCGGGAGCAGGGTCAGGTCGAACGGGCCGTGCCGCCGCCCGATCTCGGCGAACCGCGGCGTGTACCCGGTGTCGCCGCCGAAGAACACCGCGTGGTTCGGTCCCCGCACCACCCACGACGACCACAGCGTGGTGTTGCGGCGCAGGCCGCGCCCGGAGAAGTGCCGCGCCTCCGTGCAGGTGAGCACCAGGTCCCCGATCGTGGCCTGCTCGTCCCAGTCCAGTTCGACAATCCGCTCCTCCGGCACCCGCCAGTGCCGCAGGTGCGCGCCGATTCCCTTGGGCACCACGAACGGTGCGCTCTGGGTGCGCAGCAGCGACAGGACGGTCGCCTTGTCGAGGTGGTCGTAGTGGTCGTGCGAGACGAGCACCGCGTCGACCGGCGGCAGCGCGGCGACATCGACCGGGGCCGGGTGCAGCCGGGCGGGGCCGACCAGCGGGGACGGCGACACCCGATGGCTCCACACCGGATCCGTCAGCACCCGGTACCCGTCGATCTCGACGACGGCGCTCGAATGCCCGAACCAGGTGACCGCCAGCTCCGCGGCCTCGGCCGGGGCGAGCGGCGTCGCGAGCGGGATCGGCTGGCGCGGACGCCCGAGCCGACGCCGGGTCAGCACCGAGGACCACAGGCTGGACTCGTCGCCACGGGCCAGCGGAACGCTCGGATCGGTGTTGTGAAACCTGTTGTCCCGGTACCGCGCCGACCCGACCGCCCGCGGCGCGATCGCGGCCGCCGACGCGCCGATCTGGCCCGGGATACCCCACGCCGCACGCGCCAGCGCCGCCGCACCGACCGCCGCGAGCGTCGCGACGACCATTCCCCGCGCCCGCACGTCAGCGTCCCCGGAAGGTCGGGGTGCGCTTCTCCTGCCGAGCCCGGGACGCCTCGAGCATGTCCTCGCTCGACCAGGCCGCGTGCAGGGCCTCGAGCTGTTCCGGTGTCGGATCGTCCTGCGTGCCGTCGTCGTTGAGGACGAGCTTGAGGTGCCGCAGCGACAGGGGCGCCAGCGCGGCGATCCGCTTGGCCCACTCCTGCGCGTCGGCGAGGTCGCCGATCTTGTTGGCCAACCCGAAACCGAGTGCCTGCTCGGCGTCGATCTGTTCGGCGCCGAGCAGCACCGTGCGCGCGGGCCCGCCACCGACCAGCGAGACGAGCCGCCGGACCGTCCAGGAGTCCACCGAGATGCCCAGCTTCACCGCGGGCACCGCGAAGAACGATCCGGGCGCGACCACCCGCAGGTCGGAGGCCAATGCCAGCTGGGTGCCCGCGCCGACCGCGGGACCGTTGACCGCGGCGATCACCGGGATCGGCACGGAGTCGATGGTGTGCAGCATCTCCAGCAGCGTGTCGGTGAACCCGTCGGCATAGACATCGCCGGACAGGTCCGCGCCCGCGCAGAAGGCGCTCCCCCTGCCGGTCAGGACGAGCACCCGGGCGCCCTGCCCGACGGCCTCGTCGACGGCGTCCCGAAGGAGCACACACAACTCGGTGTTGAGGGCGTTGCGCCGCTCGTCCCGCTGCAACTCGATGGTCACCACGTCGCCGTCCCGGCTGGTCCCGATCATGATGGTGACCGTACCGTCATGACCTGGGAGGTTGCCAGCATGTTGGAGTCCGTGGATGTCGTGGTGATCGGCGCGGGCCAGTCCGGGCTGTCCGCGGGTTATTACCTGCGCAGGCTTGGCGCGCCCGCGGGCATCCGGTTCGCGATCGTCGACCACGCGCCGGGGCCGGGCGGCGCGTGGCAGTTCCGCTGGCCGTCGCTGACGCTGAGCACCGTCAACCGGGTCCACGACCTGCCCGGCATGCCGTTCACCGACGTCCTCGACGCGGCGCCCCCGGAGCAGGTCGAGGCCGCCGAGGCGGTCCCGCGCTACTACGCCGAGTACGAGCGCCGGTTCGCCCTGCCCGTGCATCGCCCGGTGCACACCCGGGTGGTGTGCGACCACGGCGACCGGACCGGGCCGCTGACCGTCGAGACCGACGGCGGTGCGGTGACCGCGCGCGGCATCATCAACGCCACCGGCACCTGGGAACGACCGTTCGTGCCGCGGTATCCGGGCACCGAGACGTTCCGCGGCCGAATGCTGCACACCCGTGACTACCGGACCGCGGACGAGTTCACCGGCAGCCACGTGCTCGTCGTCGGGGGCGGGATCTCCGCGGTGCAACTGCTGGACGAGATCTCCCGTGTCACCACAACGACCTGGGTGACCCGCAGGCCACCGCGGTTCCGGGACACCCCGTTCACCGGCGGCGAGGGGCGGGCCGCCGTCGCGGTCGTCGAGGACCGGGTGCGGCGCGGGCTGCCACCCGGATCGGTGGTGTCGGTGACGGGTCTGCCGCTGACCCCGGCCCTGCGTGCGGCCCGCGACCGTGGCGCACTGGACCGGCTGCCGATGTTCAGCGAGATCACCCCCGACGGGGTGCGGTGGGCCGACGGAACCGAGGAGAAGGTCGATGTCATCCTGTGGTGCACCGGGTTTCGCAGTTCACTCGACCACCTGGCACCGCTGCGGCTGCGCGGCCCCGGCGGCGGGATCACGATGACCGGGCGGCTGGCCACCCAGGTCGCCGCCGACCCCCGGGTGCACCTGCTCGGCTACGGGCCGTCCGCGTCCACGATCGGCGCGAACCGCGGCGGCAGGGCCGCGGCGCGGGAACTGATCGCGCACCTGACCGGAACCTGACGACCGCCCGCGCCCCGGCACCCCCCGTGTGCACACGGGTGTCCGCGCACCCACACCCCCGCTACCCGCCGAAAACCCCCGCGCACGCCGCACCACCCGTGTGCACAGGGGTCATCCGGTGCCGGTCGCGCGCCGGCGCAGCTCCCTCGGCGACGTGCCGGTGACCGCACGGACCGCGCGCCCGAACTGACTCAGCCCAGCGAAGCCACTGCGGCGGGCGATCTGCCCGATCGACAGTCCCGACAGCGACGGGTCGGCGAGCAGGTCGACGCCGCAGCGGACGCGGCGCCGCCGGATCAGCCCGTACACCGACTGCTCCTCCGACTCCATCACCTTGTGCAGGTAGCGACTGCTGACGTTGACGGTGGCCGCCACCTGCTCGACGCTGAACGCCGGGTCGGTGAAGTTCTGCTCGATGACCTCGTGCACGCGCGAACGCAGACCCGACGCCCCGTCCTCGGGTTGCCCGCGGAACGGGTGCGCCTCCCGCAGCACCGCGACGGCGAGGTCCACGACCGCGTGCTCGATCAGCGCCACCTCGCCCGGGTGCATCCGGCGTGCGGTCAGCGGGCCCAGCATCCCGGCGAGGACGGCGCCGGTCACCGAACCCGGCAGCGCGGCGCCACCGAACCGACGCGGGTCGACGGACCGGGACAGCACCAGCGGTCGCGGCAGGTAGGCGAAGACGAGGTCACTCCCCTCGGCGATGTCGATGGCGAGCGGCCGCCCGAAGTCGACGCACAGCGCATCGCCCTCATTCACCCGATGAACTGACTGATTCTGTTCCAGCACAATGGAACCCGCCAGAATGCAGGCGACGGCGACGTAGCCCGACATGGGGTCGTGGAGCTGCCCCGATCCCCGCACCCCGGCGACGGCGGTCGAGCGCATCCGGTTCACCCGGACGGATCCCAGATCGACGGAAATCATCGTCGCCGCGAACGTCGACGGGTCGTCGGCGCTGAAGCGGCACATCCCGGACAGGGTGTCGAGGCCGTCCCGCCCGGCCATGCTGATGCCGCCGGCGAAGCGTTCGGTCAACGCTCCGATGTTCTCCCCGTGCACCCGTCCGTTCCCCTGCCCCAGAATGTTTGCCCGACCATAGCCTGTGCGAGCGGAACACCCGGGCGACACGCCACGACCGGGCCGGGTCGGGCGCGTCAGATCAGGGAGACCCCGACGAACCAGCCGACGGTCGCGAGGACGATCAGCAGCACACCGCCCGCCAGGTACGGCCCCCAGGTCGCCAGGGGGGTCCGCGCGTCCCCGGTTCCGGGCTCGGCCTCCGATTCCGCGCCGGGGTGGTCCGCGGTCGCCTCCGGCGCGGCCGGCACCGCGGGGGCGGCGGCGATCACCTCGTCCAGCACCTGCACCACCCGGTCCGCGCCCAGGTCGCCCGACCCGACGGCATCGACGATCAGGCCGGACAGCGCCGGGGACACGTCGGGGCGCACCGCGCTCGGGGAGAGCGGTCTTCCGGTGCCCGTGTGGTGCATGCCGGTGAGCAGTTCGGACAGGACGTTGCCGAGTCCGCGCACGTCGTCGCGCGGCGTTGCCTGCGCGGGGACCCCGGGGAACGCCAGGTAGGCGATGCCGTCGGCGTCCACCCGGATCCGGCTCGGATGGTCGATCCCGATGCACACCCCCGCGCGGTTGGCGTCGCGCACCACCCCGGCGAGCAGGGCCACCGATTCGGCCGCGTCCGCGGGCCGGCCGACCCTGACCAGGCCAAGCGCGTGGCTCTGCTTCCACTGGGACACCACAACGGCGCAGCCGTCGGCCTCGAACATGTCGAGGACGGCGGGCACCGCCTCGGTGCGACCCGGCCGCGGCTGCGCACCGTCACCGGTACGGCACAACCAGCCGGTGCGATCGAGGAACCCGGCAGCGGACGATTCCCGCGCCTCGACGACGGTGAGGGCGACGTCCCTGGCGAGGACGGTGTCATGGGCTCGCCAGAACGCGACGCCGGTGCTCCCGCCGCACCGTTCGAGCAGTCGATAGCGGTCACCCGCGAACTGAGCTCCCGGCACCAGCGCCCAGACCGGCGGCCGGGTTGGCGTGCGGGTGCTCGATCGGGCGGGCACCCGTGGTTGCATCGGGGCCTGCACACCGGGCGGGGCGACGGGCGTGGTCGTGCCGGGCCGAGCCGCGGACCGGCGAGGCCGCGTCGGCGTCGCCGCCGCCCCCTCCTGCCGCGCCACTGCCGTCGAGCCGGTTTCCGTCCGCATCCCCACCATCCCCTACGTTTGCCGAAGTCGACCGGCACCGTGGTGTCGGTGCGCCGGTCGACTCATGTCACGACTCGGATTGTCGCCGCACCGGGAACCGGCCCGCATCGCCGATGGCTCCGAGTTAGCCGACTGTGCGGAATCTGTGGAATCTCCGTGCACGGAATGCCGAATCGTGATCAGAAATACCTGTTCAGGCTATCCCATGTCGAAGGTGGCGGGATCGCCGCCGAGGCGGTTGCCCGCGTCCAACCCCGCGATCACCGCGAGGTCATCCGCGTCCAGCTCGAAGTCGAACAACTCGATGTTCTGCCGAATGCGGTAGGGGGTCACCGACTTCGGGATGACGACGGTGCCGAGTTGCAGATGCCAGCGCAACACGACCTGCGCCGTCGACCGCTGGTGCTTCTCCGCGATCCGGGCGAGCACGGGGTCATCGAGCAGGCCCTTGCCCTGCCCGAGCGGCGACCACGCCTCGGTCACGATGCCGAGCTCGGCGTGCACCGCCCGCAGCTCCGCCTGCGCGAAGTCGGGATGGACCTCCACCTGGTTGACCACCGGTACCACGCCGGTGTCGTCGATGATCGTGCGCAGCTGTGCTGGCTGAAAGTTGGAGACACCGATGGACCGGGCCCTGCCGTCCGACTTCAGCTCGGTGAACGCCCGCCAGATGGCGCGGTAGTCGTCCCGCATCGGACGCGGCCAGTGGATCAGGTAGAGGTCGACATGGTCGAGGCCGAGCCGGTCGAGGGACGCCTCGAACTCGAAGAACACGCCGTCCCGGGTCCACGGCTGCGCGGCGTTGTTCCACAACTTGGTGGTCACGAACAACTCGTCGCGCGGGATCCCGGACGAGGCGATCGCACGGCCGGTGCCGACCTCGTTGCCGTAGATCGCCGCGGTGTCGATGCTCCGGTAGCCGATGCTCAGCGCGCTGGTCACCGCCGTGTAGGTGTCGTCGTCGGGGACCTGCCAGACCCCGAACCCGACCTGGGGAACGACGTTGCCGTCGGAGAGGGTCACGTTCGGTACCGGATGCACAGAGGTCATGCTGGGCGAACGTCCCGGGCCTGCCGGTTTGTTCCCGTCGGGGCGGCGGTTGAGACAATCCCCCCCATGAGCGCCACCCTGCACGCCGACGACGTCTCCGCCGCCCGCGGCGACCGCACCCTGTTCACCGGGCTCGATCTCGTGGTCGCACCCGGGGACGTGATCGGCCTGGTCGGCGCGAACGGTGCGGGCAAGTCCACCCTGCTGTCCATCCTCTCCGGCGACACCACCGCCGACGTCGAGGGCACCGTCTCCCTCAGCCCGCCGGACGCGACCGTCGGCCACCTCGTGCAGGAACCCGAGCGGATCCCCGGCGAGACCGTCGAGGCGTACCTCGGTCGCCGCACCGGCGTCACCGACGCCGAGACGGAGATGAACGCCGCCGCCGAAACGCTGACCGAGCCGGGCGGCGACGACCGGTACGCGCACGCGCTGGAACATTGGCTCGGGCTCGGTGGCGCCGACCTGCACGAGCGGTCCGGACAAATCCTCGACGACCTCGGCCTCACCGCGGGACTGGACGCCGAGATGACCGCCCTGTCCGGCGGGCAGGCCGCCCGCGTCGGGCTGGCGGCGCTGCTGCTGTCGCGGTACGACGTCCTGCTGCTCGACGAGCCGACCAACGATCTGGACCTGGACGGCCTGGAGCGCCTGGAGCGGTTCGTTGCCGAGACCCGCACCGGCGTGGTGGTGGTCAGTCACGATCGAGAGTTCCTGGCGCGCACCGTCACCGGCATCGTCGAGCTCGACCTCGCCCAGCAACAGATCGCGGTGTACGACGGCGGCTACGAGTCGTACCTTGCCGAGCGGGCCGTCGCCCGCAGGCACGCGCGGGAGCGCTACGAGGAGTACGCGGACACCAAGGCCGGGCTCGAGTCGCGCGCCCAGATGCAACGCAACTGGCTTGAGCACGGCGTCCGCAACACCCGACGGAAGGCGAAGGGCGCCGACTCCGACAAGATGGGACGCAAGGCGCGCGCCGAGTCCACCGAGAAGCAGGCCGCGAAGGCCCGGCAGACGCAACGCCGCATCGAGCGGCTCGAGGTGGTCGAGGAGCCCCGCAAGGAGTGGGAGCTGCGGATGGAGATCGCGGACGCGCCGCGCAGCGGTGCGGTCGTCGCGACGCTGACCGGCGCGGTGGTTCACCGTGAAACGTTCCAACTCGGCCCGATTCATGCCCAGATCGAGTGGGGTGACCGCATTCTCGTCACCGGACCGAACGGCTCCGGCAAGTCGACACTGCTCGGCGTGCTGCTCGGCAGGCTCGCGCCGGACGAGGGCACCGCGACGTTGGGTTCCGGTGTCGCGGTCGGCGAGGTGGACCAGGCGCGCGGACTGTTCGAGGGCGGCGAGCCGCTGGTGGCCGCGTTCGGTGCGCAGGTGCCCGACTGGCCCGATGCCGACGTGCGGACCCTGCTCGCGAAGTTCGGCCTCCGCGGGCAGCACGTGCTGCGTCCCGCGGACTCGCTGTCGCCCGGCGAGCGCACCAGGGCAGCCCTCGCCCTGCTGCAGGCCCGCGGGGTGAACCTGCTCGTGCTCGACGAGCCGACCAACCACCTCGACCTGCCCGCGATCGAGCAGCTCGAGCAGGCGATGGACTCGTACACCGGGACGCTGCTGCTCGTCACCCACGACCGGCGGATGTTGGACACGATGCGCAGCACCCGTCGGTGGCGGATGGACGGCGGACGGCTGACCGAGGAATAGGCGGCCCGCGCCCCGCTCCCCCCGCCGCCAAACCCCTGTGCACACGGGTACTGGAGCGTGCACACGGGTAATGCGCGCCGAAACCCCGTGTGCACGCGGCACTCGGGGTGTGCACACAGGCGTTGCGGCGTGGACACGGGCACTGCGCGCCACGCCGAAAATGCGGAAAAACTTGACAGGCTGTTGTGTTTTCCCAACACTGCAGTGCATGAGTCCGGTGCGTCGCGGGGAAGCCCGACCGATCTTCAACCGCATTGCGGTGCTGCGCGCCGAGCGCTCACTCAGCCGCGCCCAGCTCGCGACGCTGATCGAGGTCAACCCCCAGACCGTGGGAGCCCTCGAACGCGGGGACCACTACCCGAGCCTCGACCTGGCACTGCGCATCTGCGAGGTGTTCGCGCTGCCGATCGAGGCGGTGTTCTCCCGGACCGAATTCACCCCGCTGTCGGCCGAGTACTACCGGCGCGACACGACGGAAGGAGAAGGCCGTGGCGCCTGAGGCGACCCTGATCGAGCGGTATCAGGCGTACCGGACGAGACGCTTCCTCGCGAACTCGGAGAAGTGGCAGACGATGCTGCCGAACTGGCGGACCCGGCACCGACGACGACTCCTCGTGCTCGCCCTCTGCGCCGCCTTCGCGATCATGTACCTGGTGGGCGTCCTGTGCCACTTCTTCACCATGGCCCCGCTGCTCTGGCTCCCGGCCTGCCTGCTGTTCTTCCCGATCTGGATCTCGATCGCGATCGTCGCTGGCCAACTCGGTGACGCGCCTGCCGGTGCGCTCGACGAGTGGGAGGCGCAGCAGCGCAACGCTGCCCGGTCCATCGGACTGAGTGTCACCCAGTGGTTCATGGCGATTCCGCTCACCTACCTGATCGTGGGAAGCGTGATCACCGGCGGCGACCACACCACGATGGCCTACACCGGGGGCCTGCTCACCCTCACCAGCCTGCTGATCGGGGGCTGCTCACCGACCATGATCCTCTCCTGGACGCGGCCCGACCCGGACTCCGACAGCGAACTCGACCGCACACCCGATGACCGCACACCACACGACCGCCAGGAGACACCGTGAGCGGAAACACCCTTGCCATCGAACACGTCTCGAAACGCTACGGGGACGTGACCGCCCTCGACGACCTGAGCTTCGAGGTCAATCCCGGTGAGATCTTCGGGTTCGTCGGCTCCAACGGGGCAGGCAAGACCACCACGATGCGGATCATCCTCGGGGTGCTGACCGCGGACGGGGGAAGCGTCAGCCTCGGTGGCCGCCCGGTGGACCTCGACGTGCGGCGCACCATCGGCTACATGCCCGAGGAGCGGGGACTGTATCCGAAGATGAAGGTCGGCGAGCAGCTGACCTATCTCGCCGAGCTGCACGGCCTGTCCCGGAGCGGGGCCCGTGCCGCGGTCGCCCGCTGGACCGAACGCCTCGGCATCGACCATCGGCTCGGCGACACCGTCGACTCCCTCAGCCTCGGCAACCAGCAGCGCGTGCAGCTGGCCGCCGCCCTGGTCCACGACCCGGCGGTGCTGGTGCTCGACGAGCCCTTCTCCGGGCTCGACCCAGTCGCCGTCGACGTGATGAGCGAAACTCTGGTCGAGAAGGCGAACACCGGTGTCCCGGTTATCTTCTCGAGCCATCAGCTGGACCTGGTGCAGCGTCTCTGCCACCGGGTCGGCATCATCGCCTCCGGCCGGATGCGCGCCCTCGGCACGGTGGACGAGCTGCGCGGCGGGGCAGGCACCCAGCTGCTCGTGCACGCCCCGGCGGCACCCGACGGGTGGAGCGACCACCTGGCCGGGGTCCGCACGCTCGACCGCACCGACGGGCGCACGGTGCTGGCACTCGATCCCGGGGTCGACGACCAGGGCGTGCTTGCCGCCGCGCTGAACACCGGCCCGGTGCACGAATTCTCCCGGCATCGACCGTCCCTGACCGAACTGTTCCGAGAGGTGGTCGCCGGATGAGCGCCCCGACGCAGGCTCCCCAACACCCGTCGCTGGGCAATGCGCGGGCCGTCACCCTGGTCGCCCGGCGTGAATTTCACACCCAGGTGCGTAAGAAGAGCTTCCTGATCAGCAACCTGGTCATCCTGCTCGCCATCGTCGGCGGCATCGTCGGTGTGTCGATCTTCTCCGGAGACGACGAACCCGACCGGGCCACAATCGGTCTCGTCGGAGCGCCGGCACTCGGCGCCCTGCTCGAGGCCACCGGCGATCAGTCCGGGACCGCGGTCGAGGTCACCTCGATCCCCGATGAGCGGACCGCGCGGGACCGGGTCATGGCAGGCGACCTGGACGTCGCGCTGATCGCGGCCGCCGACGGATCCGCCGTCGCGGTCACCGAATCCGAGCTCGACACCGGACTGCGGACCGTCCTCGACGTCGCCGTCGCCGGGCAGGCGCAGCAACGCGCCCTCGAGGAGCAGGGTGTCGACCTGGCGCGGCTCGGCGACGCCACCGCCGCCGCGGTCGTCACCGTCGACCCGATCGATCCCCCCGACCCGGAGAAGGGGCAGCGCGTCGTGCTGTCCGTCACCGCCATCGCCCTGCTGTACATGCAGATCCTCGGTTTCGGCATGTACGTCGCGATGGGGGTCGTCGAGGAGAAGTCCAGCCGCGTCGTCGAACTGTTGCTCTCGACGCTGCGTCCGCTGCAGCTGTTGTGGGGCAAGATCATCGGGATCGGGGCCGTCGGCCTGGTGCAGCTGACCGCGTACGGCATCGCCGGTGTCACGGCGGGACTGGCGACCGGACTGATCACCGTCACCGGTACCGCGCTGGCCGTGTTCGCGTCCACGCTCGGCTGGTTCGTTCTCGGGTTCGCGTTCTTCGCGGTGCTCTACGCGGCGGCCGGGTCGATGGTCTCCCGGCAGGAGGACGTCAACTCGACGGCGATGCCGCTGATGCTGCTGATCATGGCGATGTTCTTCGCCGCGTTCTCCGCGGTCGGCAACCCCGACGGCACACTGAGCACCGTGCTGAGCTGGATCCCGCCGTTCTCCGCGATCCTGATGCCGCTGCGGATCGCGGCGGGGGTCGCGAGCCCCGGCCAGGTGATCGGAACCATCGTCATCATGCTGGCCGCGACCGGCGCCGCATCGTTCATCGCCGCGAAGATCTATCAGCGCTCGATCCTGCGGGTCGGCAAGACGGTCTCCTGGCGGGAAGCGTTCGGACGGTAGACCCCGGCGAAGTAGGCTCCGGACATGCCCGCGCGACTGTCCGCACCCGACGTGCTCGACCTGGTGCTCGACGCCGACAGCTACCGATCCTGGGATACCGCACCGGTCGAGGTGGCCGCCGACGCGGGCTACCGCGCCGACCTGGCCGCCGCCCGGGCGAAGACGGGACTCGACGAGTCGGTGCTCACCGGTGAGGGCACGGTCCGCGGACGCCGGGTCGCGGTGATCGCGTGCGAGTTCGGGTTCCTCGCCGGGTCGATCGGTGTCGCCGCAGCCGAACGCATCGTCACCGCGGTCGAACGCGCCACGGCCGAGGGGTTGCCGCTGCTAGCCTCCCCGACCTCGGGCGGAACCCGGATGCAGGAGGGCACGCTCGCGTTCGTGCAGATGGTGAAGATTGCCGCCGCGATCACGGTGCACAAGACCGCGGGACTGCCGTACCTGGTGTATCTGCGCAACCCGACCACCGGCGGGGTATTCGCGTCGTGGGGGTCGCTCGGGCACGTCACCGTCGCCGAACCGGGCGCCCTGGTCGGGTTCCTCGGCCCCCGCGTCTACCGAGCCCTGTACGGGGAGGAGTTCCCGGCGGGGGTGCAGACCGCGGAGAACCTGTACGCGAACGGCGTCATCGACGGTGTGGTCGCGCCAAAATGGTTGCGGCACCTCGTGCATCGCGCGCTGCGGGTGATGACCGGGGAGACGGACCCCTTCGTCGACGAGCAGCCAGCCCGCGCCGAGCTCCCCGACGTTCCCGCCTGGCAGTCGGTGATGCTGTCGCGGCGGGCGGACCGACCCGGCATCCGGCAGCTGCTCCGGTACGCGGCGACCGAACAGGTGCCGCTGTCCGGGACCGGCCAAGGCGAGACCGACACCACGGTGCTGGTGTCCCTGGCCAGATTCCGGGGGCAGCCGTGCGTGCTGTTCGGGCAGGACCGCAGCGGCCAGTCCCCCGAGACCACGATGGGCCCCGGCGCGCTGCGCGAGGCGCGTCGGGCGATGAAACTGGCCGGGGAGCTGGGCATCCCGCTGGTGTCGGTGATCGACACCCTCGGTGCGTCCCTGTCCAGGGAGGCGGAGGAACGGGGGCTGGCACCCGAGATCGCGCGCTGCCTCGCCGATCTCGTCACCCTGGACACCCCGACGGTGTCGGTGCTGCTCGGCCAGGGCACCGGGGGTGGCGCGCTCGCCCTGCTGCCCGCCGATCGGGTGCTCGCCGCACAGCACGGCTGGCTCGCGCCGCTCCCCCCGGAGGGGGCGAGCGCGATCGTGCACCGCGACACCGGTCACGCCCCGAGAATGGCCGAGGCGCAAGGCATCCGGTCCCGGGACCTGCTCCGGGACGGCGTGATCGACGCGGTGATCCCGGAACTCCCGGACGCAGCGGACGAGCCGATCGGATTCTCGAAGCGGGTCGGGGAGGCGATCGCCCGCGAACTCGCCACCCTCACCGCGCTTCCCGCGGAGCACCGCTACGCGACGCGCATCGCCCGCTACCGCACCCTCGGCCTGCCGCCCGCCTGACAGCGGCGGATCCCCCCACGACCCGGGAGGAATCCACCGCTCTCGCGACTACGAGCCGCCGGCGGCGACGGCGGGCACGACCACCGCCGCGATCACGGCGGCGTTGACGACATCGACGGACTGGCGGACGGCCGCGGCGGCCCAATTGCCGTGCGCGATCTCCTTGGCGCGCGCCCGGACCGCCTTCTTCTTGACGTCGGGCAGCACCCGCGGGACGGCGTCGGCGGCGGACAGCAACGCGATCAGCGCCGCGGTGCGCGGATCGGGCTCGCCACCGTCGACCAGGGCAGCCCGGAGCCTGCCGCGCACCACCCGCTCGTGGGTCGCGTCGACCGACGGCCACGTCTTGGTCGGGAAGATGCCGAGCAGCTTGCCCGTCGACTCGCTGACCCATCCGCGCTCGACGATCCGCCCCAGCACCGCCTCCCGCAGGTTCGTGCCGAGCTTCTCGATCGCCGCCTCCGGCTTCATCGGCTTCGACCCACGCAGCTGCGCGACCGCGTGCGCGAGAATCGGATCCAGCGGGGCCGTCCGATTCCGCAGCACCAGCCGCCCCTTCTTCACCGCGCCGGTGCCGTCGGCGGGCTCCACCACCCCGTCGAGCGTCAGCTCGAGCAGCACCGCCCCGGCCAATGCCCGGGGCAGCACCATCCCGTCCACCACCGGCTTGCCGGTGTCATCGTCGAGCAGGAGCAGCAGCAGGTCTTCGGCGAGCAGCGTCATGGCTCCCACCGTAACGTTCGCGGGGCACCGCGGCCGCACGCTAGATTCGGCGACATGGCGAGGGTGCGCACCACAATTCGGGCAGTAGGGCTGGTGATCGCCGCGACCGCGATTGCGGCCTGCGGATCACGCGACTATCCCGGGGCCGACCTCGACGCGCTGCCCGCGGCCGCGGTCGGCGCGGTGTCGGTCACCCCCGCTGGCCTGGAAACCACCGACCTCCTGAACCAGAACCGGTCCCTGACCTTCCTGTTCGACGCGGACGGGGACGTCGTCGGACGCCTCGAAGGCAACGATGTCTATGCGACACAGGCGGTGGCGTCCGCGGGGCGGTTGACAATGGTCTCGGCCGATGCGGTGACGACCCTGACCCCCGCTGGCCGCGCCGAAGTCGGAATCGACGAGCACATGGTGACCGCGGCGGCGAACGATCCGGCGAACGGTGCGGCCACGATCTGGTTCAACAGCGGCGGGGAAAGCACCTACGTCGCGATCGACACCGACGGCACGGCCACGACCGGTGCGGTGCCCGGCGTCGTCGAGGTCGCCGCGCAATGCGGCGACCGCGCGGTCGCACTGACCCAGGGCCGCGAGCTCGCAGACGCCGACGGACGGTGGCTGTTCCGGCTGGTCGAGTTGCCGGCGGGCGGCGAGCCGGTCGAGCGCGGACGCTGGCGACTCGACCCCGACTTCTCCGCGGCGTCGGCGTCGGCGGTCTGCACCGCGGACGGTTCGGCGCTGCTCTCGCTGCACCGGCCGCCTCCCCCGCCCGACGGCGGGGAGCGCGGGCTGGTGCTGGTCCGAACCCGACTGGCCGACGGGGAACGCACCGCCGAGCCGGTCGAGCTGGCAGGGCAGTCACCCGCGACGAGCCGCGGCTCCCTGACCGTCGTCGGGGACCGCCTGTACTGGCTCACCCAGAGCGGGACGGTGCTATCGATGCCGCTCGGCGGGCCTGCGCAGGCACGGTCGGAGTGGACGATTCCCGGCGCGGACGTGAACATTGCATCGGTGTCCGGCACCACGGTCAGCGCACTCGACCTGCATGCGGCTCCGACCTTCGCGCAGTACGACCTCGTCACGGGCGAGCGGATCACCGACCCCGTCACGCTGCCGTGGCTGACCGAGATCGTCGACTCGGAAGCCGAGAGCGGCAACACCGCCTACGTCGTCTCCGATCTCGACGGCCTCCTCCCACGCAGCGACGACTGACCATTCACCGACCGTTCGCGACCACCCGACGACTCCTCCGTGCTTTCGCGCGTGACCGGCCGGTTCGGGCGTCGCGGTCCCCTAGGGTGTAGTGCGCAGCACCCGCGATCGAGAGGACACAAGTCGATGAGTGCAGTCGAGCAGGCCGGGGCCTACGCCGCCGCGTTCGCGGAGAGCGTCGAGAATCCGGAGCGCTTCTGGCTGAAGGCCGCCGAGGCGATCGACTGGGTCAGCGCCCCGACGAAGGCCCTCGACGACTCCGCGGCGCCGATGTACCGCTGGTACCCGGACGCGACCCTCAACACCTGCTTCAATGCCCTCGACCGACACGTCGCCGCGGGGCGGGGCGAGCAGGCCGCGCTGATCTACGACTCGGCGATGATCGGCACCACCCGCACCTACAGCTATGCCGACCTGCTCGACGAGGTGTCCCGGTTCGCCGGTGTCCTCGCCGCCAGGGGCATCACCGCGGGCGATCGCGTCGTCATCTACATGCCGATGATCCCGGAGGCGGCGATCGCGATGCTCGCCTGCGCCCGGATCGGCGCCGTGCACTCGGTGGTGTTCGGCGGGTTCGCCGCCGCCGAGCTCGCCGCCCGCATCGACGACGCCGAGCCGACGGCACTCATCACCGCGTCCGGCGGCCTCGAACCGGGCCGGACCATCGAGTACCTGCCGATGGTGGCGCGGGCCCTCGGCCTGACCGACAACGCGCCGGCGACGGTCATCGTCAAGGACCGTGAGCAGATCCCCGGCGCGGCCGCCGACCACGGCTGGCTGGACTGGGACACCGAGATCGCGAACGCCGAACCCGCCGACTGTGTGCCGGTGGCCGCGACCGATCCGCTGTACATCCTGTACACCTCCGGCACCACCGGGAAGCCGAAGGGCGTGGTCCGGGACAACGGCGGGCACGCGGTCGCGCTGGCCTGGTCGATGCGCAACCTGTACGACATCGGCGCGGGCCAGACGATGTGGACGGCCTCCGATGTGGGCTGGGTCGTCGGGCACTCCTACATCGTGTACGCGCCGCTGCTGGTCGGCGCGACCACGATCGTCTACGAGGGCAAGCCGGTCGGCACACCCGACGCGGGCGCCTTCTGGCGGGTCGTCGAGCAGCATCGGGTGCGGGCCCTGTTCACCGCGCCGACCGCGATCCGGGCGATCCGCAAGGAGGACCCGGACGCCGCCGAGCTCGCCAAGTACGACGTCTCCAGCCTGGTGACGCTGTTCGCGGCCGGGGAGCGGCTCGACCCCGACACCTACGAGTGGGCGACCGCGAAGCTCGGCATGCCGGTGATCGACCACTGGTGGCAGACCGAGACCGGCTGGGCGATCTGCGCGAACCTGCGCGGGCTCGAGCCGATGCCGATTAAGGCGGGCTCCCCGACGGTGTCGGTGCCCGGCTACCGGGTGCAGATCGTCGACGGCGAGGGCACCGAGGTCGAGCCGGGGACCGAGGGCAACATCGTGATCGGGCTGCCGCTGCCCCCCGGCACCCTGGCCGGGCTGTGGCGCGACGAGGAGCGCTACGTCAAGTCGTACCTGTCGACGTTCGCGGGCTACTACCTCACCGGCGACTCCGGCTACATCGACGCCGACGGCTACGTCTTCGTCCTCGGCCGCTCCGACGACGTGATCAACGTCGCCGGGCACCGCCTCTCCACCGGCGCGATGGAAGCCGTTGTTGCACAGCATGCCGCGGTCGCGGAGTGCGCGGTCGTCGGGATCAAGGACGACCTCAAGGGTCAGCGGCCCAGCGGCTACGTGGTGCTCAAGGCGGGCGCCGACATCGACCACGAGGTGCTGCGCAAGGACCTCGTCGCGATGGTCCGCGACCAGATCGGCGCGGTCGCCACCTTCCGCGACGTGACGGTCGTGCAGGCGCTGCCGAAGACGCGCTCCGGCAAGATCCTCCGCAAGACGATGCGGCAGATCGCCGACCACGAGGACTACACCGTGCCGTCGACGATCGAGGACCCCGCCGTCCTCGACGCCCTCGCGCGGCTGCTCGGTCCCGGTCAGTGACGACCGGCACAGCCACCCCGCCGCCTGCAGGCACAATGGCGGGGTGACCGAGACCTCATCCGCAACCGTCCTGGTGGTCGACGACGACGAGGACGTGCTCGCCTCGCTGCGTCGGGGACTTCGGCTGTCCGGGTTCACCATCCTCACCGCCACCGACGGGGCGAAGGCCCTCGCCGTTGTCGCGGATCGTTCGCCGGACGCGGTGGTGCTGGACATGAACATGCCGGTCCTCGACGGCGCCAGCGTCGTGACGGCGCTGCGGGCGATGGGCAACGACATCCCGATCTGTGTGCTCAGCGCGCGCGCCTCGGTGGACGATCGGGTGGCCGGACTTGAGGCCGGTGCCGACGACTACCTCGTCAAGCCGTTCGTCCTCGCGGAACTGGTCGCCCGGATCAACGCGATGCTGCGTCGGCGCGCCGCCCCGGTCGCTCCCGCAGAGTCGTCCGGCAGCGTCCCCGGCACCCTCACCGTCGGGCAGCTGGTGATGGACCTGCCCGGGCGTCGGGCCGTGCTCGGCGGCCACGAGATTGACCTCACCAAAAGGGAATTCGAGCTGCTCGCGGTGCTGGTCCGCAATCACGGCGTCGTGCTGACCCGGGAGCGGCTGCTGGAGCTGGTGTGGGGCTACGACTTCGTCGCCGACACCAATGTCGTCGACGTGTTCGTCGGGTACCTGCGCCGCAAGCTCGAGGCGCACGGGCATCCGCGGATCCTGCAGACCGTCCGCGGTGTCGGCTTCGTCCTCCGCGACCCGGCCTGATCCGCGATGCCCCGCCGCCGCTCGTATTCCCTGCGCGCCCGCGTCGCCGCTGCCGCCGCGCTCGGCGCCACCGTCATCGTCGCGTTGCTTGGCATCTTCACCTCGTTCGCGATCTCGCGGAACAACATCGCGCAGTTGGACCGCAGGCTGGACACCGCGTCGAGCGTGCTGGTCCCCAATGTCGCGACCGCGGCGGCGGTGCTGTCGTCGTTCGGTGACGGCGGCGCCTTTGCCGTCACCATCCGGTCCACCGGAACGGGGGACGTGATCGCCAGCACCCCCACCCGGATGCCCGCCCTCGACGAGGGCGCCGCGACGGTCCGGGTGGACGGCACCGACTACCGCGTCGACACCACCCCGATCCCGCACTCGCCGATGCTGATGTCGCTCGCCGTCCCCGCATCCGAGGCACGGGACGTGACGACCGATCAACGGAAGTGGGTGCTGATCGCCGGGGTGTTCGCGATCGCGGCCGCGACCGGGCTCGGCTGGGTGTTCGGTGGACGGGCGGTCCGCCCGATCGTGAAGTTGACGAACCAGATCGCCAGGGACGCACCGCAACCCGCGAAGGTGTCGGGTGTCCGGGAGGCCGAGGAACTGGCGATGGCGATCGAGAAGATGCTCGGCCGGATCGCCGAAGCACAGCACCGGACGGAGGCGGCACTCGAGACGGCCCGCGACTTCGCCGCCGCATCCGCGCACGAGCTGCGGACCCCGCTGACCGCGATGCGCACCGACATCGAGGTGCTGACCACCCTGGAGCTCGACGAGTCGCAGCGGCGGGAGATCCTGGGCGACCTGGAGCGGACCCAGGGCAGGGTGGAGTCCACCCTGTCCGCACTCGAACGGCTCGCCTCCGGTGAACTGTCCAGCGACCGCGACCACGTTCCCACCGACCTCGTCGAGCTGTGCGATGCCGCCGCTCACGACGCCGAGCGGCAGCACCCGAACGTGACGGTCCGGGTCGAGGCGGGCCCGTCGCTGGTGATCCCCGGTCTACCTGCCGGCATGCGGCTGGCCATCGACAACGCGATCGCGAACGCAGTGCGGCACGGCGGGGCCACCGACGTGGTGCTCGCGGTGCACCGGGACGGCGACGGCACCGTCCGGTTGACCGTCGACGACAACGGCCGCGGCCTCCCCGAGGCGGAACGCGAGGTCGTCTTCGAACGGTTCCGGCGCGGCGCCGCCGCCACCGCGAGCGGCTCGGGGCTCGGCCTGGCGCTGGTGGAGCAGCAGGCCCAATTGCACGGTGGCCGAGCCTGGTTCGAGGACGGCGCGCTCGGCGGGGCCCGGTTGGTGTTCGAGTTCCCGGCCCGCCCCTGACTCCCGCCCGACAAGCATTGAATGGGGGTTCATGCGTCATCCGCAAGCCCGAACTCGCACATGAACCCCCATTCAACGGACACGGGGGCGGGGGTGGGGTGGGGGTGGACGGGGTGTGAGACGACGGGGGCCCCGCGTCGCGTTCGCGACTCGGGGCCCCCGTGCGGGTGGATCTAGTTGGTGCCGAGCAGGTCGATGATGAAGACCAGCGTCTTGCCCGACAGCTGATGGCCGGACCCGGCAGGACCGTAGGCCAGCTCCGGCGGCACGGTCAGCTTGCGGCGGCCACCGACCTTCATGCCGGGGATGCCCTCCTGCCAGCCCGGGATCAGGCGCCCGAGCGGGAACTTCACCGAGTCACCCCGCTGGAAGGAGGAGTCGAACACGGCGTTCGTGTCGTACTCGACGCCGTGGTAGTGCACGTCGACGACGCCGCCACGCTGCGCCTCGGGCCCGTCACCGACGGTGATGTCCTCGACGACCAGCTCGGTCGGCGCCGGGCCGGACGCGGGCTCCACCTCGGGGACCGGCGGCGGGACGACGACACCGAGCAGGTCGATCACGAAGATCAGCGTCCGACCGGACAGCTGATGGCCGGACCCGGCCGGACCGTAGGCCAGCTCCGGCGGGATGACCAGCTTGCGGCGGCCACCGACCTTCATGCCGGGGATGCCCTCCTGCCAGCCGGCGATCAGGCCGGCGAGCGGGAACGTGATCGACTCGCCGCGCAGGAACGAGGAGTCGAAGACCTCGCCGCTGTCGAGTTCGACACCGTGGTAGTTGACCTCGACCTTCGCGCCGGGCGTCGCCTCGGCGCCGTCGCCGACGGTGATGTCCTCGATGACCAGCTCGGTCGGTGCCGGGCCGTCCCAGGGCTCAATTTCGGGTGCATTGCTCATGGTCAGCGGTTCCCCAGCTCGACGTAGTTGCGTTCGGTGTAGCCCGTGTAGATCTGCCGCGGACGGCCGATCTTGGTGGCCGGATCCTCGTGCATTTCCCGCCAGTGCGCGATCCAGCCGGGCAGCCGGCCCATCGCGAACAGGACGGTGAACATGCGCGTCGGGAAGCCCAACGCGCGGTAGATCAGACCGGTGTAAAAGTCCACGTTCGGGTACAGCTTGCGCTCGATGAAGTACTCGTCGGTGAGCGCGGCCTCCTCGAGGGCCTTCGCGATGTCGAGCAGTTCGTCGTCGCCGCCGAGCTTGGCGAGGATGGTGTCCGCCGACTTCTTGGCGATCGCCGCGCGCGGGTCGTAGTTCCGGTAGACGCGGTGCCCGAAGCCCATCAGCTTCACGCCGTCTTCCTTGTTCTTGACCTTGCGGACGAACTCCTTGACGTCGCCGCCGCCCGCCTTGATCTCGTCGAGCATCTCGAGGACGGCCTGGTTTGCGCCGCCGTGCAGCGGGCCCCACAGCGCGTTGATGCCCGCGGACACCGAGGTGAACAGGTTGGCGTCCGACGAGCCGACCATCCGCACCGTCGACGTCGAGCAGTTCTGCTCGTGGTCGGCATGCAGGATCAGCAGCATGTCGAGCGCCTTGGCGACCTCCGGGTCCACCGCGTACGGCTCGGCGGGGAAGCCGAACGTCATCCGCAGGAAGTTCTCCACCAGCGACAGCGAGTTGTCCGGGTATAGGAACGGCTGCCCGACGGACTTCTTGTACGCGTAGGC
This sequence comes from Rhodococcus sp. NPDC054953, assembly GCF_053609225.1. NCBI lineage: Bacteria > Bacillati > Actinomycetota > Actinomycetes > Mycobacteriales > Nocardiaceae > Rhodococcus > Rhodococcus sp. NPDC054953. Next base: position 51,675 of record NZ_JBSGXD010000022.1, on the reverse strand, counting down.
GGCGATCGTCGGCAGCTTCGCCAGCAGCCGGGTGGTGGACAGTTCCACCTGCTCCGGATCGTCGGGGTCGAGGGAATCCTGGTAGTACGCGGACAGCGCGTTCACCGCGGACGACAGCACCGGCATCGGGTGCGCGTTGCGGGGGAAGCCGTCGAAGAACCGCTTGAGATCCTCGTGCAACAGGGTGTGCCGCTGGATGCGGGTGGTGAAGGCAGCCAGTTCGTCGGCGGTCGGCAGCTCACCGTAGATCAGCAGGTAGCTGACCTCGAGGAAGGTCGACCCCTCCGCGAGCTGCTCGATCGGGTACCCGCGGTAGCGCAGGATCCCCTGGTCACCGTCGATGTACGTGATCGCCGACTTGGTGGAGGCGGTGTTGACGAATCCCGGATCGAGGGTGGTGTACCCCGTCGCGGAAAGAAGCTTGCCCAGCTCGATGCCGTCGTTGCCTTCGGTTGCTTTGGCAATGGACATCGAGTGTGCGCCACCCGGGTAGCTGAGTGTGGGCGTGGTGTCATCGACAGCGGGCACGGAGGATCCCTCTCAAACTCGAGGCTATGCGAGTTGCAATAGTCAGTCGTCTAGAGAACCTAGTCGCAGTTGCCCGCAGCCGCCCAGGGTGGGTCACGGTTTCGCGCGACCCGCACCGTAACGAAATGTCCTGACCAGGCGATTGACTAGACCGCGCCGATGCCCCAGCTGCCCGACCAGCTCTGGCCGGGCACCAGCACCACCTCGTCGATCCCGGAGTTGAACGCGTCCGGTGGGCAGGTCATCGGTTCGACGGCGAGCGCCCGGCCCCGACCCGGATAGCCGTGCCCCTGCGCCGGGTCCGCGGTGAACACCTGAACCCACCCGAACTTGTTGTCGGTCCACAGCACGACACCGGACCCGTCGGGGGCCAGCAACTCGTGCCGGGCCCGACCGTCCGGGTCGGGCACGATCGAGCTGAACGGCGCGTCGAGGACGACCCCGCGGAGGGGCCGGGCCGCGGTGAAGTCGTAGTCGGTGTCGTACACCGACCGCGACGGCCCGTTCGGCAGCAGCCGCTCCGGGTCCAGCGGCAACCGGGTGCCCGCGGCAAGCCGCAGCGTGCACTCGTCGAGTGGGACGTCACCGACCCGCAGGTAGGCGTGCACTCCCAGCCCGAACGGCGCGGGGGTCGCACCGACATTGGTCGCGGTGTGGGTGACGGTCAGTCCGTCCGGACCGAGTTCGTGCACGACGGTCAGCTGCAGCGGATACGGCCACCCCTTGTGCAGTCCGATCCGGATGGTCTGCTCGACGCGTCGCTCGGACTGCGCGACGAGCTGCCAGTCGTCGCGGCGGACGAGCCCGTGGATGGCGTTCTCGCGCGCCGGTTCGGTCACGGCCAGCTGATGGTCGACGCCGTCGAAGCGGAACCGGCCGTCGCGGATCCGGTTCGGCCACGGCGCAAGGACCTGGCCCGCGGATAGCGGCGGATCCGGGGTGGTCCACGTCTCGGTCAACGCCCGATCCCGGTGGGTGAGCATCCGCAGCCCGGCGCCCCGCGCGACCACCTCCGCGCGGTGGTCACCGAACCTGATCTCGTACCCGGGCGACTGCATGGGCCCCAGTGTCCATGAAATGCGGGACCGCGCCACCGGTTTCGTGCCGGCGGCACGCATGATCCGACACCGCGGACTCACACGGGCCGCGGTCGCTTCACCCGATACCGCAGGAAGGCGGGCAGCAGCAGGCACGCGATCGCCACGCCGACGACGACCAGCACGCCCCCGCCCGCGGCCGCGACCGCGGTCCCGAACGCGAACGCGGCGGCGCCGTGCAGCACGTCACCGATCCGCGGGCCACCCGCGACGACCACGATGAACACGCCCTGCAACCGTCCGCGCATGTCGTCGGGGGCGACCTGCTGCAGCATCGTCGACCGGAACGCGGCCGAGATCATGTCCACCGCGCCACCGAGGGCGAGGAACGCGAGCGCGATCCACAGCAGCAACGGTCCGCCGTCCGGATCCTCGAGTCCGACGGCAACCCCGAAGCCGATCATCGCGACACCCCACAGCGCGATGCACACCACCACAGCGCGACCCTGGTAGCTGACCCGGGGCAGCCACCCGGAGAAGACCCCGCCGACCACGGCGCCCGCGGACATCGCCGCGAACAGCAGCCCGAGCGCGACCCCGCCGGACACCGGGTCACCGAACGTCTCGTGCGCGATCTGCGGGAACAGCGCCCGCGGCATGCCGAACACCATCGCGATGATGTCGACGACGAACGATGCGAGCAGCACCTTCTGCGTGGACAGGTAGGCGAAGCCGTCGAGCACCGACCGCAGCCCCGCCCGCGTCGTCGCGCCGAGCGGCGGCAGCGCGGGCAGTGCCAGCACCGCCCACAGCGTGGCCAGCAGCGCGATCGAGTCGATCAGATACAGGCTGGCCAGCCCGACCGACGGAATCAGCACCCCGGCGAGCAGTGGCCCCGCGATCGCCCCGAACTGCACCACCGTCATGTTCAGCGAGTTCGCGGCGGGAAGCTGCTCGCCGGGGATCAGGCGCGGGATGATCGCCGCCCTGGTCGGCTGGTTCACCGCGAAAAACGCCTGCTGCAGCGCGAACAGGCCGAGGACCAGCCACACGTTGTCGAGCCCTGCCGCTGCCTGGGCCCAGAACAGCACCGACGTCACGATCAGCCCGAGCGTGGTGATCGTGATCAGGCGGCGGCGATCCATCGCGTCCGCCAGCGCGCCGCCCCACAGCCCGAACACGATCAGCGGCACCAACCCGAACACGCCGGTCAACCCGACGTACGCGGAACTGCGGGTGATCTCGTACACCTGCTGCGGCACCGCGACGACACTGAGCTGCGCACCGATCACCGTGACGATGCCGGAGACCCAGAGTCGGCGGTAGTGCGGCTCGCGCAGCGGGGTGACGTCGGCCAGCAGCCGACGTTTCCGCAGTTCCGTCACGGCTGCAGGCGCTCAGCGGTCCAGCCGGTGCCAGCGCGGGTGACCAGCACCCGGTTGTGCATCCGGTTGGCCCGGCCCTGCCAGAACTCGACGGTCCGCGGCCGGAGCAGGAATCCGCCCCAGCCCGGCAGTCGCGGGATCTCGTCGTGGTCGGCAAACCGCTCGGTGACCTCGACCAGCCGGGCATCGAGCGCCGCCCGCGACTCGATCGGCGCGGACTGATCCGACGCCCACGCACCGAGCTGCGACCCTCGGGGCCGGGTCCGCCAGTACTCCTCGGTCACCGCGTCCGGTACCCGCGTCACCTCACCGCGCACCGTGACCTGGTGCGCGAACGCGGTCCACGCGAAGGTCGCCGACGCGTGCGGGGAGCGGTCCAGCTGGCGAGCCTTGTTCGACCGATAGTTCGTGTAAAAGACCAGGCCGTCCTCGGAAACGCCCTTGCAGAGCACGGTCCGCGACGCCGGGCAGCCGTCCGCGTCGACGGTCGCCAGCACCATCGCGTTCGGCTCGGGCGTCCCCGCCTCCCGCGCCTGATCGATCCACCGCTGCAGCAGCGGCAACCAGCCGTCGGCGACGGTCGCCACGTCCAGGTTCAGTTCGTGGGCAGGCGAATTCACGCCCTGCGCCGCGTACGCGACCCGCATGGCGGCGAGGTCGACGGGTTCCGCGGCGGGAGGTTCGGCATCGGGCGACACACCCGATCACGTTACTCCCGGGTATGCCCTGCTCAACGGCGGCGGACCGACGGGCTAGAGTTCATCGGTGACCGCGGCGACACGTGCTGCACACCCGGCACGCACACCCCGCCCGGCGGTGATGGCTTTGTGCGGCCCGGACCGGCGGCACTGAAGACGAGGAGAATCCACGAGAAATGGCATCCAGCGCGGCAGTACCCGAGGATTTCGTCGCAGGGCTCGAGGGCGTCGTCGCCTTCACCAGTGACATCGCCGAACCCGACAAGGACGGTGGCGCGCTGCGCTACCGCGGCGTCGACATCGAGGACCTCGTCGAGCAGGGCGTGACGTTCGGTGACGTCTGGGCGCTGCTCGTCGACGGCGAGTTCGGCAAGGGCCTGCCCCCTGCCGAACCGTTCCCGCTCCCCATCCACACCGGCGACGTCCGCGTCGACGTGCAGGCCGGCCTGGCGATGCTCGCCCCGATCTGGGGCTTCGAGCCGCTGCTCGACATCGACGACGCCACCGCCCGCGAGAACCTCGCCCGCGCCGCCGTCATGGCCCTGTCCTATGTCGCGCAGTCCGCGCGCGGCATCTACCAGCCCGCCGTCCCGCAGCAGCGGATCGACGAGGCCCGGACGGTCACCGAGCGGTTCATGATCCGCTGGAAGGGCGAGCCGGATCCGGCGCACGTCGCCGCGATCGACGCCTACTGGGTCTCGGCCGCCGAACACGGCATGAACGCCTCCACCTTCACCGCCCGCGTCATCGCGTCCACCGGCGCCGACGTCGCCGCCTCGCTGTCCGGTGCGGTCGGCGCGATGTCCGGCCCGCTGCACGGCGGCGCCCCCGCCCGCGTGTTGCCGATGATCGAGGAGACCGAGCGCACCGGCGACGCCCGCGCACTGGTCAAGGGCATCCTCGACCGCAAGGAGAAGCTGATGGGCTTCGGTCACCGCGTGTACCGCGCGGAGGACCCCCGGGCCCGGGTGCTGCGCAACACCGCCAAGCGGCTGAACGCGCCGCGCTACGAGGTCGCTGCCGCGCTCGAGCAGGCCGCGCTCGCCGAGCTGCGTGAGCGTCGCCCGGACCGCGCGATCGAGACCAACGTCGAGTTCTGGGCCGCGGTCATCCTCGACTTCGCCGAGGTCCCGGCCGCGATGATGCCCGCGATGTTCACCTGCGGCCGCACGGCGGGCTGGTGCGCGCACATCCTTGAGCAGAAGCGTCTCGGCAAGCTGGTCCGGCCCGCCGCCATCTACACCGGACCGGAACCCCGCACCCCCGAGTCCGTCGCCGGCTGGGACAAGGTCGCCCGCTAACCTTCCCGCCTCGTCACCCAACGCAGTAAGGACACATCGCTGATGAGCACCCCGATCATCCCCGCCGACCTCAAGCCCGTCGACGGCCGCTTCGGCTGCGGCCCCTCGAAGGTCCGCCCCGAGCAGCTGCAGTCGCTCGTCGACGTCGGCGCCTCCGTGTTCGGCACCAGCCACCGTCAGAAGCCGGTCAAGGACGTCGTGGGTCGGGTCCGTTCCGGCCTCCGCGACCTGTTCTCGTTGCCCGAGGGCTACGAGGTCATCCTCGGTAACGGCGGCTCGACGGCGTTCTGGGACGCCGCCGCGTTCGGCCTGATCCGGGAGCGATCGCAGCACTTCACCTACGGCGAGTTCTCGTCGAAGTTCGCGTCGGTGGCCAAGGGCAACCCGTTCATCGGTGACCCGGTCGTCGTCTCGTCCGATCCGGGCAGCGCACCGGAGCTCGTGGCCGACGGCTCGGTCGACCTGATCGGGTGGGCGCACAACGAGACCTCGACCGGTGTCGCGGTGCCGGTGTCCCGCCTCGCGGGATCGGAGAACGCGCTGATCGCGATCGACGCCACCTCCGGTGCGGGCGGGCTGCCGGTGACCATCACCGACGCCGACGTCTACTACTTCGCCCCGCAGAAGTCCTTCGCCGCGGACGGCGGCCTGTGGATCGCGCTGATGAGCCCGAAGGCGCTTGAGCGGGTCGCGGAGATCAAGGACTCGGGTCGCTGGACCCCGGAATTCCTGTCGCTGCCGATCGCGGTCGACAACTCCCTCAAGGACCAGACCTACAACACCCCCGCGCTGGCGACGCTGCTGATGCTCGCCAACCAGATCGAGTGGATGAACGGCAACGGCGGTCTGGAATGGACCACCGCCCGCACCAAGGACTCGTCGTCGCGGCTGTACGAGTGGGCCGAGGCGTCCGCGTTCGCCACCCCGTTTGTGACGGATCCGGCGCTGCGCTCGCAGGTCGTCGGCACGATCGACTTCAACGACGATGTGGATGCCGCGGCGGTCGCGAAGATCCTGCGCGCCAACGGGATCGTCGACACCGAGCCGTACCGCAAGCTGGGGCGCAACCAGCTGCGCATCGGCATGTTCCCGGCGATCGACCCCGAGGACATCACCCAGCTGACCAAGTCCATCGACTGGGTCGTCGCTCAGCTCTGAGTTCCGTCACCACGGCGTCATGACCACGCGAACAGCCCCCGGCTCCCTGCCGGGGGCTGTTCGCGTTCACGGACCGAATGTGAGTGGTACCGTCCTTCACACACATCCGCAGCACACCGGAGGTCAGTCATGAGCAGGACACGGCCGGACGTGGACGTCCTGATCATCGGCGCCGGACTGTCCGGCATCGGCGCGGCCCACCATCTCCAGGACGCGTTCCCGGATCGCACCTACACGATCCTCGAGGCCAGGGACGCGATCGGCGGCACCTGGGACCTGTTCCGGTACCCCGGGATCCGCTCCGACTCCGACATGCAGACACTCGGCTACCGGTTCCGCCCGTGGACCGACGAGAAGTCCATCGCCGACGGACCCGCCATCCTGCAGTACGTCCGCGACACCGCAGCCGAGGCGGGCATCGAGAATCGAATCCGATTCGGGCACCGCATGATCCGGGCGGACTGGTCGAGCAGCGATCAGCTGTGGACGGTGGACGCCGAGCACGACGGCGAGACCGTCACCCTCACCTCCCGCTTCCTGTACGCCTGCACCGGCTACTACCGCTACGACGAGGGCTTCACCCCGGCATTCGAGGGCACCGACCGCTTCGGCGGACGGATCGTGCACCCGCAGCACTGGCCGGCGGACCTCGACCACACCGGCAAGAAGGTCGTCGTCATCGGCAGCGGCGCCACCGCGGTCACCCTGGTCCCGTCGATGGCCGCCGACGCCGGTCACGTCACGATGCTGCAGCGTTCGCCCACCTACATCGCGGCCCTGCCCGCGAAGGATCCCATCGCCAACACCCTGCGACGGGTGCTCGGCGACCGGATCTCCTACCCGATCACCCGCTGGAAGAACGTCGCGTTCTCCACGGTCACCTATCAGCTGAGCCAACGGCTTCCCGGAGTCGTCAAGACGTATCTCCGCAAGGCGCAGCAGCGGCAGCTGCCCGCGGGCTACGACATCGACACCCACTTCACCCCCCGCTACGACCCGTGGGACCAGCGCATGTGCCTGGTACCGGACGGCGACCTGTTCCGCGCGATCCGCCGCGGCACGGCGTCCATCGTCACCGGCCGGATCGCCACGTTTACCGAGCGCGGTCTGGCGCTGGAGTCCGGCGAGGAACTCGACGCCGACATCGTCGTCACCGCGACCGGGCTGAACCTGCTGATCTTCGGCGGCGCCGAACTGTGCCTCGACGGGGAACCGGTGGCGCTCCCGGACACGTTGGCCTACAAGGGAATGATGCTCAGCGGCGTCCCGAACTTTGTATTCACCATCGGCTACACCAACGCCTCATGGACGCTCAAGGCCGATCTGGTCGCGGAGTACTTCTGCCGCCTGCTCACCCGGATGGACGCCAACGGCGAGACGGTGTGCGTTCCGGTCAACGACGACCCGACGCTCACCACCCGGCCACTGCTCGACTTCGAGGCAGGCTACGTGCAGCGCTCGGTCGACCGGTTCCCCCGGTCCGGCTCCCGGGCACCCTGGCAGCTCGGCATGAGCTATGTCCACGACCTCGTCACCCTGCGGCACCGCACCCTGGACGACGGCGTCATGCAGTTCAGCTGACCGACCGCACCCCTCCCTGACCGCACCCCCGCCCCTCCCGCATCCCCTCCCCTGGCTCCACCCCCTCCCCCCTCCCTGACCGAATGTGGGATTCGGTCACTTGGTGTGACCGAATCCCACATTCGGTCAGGGAGGAGCGGGTCGCCAGGGCCGTCGCGACGGGTTATCCACAGGGCGCGCAACCGTCCACAGGTCTCCGAATATCGCGGGTTGGACCGGCCTCGGGGACGTGACCGCCACCGACGATGTCTGCATGAAGCGCGGAGAGTGGGCCACCGACGTCGAATTCCTGACCTCACACAGCAGGAACGGAGTCATCCGCACCTCGCACCTACGCGCACTTGGGGTGTCGCCGGGCACCATCACCGGCCGCTGCAGGCCGGGCGGGCGCTGGCAGCGCCTGCTGCCGGGGATCATCCTTCTGCACAACAGTTCTCCCACAAGACTTCAGCGCAACACCGCGGCGCTGATGTATGGCGGGCGCGACAGCATGCTGACCGCACACGCGGCGCTCGCAGCGCACGGATACCAGCGGTCGGCATCGATGAGCGACGTCCTGCTGTTGATCCCCGCCGACCACTATCGGCAGTCGAATGCCTTCGTCCGTGTCGAACGGACGTGGCGCATGCCGGAACCCGTGATCCGCGGGACGCTTCGGTGCGCGCCGATCACGAGGGCCGTCCTCGACGCAGCGCGGCGTACTCGCGTGACGAACGACTGTCGCGCGCTGCTCGCGGACGCTATCCAGACCGGGGGCACGACGGTCGACGAATTGGCGATCGAACTCGCCGAAGGATCCTGCCGCGGCACGGCGCTGCCCCGGTCAGTGCTCCGGGAACTGGGAGCCGACGCACACTCCGTCGCCGAAATCGATGCGCAGCAGCTCTACGCCCGGAGCGGACTCCCCACCATGAAGCACAACCGGGCGGTCGAGACCGCGTCCGGCGAATTCATCGCCTCCCCCGATGGGTGGATCGACGACGTGGCGATGGTGTGGGAGATCGACTCGATCAAGCATCACTACACGACCTTCGATCATGAACGCACCCTCGAGCGGCGGGCCCGAATGCAGAGCCACGGGATCATCGTGCTCACCCACCTGCCCCGAGCAATCAGCGAGAAGCCGGCCCTGGTCCTTCAGCAGCTACGGGAAAACTATGACTTGGCCCGGTCGAGACCCCGACCGAATGTCCGCCTCCGGCCGAAGAAGGCTCCCACCGCCTGAACGGGCCGTCGCCCCCGTGCTGTTCCCTCCCGGCTCCGCTCCCGACCGGTGGCACTCCGCTCCCGACCGGTGGCACTCCGCTCCCGACCGCTGACCGAATGTGGGATTGGGTCACACCAAGTGACCGAATCCCACATTCGGTCAGCGGCGGGGCGGTCAGCGGCGGGGCGGGTTCGGGGCGGTCAGCGGCGGGGGGCGGGGCGGGGCGGCGGCGGGTGGCTAGTCCGCGACGATCGCGTCGGCCTCGATTTCGATCAGCAGGTCGGCGTCGATCAGCTTGCTGACCTCGAGGATGGTGGTGGCGGGGCGGATCTCGCCGAACACCTCGCCGTGCGCGAGTCCCGCCTCCTCCCAGCGGCTCATGTCCGTGAGGAACATGCGGGTGCGGATGACGTCCTGGGGGCGCGCGCCCGCCTCGGCGAGGGCGGCGACGATGCGGCGCAGCGCCTCGCGGGTCTGCTCGGCGAGACTGTCGCCGCCGACCGGCCCGTCGGGCCCCGACGCGGTGGTGCCGGACACGGACACCTGCGCGCCGATGCGGACGGCCCGCGAGTACCCGATCTTCGCTTCCCAGTCGGAGCCGGACGAGATGTTGTTTCGATTCGACATTCCGTGGATTGTGTCAGGCCGCCCGACGGCGGCGTCAGCGGCGGGTGTGCTGCTCGGCGACGAAGCGGCGGAACGGCTCGAGTGCCTCGTCGTCGAGGTGCGGACCGCTCACCTCGATCCCGACGCCAGCGGAGCCGACGACGTCGGCACAGCCGAGCGCGAAGCGGGGCCCGTCGTCCGCGAGAATCGCACCGAACTGCGTTGCTGCCGCACCGAACACGACCCGGCGCACTCCGGCCCACACCATCGCGGCCGCGCACATCGGGCACGGCTCACCGGACGCATACACGACCGCGCCGGCCATCCGCTCCGTGTTGCCCTCCGCGCAGGCGGTGGTGATCGCGTCGAGTTCGGCGTGCCCGGTCACGTCGCCCGACGTCGCCACCGAGTTCGCGCCCTCGCTGACCACGGCCCCTGCGGCGTCGACGATCACGGCCCCGAACGGTCGGTTCCCCGCGTCGCCGGTCTCGACCGCCAGCGCGATCGCCCTGCGCAGGTGACGGATGTCGGTGCTATCCGGTCCGGTCACGCGGTCGCTCCCTCCATGGTTCCGTTCTTGCGCACCAACGCATTCGCGCCGATTCCCGCGACGATGAAGGCGATGCCAAGCCAGGTCGGCCCACCGTCCATCGCGAGGGTGACGATACCGATCGGGATCAACCAGGTCGCGAGCGGAGCGATCAGGTCGGTCAGTCCCGGCGCCCGCGCGGAGGGCTGCCCTGCCGCTGCCGCGGCGCGGGCGGTGGCGACGTCCGGGTACCACTGGGTGAACTGCAGTGCGCACAGGATGGCCGCGGTTTGGATCACCCAGCCGGTCCAGATGTTGTCGGCGTCGTGCAGGACCGCGTCGCCGTAGAAGCCGGCGCCGGTGGCGACGAGGAACGCGAGCGCCCACGCGCCGGTGATCACGTAGTTCACCCTGATGAACGCTGGACTGTCCCAGTACTGCTCCTCGACCTCCTCGCGGGCGTATTGGAGCGTGAACGGCATTCGGGCGATCATCGACCCAACGGCGATCAGGAACAGCGTGATGTTCGCGATCTCCCCGATCCACGTCTCCATCCACTCCTCGCCTGCCTCGTCGACCACGAAGTGCGCGACGACGAGCGCCGCGAAGAAGAGCACGTCGATGACGCCGAGCAGCTTCACCGACCGACCACGGACGCGGTCGACGATCAGGAACGCAACGGACATCGCCAGCGCGACACCGGCGGCGACCTCGAGACGCCCGGGACCCTGGAAGACCGCAAGCACGATCCACGGCGCCAGCCCGGTCAGCGGACCGTCGAGCAGGGACGCGAACGCCTCGAACGCCCGGCGGGCCGGAGTGGATGGCGGTCCCGCCGTGGCGTCCCCGCGGTCGAATCGGTTCGCTTGGGGTCCGGATCCGTCCGAGGCGGACACCCGTTCGACGTTTCCCACCATCGCTCTTCCCTCGCCATCGGCCACTGGGTGCGCGGAGCATCGAACCGCAGCATATCGCCGCGCGAGGGCGCGAATCGGCCTAATGCGACGGATCCGGTGGCCGGATTTCCCGGCGGCTCGGACACAGATCCGTAAACCCTCAAGGTGAACTAGAGACTATAACCCGAGGCAGGTGGATCGACGGCACCGGGCAGGCGTGTCGTCCCCCCGCCGGAATCACGGGTGGATTACAGTCAGCCCGGGCAATATCGCGAAATCGACGCGATGAGGAGGTCAATGTGCGCGAGCTCTCCGTGATCGGACTCGAGCCCGGCGGATCGCACGTGGTGTGTGCGGATCCCGACACCGGCGAACGGTTCCGGATTCCCGCCGACGACAAGCTACGCGCCGCGTCCCGCGGCGACATCGCTCGGTTCGGCCAGATCGAGATCGAGGCGGAAAGCCAAATGCGGCCCCGCGAGATCCAGGCCCGCATCCGCGGCGGCGCCACGATCGAGCAGGTCGCCGAGGAGGCCGGAGTGTCGGCCAAGCGGATCGAGCGATTCGCTCACCCGGTCCTGCTCGAACGTGCCCGCGCCGCCGAACTCGCCCAGGGTGGCCACCCGGTCCGCGAGAACGGTCCGACCGTGCAGACCCTCGCCGAGATCGTGTCGATGGCCTTCCGCGCCCGCGGGCACGATCTCGACGACGCGGATTGGGACGCCTGGCGCGACGAGGAGGGGCACTGGGTTGCCCAGCTGCAGTGGCAGGCCGGGCGCACCCGCAACGCCGCGCACTGGCGGTTCCAGCCCGACTCGCACGGCGGCACCATTGCCGCCCTCGATTCCGCAGCAACGGACCTGATCGATCCCGACTTCGGTCGGCCGCTGCGGAGCCTCGCCCCGCTTGCCCTCTCCCCGGCCGTCGACGCCGAAGTCGAGGTCGAGGAGGTCGTCGAGCCCCCCGCCGAGCCGGAGCCGGAACCTATTCCGGACCTCGCGACGGAGACCGAGCCGAAGCAGGCACCCCAGCAACAGGGCGGCAAGGACAAGCGCGGCAAGCCGCATCTCCCGTCGTGGGACGACGTCCTGCTCGGGGTCCGCAGCAGCGGGCGCGGGTAGCCCGCCGCACCCGCCACCCCCGGCTTACAGTAACCTTTGGTAACACATATCGAAGGATGGCCAGGGGGACCACGTGCTGACGCTCGACTTGACCAAACTGACCGACGCCCTGCCAAGCCGGGACGACGTCGCCGTCGCCGCCCGCAACGCCTGGGCGCTCACGGTCGGGGGTGGCGTCGCCCCCGCCGACCCCACCCCGTCCGAGCTGCTGCGCGGCGGACCGCACCGGGACCTCTACCGGTTCGGACCTCCCCCGGCCCGGGACGCCCGCCCGGTGCTGCTGGTTCCGCCGCTGGCGGTCCCCGCCTCCTGCTACGACCTGCGCCCGGGCCAGAGCCTGGCCGCACACCTCGTCGAGCGGGGGCACGCCACCCACCTCCTCGACTACGGCACCATGACCTCGGCTGACGGCGACCTGGGGTTCGAGTCGTGGGCCGAGGACATCGTCCCGGACGCGGTGCGGCACATCAGCGAACGCCACGACGGCGCCGCCGTCGACCTGATCGGGTGGAGCCTCGGCGGAACCATCTCGCTGCTCACCGCCGCGGGCCAACCGGACCTCCCGATCCGCTCCGTCACCGCGATCGGCACCCCCCTCGACTACACCCGCATCCCGGTCATCAGCCCGCTGCGGATGATCGGCAGGGTCACGACCGAGCGCCCGCTGACCGCGGTCACCCGACGACTCGGCGGGCTGCCTGCCCCGATCGTCCAGGCCTCGTACCGGGTCACCGCACCGCACCGGGAACTGTTCAAGCCGTGGTTCATCGCCCGGAACCTGCGCAACACCGAGTCGCTCGCCCGAATGGAGGCCATTGACCGGTTCATGGCGGAGATGCCCGGTTACCCGGCCCGGGTCTTCGACCAGATGTGCTCCCAGCTGATTCTTGGAAACCATTTGGCAGCAGGAGAATTCAACTACGGCACCCACGCGGTTCGACTCGCGGACGTGCGGGTTCCGGTGCTCGGGGTCGGCGGAACCACCGATGTGATCGCACCCGCCGCTGCGGTCGAACCGATCACCGATCTGCTGACCGGATCGCCCTATGTCCGCTTCGAGGCGGTCGCGGGCAGCCATCTCGGTCTCGTGGCCGGTCCCGGAGCGCGGGACACCACCTGGCCGATTATCGACGAGTTCCTCGGTTCGGTTTCGCACGACCCGGCCGACGCACGGTGCGCCGACCCGGAATCGACCGCGAGCGTCGTACCCTCGTAGAAAGCCGACGGAAGCGGGGTGCACCGGTGGGGCCGAGAGCATCAACGATCTGGTACGTCGACATCCCCGACCCCGCCGCGGTGCTCCGCGACCGCCCCGCCCCCGACGCCGACGCGGCCCGGGCGCTCGCATCCCGCCTGTACCCCGAAACCGTTGCGGTACCACTGCAATCCGGAACGCTGGCCGATTCGGCCGCGCCGGCCGGGCGGCAGGTGTTCATCGGCAGCTACCCGGGGGTGACCGTGGTGTGCGAGCCGACCCTGGCCGTGAACCGGCCATCGCTGATCGACGAATCCTGGACCAGCCGACTCGAATCCGAAAACACCTACCTGGTCTGCGCCGAGGACACGACCCCGTGGGGTGCGTTCGCGTGCTGGGAACGCGGCGAGCTGCGCAGGTCGTTCAGTGCGACATCGGCGTTCATCCACGAGAACATCGGCCTGCCCCTGGTGTGGGAACGCGAGTTCTGGGGCGGCGAGCACCCCGCCGAGCGCCCGATCGACGTGCTGCCCGATCCGCAGACACTCCCCTTCGACCCCGGCGAGTTCGCCGACGCGGCGAACCTGCACTGGCTCGGCTTCCGCCATTCGGCGCCCGCCGCGGCCGACGCGACCGGTGTCGCCGACGTGGCGCTCTGCGGATTCACCCTCTACGCGGCAGGCACGGAACCGGTCGCCCCGCCCGCGGAGCCCGAGCACCGGGGCCTGCGCGGATGGTGGCGCAGGCGCGCAGGCTGACCGTTCGGCGGACCAGGTGTCAGCGGGCCCCCAGCAGCAGGGCGACCCACCCCAGCACCACCCCCGCCGCGGCGCCGTACACCACCCACCGCCACACCGGGACCGCACGCCACTGCCAGACGGTCGGCGCGACCCCCGCCACCACGACCACGTTCACCACGAGCGCGAGCAGCGGGTGCACCGCGATCATCGCTGCGCCACAGGCAATCACCGCCACCGTGACCAGAACCGCGGAGAACCCGGCGACGACCAGCGCCGGACCGCTCATCCGAGCCGGACCCGCTCGTAGAACGCCATCGCCGCCGCGGTCGCCACGTTGAGCGAATCGGTGCCGGGCGCCATCGGGATGCGGGCCCGGACATCGGTCTTGCGCATCGTGTATTCGGACAGCCCCGGCCCCTCCGCCCCGAGCAGCAGCGCCACCTTCTCCCCCGTCATCGCCTCGGCCAGCGTGTCCGCGGCCGGATTCGGGGTCAGCGAGATGAGCTGAAAACCATTGTCCCGCAAGTGCTGCAATCCGTGCGGCCACTCCGGAACCCGAGCGAACGGCACCCGCAGCACGTGCCCCATCGACACCCGAACGGCCCGGCGGTACAGGGGGTCGGCGCATCGGTCGCCGAACAGCACGGCGTCCACCCCGAGGCCGGCCGCGTTGCGGAACATCGAGCCGATGTTCTCGTGATCGTTGACCCCCTCGAGGACCGCGACGGTCCGCGCCCCCGCGAGCACCCCATCGAGGTCGAGCGGCGGCGGGCGATGCGCAGCGGCCAGCACACCACGGTTGAGGTGGAACCCCACCACCGCAGCCATCACCTCCGCCGACGTGCGGTAGAACGGCACGTCGACGCCGGCGAGGTCCGCGGACAGCTCACCGAGCCTGCGGTCGACACCGAGCAGGCTGATTGGCTGGAACCGGGACGACAACAGCCGCTGCGCAACGAGAACCCCCTCGGCGATGACCAGCCCCTTGCCCTCGGGGAGGTCGGGTCGACGGTCGGAGGAGTTCAGATCACGGAAGTCGTCCAGCCTCGGATCCGCCGGGTCGTCGATGTCGATTACGTCAGCCACCCGACCATCTTGCCGCAGGGCAGAAAGGGCGCCTCCGCCGCGCCGCGACCGGGCCCGCTGCACCTGCCCTAATCGGAGTTGGTGACGAATCCGCCGATGATGTCGATCGAGCGCCGCAGCACGGCCAGCTGCTCCGGGTCGAGTCCGGCCAGCTGATCGGTCATCCACTTCTCCCGCGCGCTGGTCTCGTCGGCGAGCAGCGCGTGGCCCGCATCCGTCAGGGAGACGATGATCTGCCTGCCGTCGGTGGGGTGCGGGGTGCGGGAGACCATTCCCCCCTCCGCCAGCGACGCGATGACACGGGTCATCGACGGCGGCTGCACCCGCTCCTTCGACGCGAGCCCGCCGGGTGTCATCGGTCCGTGCTCGTCGAGGCTGGCCAGGGCGGACAGTTGCGTCAGCGACACCGGGGAATCTGCCCGGCGGCCACGCAGATGCCGCGACAGACGCACGACGGCCAGGGAGAGATCGCTGGCGAGTGAGCGGGTATCCAAGGTCACTCACGGAGGATACGGCACTGGCCCGCAACTATTTCAGGTAATCGCGTCGGTTATGGGGCCGACAGCAAAATACGCGACAAACAGGGCGGCGACAACCCACAGCAGCGGATGAATCTGCTTCGCCTTGCCGCTCGCCGCTCCGATCACCACCCAGGCGATGAACCCGACACCGATCCCGTTTGCGATCGAGTAGGTGAACGGCATGACGACGATCGTGAGAAACGCGGGCAGCGCGATGTCGAACCGGGTGAAGTCGATGTCCCGGACCTGCCCGATCATCAGCGCGCCGACCACGACCAGCGCGGGCGCGGCCGCCTCGATCGGCACGATCTCGTACAGCGGGGTCAGGAACATCGCGGCGAGGAACAGCACCCCGGTCACGACGTTCGCCAGGCCGGTGCGCGCCCCTTCGGCGATACCCGAGGCGGACTCGACGAAGACGGTGTTGGAGGAGGCGGAGGCACCGCCGCCGACGATCGCGCCCGCGCCCTCGACGACGAAGGCCTTCCCGATCCCCGGCAGGTTGCCGTGCTCGTCGGTGAGCCCGGCCTCCTTGCCGAGGCCGGTCATTGTGCCCATCGCGTCGAAGAAGTTGGCGAGCACCAGCGTGAACACCAGCAAACTGGCGGCCAACACACCGATCCGGGTGAACGCCCCGAACAGGTTGACGTCACCGACGAGGCTCAGGTCCGGCATCTGGGTGAGCACGTCCGGAAGTCCGGGCACGCTCAAATTCCAGCCCTTGGGGTCGACGCCCTTGGACGGACCGACGTCGAAGACGGCCTCCAGGATCGCGGCGAGCACGGTGGTGACGACGATGCCGATGAGCAGGCCACCGCGCACCTTCCGCGCCACCAGGACTCCCATCAGCAGCACGCCGAACACGAAGATGACCGTCGGCCACGACGCGATGGATCCCCCGATGCCGAGCCCGACGGGCACGGTGGTGCCTGCCACGTCCGGGATGCGCCGGACGAAGCCGGCATCGACGAAACCGATGAACGCGATGAACATGCCGATGCCTGCGACGATCGCCGACTTCAGCGCATCGGGCACCGCGTTGAACACCGCGGTTCGGAAGCCCGACACCGCCAGTGCCACGATGATGAGGCCGTCGATCACGACCAGGCCCATCGCCTCCGGCCAGGTCACCTGCGGCGCGATGGTCACCGCGAGCAGCGCGTTGATGCCGAGGCCCGCCGCGATGCCGAACGGATAGTTCGCGATGATGCCGAAGGCGATGCTCATCACGCCCGCGACGAGCGCGGTCACCGCCGCGACCTGACTCACCGGCAGGATGTTGCCGAGCACATCGGTCTTGGCGGACGCGTCGTCCGGCGAGAAGCTGCCGAGGATGAGCGGGTTCAGCACCACGATGTACGACATCGCCACGAATGTGACGAGACCGCCGCGCATCTCCTTGCTCAGCGTCGATCCACGCTCGGTGATCTTGAAGTAGTTGTCGAGTATCCGCGGGGTGCCCGCCATCGTCCCGTCCTCAGTTGCCCAGGGTGCGACGCACCGTTCGCGCCTTCGGAGAGACTAGGGCATTCGGCGCGATCGGGCCCGGTGGCCGGTACCGTTGTGTCGGTGAGCACGCCCCGCAACGATCCCCTGCTTCCCGCCCGGTTGATCGACCCCCGCCCGGTGCTCGCACTGGGCACCGCGGCCTGGATGACGGCGACGATTCTGGTGCTGCTGGTCGGCGACCGGTGGGAGCCGCTGCTGCCGATCTGCCTGGCCGGACTCGCGTTCGGGGCGCTCGGGTCGGCACTGTTCCTTGCCCAGCGGCGCGCGGCGCGGCGCGGCAGCCGGACCGCGCAACGCGGGCTCAGCTAACCACGGCTCGTCGCGCGGCATACCGGGCAGTGGCCCAGATCCACAGCGCCGCCCATGCCACCCCGAGCAGCCAGCCCGCCAGCACGTCGGTGAGCCAGTGCGCGGCAAGGTATACCCGGGACAGCCCGATCCCGGCGGTCCACAGCACGAGCAGCGTCGCCGGGAGCGGTCCGAGTGCGCCTCTGGTGCGGACCAGCACCGCGCCGAGCACGCACACCAGGATCGCCGACATCATCGCGTGCCCGGACGGGAACGAATCGGTCAGCTCGTCGACCAGACGGTCCGGGAACGGCGGTCGCGCCCGGCCGACCACCAGCTTCGACGCGCTCATCAGCAGGAATCCGCTGACCATCGCGCCCGCGACGAGCACGGCATCGACGCCGCGTCCGCGGGCCAGCAGCGCGAGCATGACAGCGGCGGTGATCGCGGCCGCGACGACCGTGTCGCCGAGGTGGGTGATCACGGTGACGACCTCGGTCAGCCAGGGCGTCCGCCAGTGCAGGACCTGGTCGAGGACCGCCCCGTCGATCGGGTCACCAACCACCGGTCGGCCCCGGCCCGAGCCTGCGGGCGTCGGCGTGGGTGCGACCCGCCCCGTCCACCCACCACGGCACCTCGACGTCGGCCTCGACCGCCCCGGACAGTCGCACCGTCAGCGTCTCGTGCAGCACCAGGACCCCGGCAGGCAGCGACCGACCGGACGTGACCGCGGCGAGCACCGCGCCCGCCTCGCGCGCCGGGTCGACGGTGCGCCCGGTCCCGAGCACCTCCCCGCGCACCGCCTCCGACGCGGGCGGCAGGTCCAGCAGGTCCGCGAGCGCCCCGGCGGACGCCAGGTCGCCGACCACCAGCCGCCCGGCCGGGACGGCGGCCGCCAGCCACGGCCGGTCCAGCACCATCGCGTCGGCGGGGTCCGCGACGGCGCCGTCGACGGCGCGGACCCGGGTGGGGGGCGGCAACGCGTCCAGGTCGAGCAGGCCCGCCGCGGTTGCCTCCGCCAGCAGCCGGTGGGTGCGCACCGTCACCGCGGGGGTTGCGACCCGGTCCGGGTCGGCGAGCCGCTCGATCAGCAGGTCGGCGAGGGCCTGGTCGTCGACGCGGTCCGCGGCCAACGCGCCCGCCAGTGCCGCGGCGTCGGGATGGTCCAGCGGGTCGAGCAGGCCCTCGAAGGTCGGGTCGTCGGGGGAACGCAGCGACCCCAACGGGACACCGTCCACGCCAGCGTGCCGTCGCAACCACCACGCGGTGTAGCCGCCCCGGTCGGCGAGCAGGGCGGCGGTCTCGGGCCCGGCGGCGAGCAGGGTCAGCGCCTGCCGCCACGCACCGGGGGCGACGAGGTCGAGGTCCCGGACCGCGAGCAGTACCTCCGGGTCATCGGGCAACGTTGCCCACCACTCGGATTCGCGGTCCAGGTGGTGGTCGGGGCCGGTCGGCAGTTCCTCACGCACCACCGTGAAGCCCCATCCGACGCCGAGCGCCAGCAGCGCGTCGGAGCCGTGGGCGTCGACGACCCGGGCGGCAACGGTGGTGAACGGTGAGTCCTCGTCGAGCACGGCGGCCAGCGGCGCACCGGGGAGCAGCAGTTCGTCGGCGGGACGCAGGTCGCCCGCCTCGTCGGGCAATGGCAGCGCACCAAGCCAGCCGGGCAGCGGCCCCTGCCCGGCCGCGGCCGCCACCAGCGGCAGCACGACGTCCACGAGTTCCGTTGCGGCACCGTCACGGTCGTCGAGCCAGCCGTCGTCGTCGTACTCGATCCGTTCCCGCAGTGCCGGGTCGCCGAGCACGTCGAGCACCCCGACCGTGGTGGCGCCGAGCCGGGTCAGCAGCGGATGCGCCGCGTCCGGATGGACCAGTCGGATCCAGTCCACCCCGCGTCCGGCCGCGCCGAGGTCGTGGCCGAGGAGGGTGGTGCGCGGGCCGGTCACGGTCCGGCCGTCGGTGAGCGGAACCGGGATCGCGGCCAACTCCTCGGCCGCGAGGGGGTCGACGACGAGCGGGAGGAGCGCGTCGTACAGCCGGGCCCACCAGCCGGGATCCCGGTCCAGTCCGGCGAGGAGTTCGGCGAGCCGCGCCAACCCGAGCCGGTGCACCCCGACCGCGCCGAGCGCGCGAGCCGCCGCGACGCCGGACATCTCGGCGGTGAGCAGTCCCGGGACCACGTCGGCGAGCAGGTCGCCGAGATCGTCGTCGAGCCCGGGCAGCACGGCTGCGTCGCCGGGGCGCAGGATTCCGCCTGCGGCGCCGGGCAGCCAGGGATGGTCGGCGAGGCGCCGCAGCACCGCCTCCCGCAACTGCTCGTCCACCTCGCCACGCGCAAAGCCGGGGGTGGGAAGAAGCGCGATCCGCTGCGAAACAGGCAGGGACGCAACGAACTCTGCGTATCCGTCGGCGAGGTGTGCGATCGCGGCGCCGGGCAGGATGCGACGGCGGTCCGGCTGCAGCTCGGCGTCCGCGATCACCATCGCCGGCAGCGAGAGCTCCTCGTCGGAGCGGGTCGGGGCCCGCAGGACGTCGCTGGCCAGCGGCCGCACCACCCCCCCGGCGACCGGCACCAGGAATCGTGCCGTCGGTCCCGCGTACTGCCACCAGGTCCGGTCCCCGACGACGACCTCACCGACCCCATCACTGAGATCCCGTTCGGTGCGCGTGAACTCCCGGTCGCCGATCCGGATCGACTGCAACGCAGGAAGTTCCAGCAGCAGGTCGACCGCCTCGGCGGTCATCGCGGCCAGCAGCGCTGCGCCGTCGACGTCGGGCAGCAACCTCAGCACGACCTCGGTGTCGAAGCCCGGCGCGGGGGCCGCGTCGCTGGCCCACGCCAGCCGCAGCACCGGCACCCCGGCGTCGGGTTCGGGCAGCCCGGCCCGGGTGATCTCGGCGCGGGTGCGGCGGGCGGAGAACACCACCGACCCGGTCACCGACCGCAGCTCGGCCTCGTCCGCGACGGCGAGGACCGCCGTGAACCCGACCCCGAACCTGCCGACCCCTTCACGTTTGCCGGAGACCCGCAGCGCGGCCAGTGCCTGCACACCGGCCGCATCCAGGGGGGAGCCGACGTTCGCGATGTGCAGCATCCGGCCGTCGAGCCGGACGTCGAGCCGCCCGGGAACGCGGGCGGCCGCCGCGGCGTCGGCCGCGTTCTGCGCGAGTTCGGTGAGGATCCGGTCGCGGTAGCCGCCGCGGACGAAGTCTGCCTCGGTGACCGCGTCCTCCCGCAGCCGCGTCGGCGACGAGGTCCAGGCGAGCAGGGTCGCCGCGCGGAGCGCCTCGGTGCCGAAGGGGTCGGTCACTCGGTCGGCGCCGCGTCCGTCTCGGCGTCGGGCCGCTCGTTCGTGGTCGGCTCCGTCGCGGTAGCGGGCTCGCCCGCGACCGTCTCGACCGCCGCCGCGGTCGGCTGCGGCAGCGTCACGACCTCAAGCGCGCCGTCGTCGTAGGCGTCGTAACGCGGGGTGCCCGCACCGGTAGGCAGTTCTGTGTCGGAGTGGGCGCCGCAGCCGTACTCGGCGTGCACCACGTGCCCGTCGGCGGACAGTTCGTTGCCGCACACCCCGAACGCCGCCCGCAGCGTGCCGGCGAGCGGCAGGTAGAACCCGCACAGCCCGCACGTGGAGGGGGCGGCCTTCGCCATCTCCGAGTCGGGTCCGAAGTCGCCGTCGCGCCAGCGTTGCGCGGCGTCGAGACGACCCTCACGGCTGAGGACCTGCTGGCGGCCGAGCCCGACCTCGCGGGCCACGTCGTCGACGACCGGGTCACCGGTCGCCACGTATCCCGGCGCGAGCCGCGGATCCTGGGCGCGGGGGGCGAGCAGGTCGCCCGGCGACAGGTCGCCGGCACGCACCCGCTGATCCCACGGCAGCCAGTCCGGCGCGACGAGGGCGTCCGGGCCGGGCAGCAGCGCGGACTCGTTGACGGTCACCCGATCCGAATCGGGCAGCGCGGACAGCACCACCGCCCACTGCCAGCCGTGGTAGCCGGGCAGCGTCGCCTCGAAGCGGTGCGTCGCGGTGTTCTCGTCCTCGGCGGTCACGCCGAGGTGCGCGCCGACCTGCACCTCGCCGAGGTCGGTCAACGCCCTGCGCGCGAACTCCACGGCCTCGGCAAGAAGGGGACGCACGGGGGCAAGCTCGGGGGCAGATGACAGACTCACATCTTCATTTTGCCGCATTGCGTGCGGCGTGCACCCGCTCGGGCTGCGATGCTTGCATCGTGACCCGGTTCCGACTGCTCGGCCTCGCCGTCGCGGCGACCGTCCTTACCCTCGGCAGCTGCGCGGCGGGGTCCTCCGACGACCCCGGCTCCTCGGGTCTCGGCTCGTCCGGGTCGGTGCCGACCCTGCGCGTCGACGTCCTCGACCGCCGACCCCACGATCCCACCGCATTCACCCAGGGTCTCGAGATCGCGGATGGGGCGCTGCTCGAGGGGACCGGGCTGGTCGGCCGGTCGTATGTCACCGCCCGCGACCTCGACACCGGTGCCGAGTTGGCGCGGGCCGACCTGCCCGCCACCATGTTCGGTGAGGGGATCACCGTGGTCGGTGACACCGTGTGGCAGCTGACGTGGCGGGACCAGGTCGCGTTCGCCCGCGACCGGACCACCCTCCGGGAACGTGCCAGGGTCGCGTACGACGGCGAGGGCTGGGGCCTGTGCGCGCAGCCGGACCGGTTGGTGATGAGCGACGGCAGCTCGACCCTCACCTTCCGTGACCCGGCGACCTTCGCCGTGCGCGGCACCGTCGATGTCACCCTCGACGACCGCCGGGTCGACCGGCTCAACGAACTCGAGTGCACCGCCGACGGGATGGTTTATGCGAACGTGTGGCAGACCACCGACATCGTGCGGATCGACCCGGCGAGCGGTGCGGTGGTCGCGGTGATCGACGCATCGGGCCTGCTGACGGAGGCGGAGGCCGCCGAGGCCGACGTCCTCAACGGCATCGCCGCGATCCCCGGCACCGACCGATTCCTGATCACCGGGAAGCTGTATCCGACGATCTTCGATGTGCGCTTCGTCTCCTGACCACGCCGCCACACCGGGGCTTATGGTCCTGTGTCCGACTCCTGGGACAGAATTGGACCCGTGACCGGACCGCACCACCCATCCGAACCCGAGGGCCGTCGGGCAGCGCCCGACGCCGGGCGCGGGTCGGGACATCCCGGCTACCCGAACTACCCGCCGGGTCGACCGTCCGGTCGCCGGGCGCCGCTGCCGCCCCTGCACCCGACGACCCCCCTCGGAGCGCACCCCGACGACGAGGTCGACGACCAGCGGACCGAGCAGGTCCGGGCGCCGAGGCAGGGCGGCCCGAAGCCGCCACCGATTCCACGCAAACTGACGGTCACGCGGGTCGCGGCGATGCGCAGCAGGGAACTGACCAACCGCGGCATCGCGACGTTCCGCAGGGCCGCGACCGCCGACGGCGCCGACAAGTCGGGGCTGACCCACCTGACGTATGCGGTGATGGCGAACTTCGCGACCGACGCCGCGCTCGCCGTCGCCCTCGCCAACACCCTGTTCTTCTCCGCGGCCACCGGCGAGGACAAGACGAAGGTGGCACTGTATCTGCTGATCACGATCGCCCCGTTCGCGGTCATCGCCCCGTTGATCGGACCGGCACTCGACCGGCTGCAGCGCGGTCGGCGGATCGCGCTCGCCGCGTCGTTCGCGCTGCGGACCGTCCTTGCGGTGCTGCTGGTGTTCAACTTCGACAGCTGGGCGCTGTACCCGTGCGCGCTGGGGATGATGGTGCTGAGCAAGTCGTTCTCGGTGCTCAAGAGTGCCGTGACCCCGCGCGTGCTTCCCCCGGACATCGACCTGGTCCGCACCAATTCGCGGTTGACGGTGTTCGGACTGATCGGCGGCACCATCGTCGCTGGCGGCGCAGCGGGCGCGATCGCATTCGCATTCCACTCCACCGGGGTGCTCTGGTTCACCGCCGCGCTCACCGTCCTCGGCGCGTACCTGAGCATGCGCATCCCCGCCTGGGTGGAGGTCACCGAGGGCGAGGTGCCCGCGACCCTCACCTACCACGGCGACGACGCCGTCACCGAGGTGATCACCCGCGAGCAGCGGGAGGCGATCGCGCCCGAGAAGCGCCGGCAGCCGCTCGGCCGCGCGACCATCACCGGGCTGTGGGGAAACGGCACCATCCGTGTGCTCACCGGATTCCTGACGCTGTACATCGCGTTTGTCGCGAAGTCGCGCACCGAACACGAGCCGTGGATGCAGGCGGCGATGCTCGGCCTGGTCGGCGCGGCGGCGGGCATCGGCAACTTCGCGGGCAACGCGACCGGGGCCCGACTGAAGCTGGGCAGGCCCGCCGTCGTCGTGCTGCGCTGCACGGCGGCGGTGACCGCGGTCGCGGTCGTCGCCGCGGTCACCGATAGCCTGCTCACCGCGGCACTCGCCACCCTCGTCGCGTCCGGGGCGAGCGCGCTGGCGAAGGTGTCGCTCGACGCCTCGCTGCAACAGGACCTGCCCGAGGAGTCCATCGCGTCCGGATTCGGTCGTTCCGAAACGGTGCTGCAGCTGAGCTGGGTCCTCGGCGGCGCACTGGGGGTCCTGCTGCCCACCCAGTACTGGATCGGCTTCACCGTCGTGTCGGTGGTGCTGGCCCTCGGCCTGGCCCAGACCGTCCTCACGTACCGTGGCCGGACGCTGCTGCCGGGACTCGGCGGCAAGCGCCCCGAGCACGCGCACCAGGAGGCCCCCGTCGGCCCCGGCGCCCGCACCACCTGACCACGATCCCGCCACCCCGGGCGGGCCCGACGACCGAGAATGGAAACTATGAGCTTGCAAGCCCGGACGAAGAAGATCCTCGCGGCGGTGGTCGTGGTGGCGCTGGTTGCCGCGGGCGGTCTCGCCACCGTCACCGCGTTGCTCGTCCGCGACGCCCCGGAGACCCTGCCCACGATCACCGCCTATGCGCACGGCAAGACCGTCGACGTCGAGGCGGGTGTCTGCGACTCGACCATGCGCTGCGCCGACCTCACGGTCGCGTACCTGCCGGTGCCCGCGGGCTCCCCCCTGCAGCTGTCCCTGCCGAGGGACATCGCGGCCGGCGAGTGGCGGCTCAACGTCCAGTTCGGCGACCCGCGCACCGGCGAGGTGTTCGAGGGCTACCGGGACTACACCCCGGACGAGAACTACTCGGTGACGGTGCCGACCCAAGAGAACGAGCAGCTGCTCGGCGTGATCATCCAGCAGCCGTCGTCCCGGGACTTCGCGCCGGTGTGGGCGCTGCAGACGTTGCCGGATCTGCCGGAGGCCGCGCCCTCCGCCGAGTGAGCGGTGCACCAACGCGAGGAGCCCCCGGTCACGACCGGGGGCTCCTCGCGTCTCACCACGGGGGGGTGTGCGACTCAGCTGTCGAGTTCGCGGGCGACGGCCCGGACCACCTCGGAAATCCGCTGGGCGGTCTTGCGGTCCGGGTACCGACCCTTGCGCAGGTCCGGCTGCACCTTCGCCTCGAGCAGGGTGATCATGTCCTCGACCATGCCGTGCAACTCGTCGGGGGTGTGCTTGCGCGCGGCGTCGTCGCGGCGACCCGCCCCGGACTGACGCAGGTTCGGCGCCGGGTCGAGCACCTTCAGGCTCAGCGCCTGGGGGCCACGCCGACCGGCGGCCATGCCGAACTCCACCCGCTGGCCCGCCTTGAGGGCCTCGACCCCGTCGGGCAGCGCCGACGACCGGACGTAGACGTCCTCCCCCTCATCCTGGGAGAGGAAGCCGAAGCCCTTTTCAGCGTCGTACCACTTCACCTTGCCGGTAGGCACCGCGTCACCTGCTCATCCACGTAAAACGACCACATAAACGAACGCGCCCCACGAGCGTGGGACGCGATGCCCGCAGTCTACCTCCGCGTGCCCCTGCCGGGCACCCGGGTTTGCTGGCGATACCGTGGAGGCGTGGCACCACGAACCCCCGGCACCGATTCCCCAGCAAGCACGCCGTCCGGCGGCGGGCTGTTGTTCCGCACCGCGATGGTCCTGTTCTTCGCAGGCCTGATCGCGGTGGTCGCGATCTTCGTCATCGCGGCGACCGGACACACCCCCGGGCTCGCGCTGTATCTGCTGGCCCTGCTCTGCCCGATCGGATTCCTCTGCGGGATCGGCGCGGCCCTGCTCGCGGGTCGCCGCACCCGAGGCGGGGAGCACTGATGCGGATCGTCCTCAACATCATCTGGCTGGTGTTCGGCGGGCTGTGGCTCGCGCTCGGCTACTTCCTCGCCGGCGTGATCTGCTGCATCCTGATCGTCACCATCCCGTTCGGCATCGCGTCGTTCCGGATCGGCCTGTACGCGCTGTGGCCGTTCGGCAAGACGGTCGTCGACAAGCCGACGTCGGGTGTGGGGTCGTTGATCGGGAACGTGATCTGGCTGGTGCTGTGCGGGATCTGGCTGGCGATCGGGCACGTGGTGACCGCGGTCGCGATGGCGATCACGATCATCGGAATCCCGCTCGCCATCGCAAACCTGAAGATGGTGCCGATCTCGCTGATGCCGCTGGGCAAGGACATCGTCGACGTCGGGACGACCCGCACCTATCAGGCGGGATATCCGGCATGAGTGTGCCGCCCCGCACGGACGCGGAGCGGAGCTCCAGCACGGGGACGGAGCGGGCCTCCAGCACGGACGCGGGGCGGCCCTCCAGTGCGGACGCGGAGCGGACCTCGAGCACCGGCGCCGGGCGGACGCTCCCCGCGCGCCCATGGTTTCTCGGTGTCCTCGCCGTCCTTGCCGCCGCCACCGTCGTCGCGCACGACCGGGTGATTCCGCTGGGGCAGCCGCTGTGGGGGTTCTTCCGCAACGGTCTCGACCTGCTCGTCTATCGCAGTGGCGGCGCCACCGTCCTGACCGATGCCGGTCTCTACGACCACGCGCTGCACGGCGGCATGTGGTGGACGTACCCGCCGTTCTCCGCGGTGATCTTCGCGCCGCTGCGCCTGTTCTCGCCGGAGATGACGACGCTGCTCGGCTACCTGGTGAACTTCGTGGCCCTGTACCTGGTGGTGCTGCTGTGCTGGCGGCAGCTCGGGTACCGCGCCAACCGCACCCTGTACGTCGCCACCGGATTGCTGACCGTGGTCCTGAGCGTCATCGAGCCGGTGCGGACGACGATCTGGCTGGGTCAGGTGAACCTGCTGCTGATGCTGCTGATCGTGTGGGATCTCGGCAGGCCCGACGGCAGCAGGCTGCGCGGCATCGGGGTGGGCATCGCGGCCGGGATCAAGCTCACGCCCGCGCTGTTCGTTGTGCATCTGCTACTCACCCGGCAGTGGCGGGCCGCGGCGACCGCGGTGGCGGGCTTCGCGGCGACGGTCGCGGTCGGGTGTGTGGTGATCTTCTCCGATTCGCGGGCCTACTGGACCGGGGTGATCTGGCATTCGACGCGGATCGGCGAGACGGCGTGGCCTGCGAATCAATCCGCCTCGGGGGTGCTGGCGCGGTGGCTGCATCTTGCCGAGCCGCCGCGGCTGCTGTGGCTCGGTGTCGCGGTCGCCCTCGCCGGACTCGGCCTTGCCGCGGCTCTCCTCGCGCACCGGCGCGGGCACGCGCTGCTCGCGGTGACGCTGTGCGGCCTGACGTCGTGCGCGGTCTCGCCGTTCTCGTGGGGGCACCACTGGGTGTGGTTCGTGCCGTTGCTGATCCTGGCGATGGATCGGGCGTTGCGCAGCGGCCGCGCGGTGGCCTGGTTGCTGCCTGCCGCGCTCGCGCTTCCGCTACTGATCTGGGCGCACGGGTTCCCGGACGGCGTGTACGGGATCGGGCTGTTCATGGTGCCTGCGCCCGCGGCGCTGGCACCGATCTTCGCCGCGGTGTACCCGTTGCTGTTCGTGGTGATCGCGGCGACCACCCTGGTCGCGTTGGCGCGGACCGGCCCCGCGGCGGGTCCGAAAACACCAGCGGAGCCATGTGATCTGCCTCACATAACGGTTGGGTCACAGCCGGGTCTCGACCGAGCCGCAACCAGCTGACCTGCACAGACGCCGGTGCGGTCGGCCGAAACCGCGGGAAACACGCCGTTCCCGTAGGAGATGACTCACCGCGATCGGCCACGTACGGTCGTCACCGGTCGGTGTTCCGGCCAGTCCGAACCGCCGCGCCAAACCTTGTCCCGCGGAACGGATTCCCACAGATCAACCCAGGGACAAGGACGGGGGACCCACGTCCCCAGTGGACACCGGGAGGCATGCACCAGGCCTCCCTTGGGGTGAAGCCGCTGTTTGCGCCGGTCACGGAGCGAACACGGCCGGGCGACCTCTCAGCCCGAACCCGACAGCTGACCTCGCAGGCGCGTGCGGAGAGGAAAACCCCATGAGTGCTGGACGCCATCGCAAGCCCACGAACACCCGCAAGACGGCAGCCAAGGTCGTCGTCACCACCGCAGTCTTCGGCGCTGCCGGCGCGGCCTTCGCGGCCCCCGCAAGCGCTGCCCCCGACTCCGACTGGGACCGTCTCGCGCAGTGCGAGGCAGGCGGCAACTGGTCGATCAACACCGGCAACGGCTACCACGGCGGGCTGCAGTTCTCCCCCAGCACGTGGACCTCCCACGGCGGCGGCGAGTACGCGGCCACCGCCAACCAGGCCAGCCGCGAGCAGCAGATCGCCGTCGCCGAGAAGGTCCTCGCCTCGCAGGGGTGGGGCGCCTGGCCGTCCTGCTCGTCCAGCCTCGGGCTGGCCAGCGCGCCGACGCAGCGCAGCGCTCCGGCCGCCGCGGCCGAGACCCCCGCGCCGGCGCCCGCCGCGGAGGCCCCCGACGTCACCAGCATCCCCACCACCGACGGCACCGCCGATGTGTTCGACCGGCTCGACAGCACCCTGCAGGCCGTGAAGGCCCGGGGCATCGCCGTCGACCCGCAGGTCGAGTCCCTGTACGAGCAGGCGAAGCTCAACCCGCAGGTCATCGACTTCCTCAAGACCTACGCGCCGCTGGTCGCACAGCGCTAGCCAGTGCACGAGAAAGGCCCCGCACCAAACCGGTGCGGGGCCTTTCTGCTGCTCGCCTTGGCGTCAGCGGTTGATGACGGTGACGGGATGGACGTAGGGCAGCTCGGACACCGGCCGCGGGAACTCGGTCTCCTCACCGAACGGGGAGAGCCCACCGGACCGCGTCGACGAGAGCTCGGTGACCGCGTGGTCGCCCTCCTTGACGTGCTCCGGCCAGCCGTTGTCGACGTATCGCTTGCTCGCATTGTTAGCCACGAGGCCATTTTGACATCGACCTCGTATCCCGTACAGCCCAGGTCACTAATGTTGGATGCGATGACCGACACCGACGCCGCCCCCGACAGCCTCGCGTCCTGGCTCGCCACCCGCACCGACGCCGAGCTGGCAGACCTGCTGCGGCTGCGCCCCGACCTGGCCGTCCCGCCCCCGTCGACCCTGACGGTGCTGGCGTCCCGGGCGGAGCAGCGCGTCTCGGTGCTTCGCGTCGCCGACGACCTCGACGTGCTCGAACTCACCCTGCTCGGGTTGCTCGGCCGCGACGGCGCGACGGCGGCCGGGGTGCGGCGGGACCAGCTCGCGGACGCGGTGGCCGGGCGGGCACCCGCCCGGGCCGTTGACCGTGCCCTTGCCGCGCTGCGGCAGCGGGCCCTGGTGTGGGGGACGACGGTGTTGCGGGTGACCCCGGCGGCCGTCGAGGCCCTCTCGTGGCGGCTGGACCCGGCAACGACGGCCCTGACACCCGACCAGATCACCGCCGCGCTCGACGCGCTGACCGTGGACGAGCGACGACTGCTGGACACCCTCGCGCACAGTTCCCCGGTCGGCCGGACCCGTGACGCCGCGCCGGGCACCCCACCGGATCGGCCCGTGCAGCGGCTGCTCGCGGCGGGCCTACTGTCCTGGCGGGACGAGCAGACCGTCGAACTGCCCGTCCAGGTGGGGCAGGCGTTGCGCGGCGAGACCATCACCGACCCGACCACGCTGACCCCGCCGACGATCCGCGGCAGCAAACACCGGATCGCCGAGGTAAACGCCGCGGCCGCGGGCGAGGCGCTGGAACTGCTCCGGCACTGCGAGCGCCTCCTCGTTGCGCTCGGCGACCACCCCGCGCCCAGCCTCCGGGCCGGCGGACTCGGCGTCCGGGAGATCCGCAGGCTGGCCAAGATCGTCGGCGTCGACGAGTCGCGGCTCGCGCTGCTGCTTGAGTTGCAGGCCGGGGCGGGCCTGATCTCCAGCGGTCTCCCCGACCCGCCGCCCGCCGCCGACACCGGCGAGGACTACTGGGCGCCGACCGCGGCCGCGGACGGCTGGCTCGACGCGGCCGCGGCGCATCGGTGGCAACTGCTCGCGCAGGTGTGGCTGAACCTGCAGCGCCTGCCGTGGCTGGTGGGGTTGCGGGACCCGAATGACAAGCCGATCGCGGCGCTGTCCGACGAGGCGCGCGCGTCGGCGGCGCCCCGCGAACGCCGATTCCTGCTCGACATCGTCGCCGAACTCGGTACCGGGGTCGGGGCGAGCGCCGCCCAGGTCGCCGACGTGGTGGCCTGGCGTCGGCCGCGGTGGTCGGCCAGGCTCGGCGCCGCCGCGATCGACCGGACCCTCACCGAGGCGGCCGCCGTCGGCTTGATCGGCAGGGATGCGCTGTCGTCGCCGGGGCGCAGCCTGCTGCACGACGGCCCACCGGAGTCGGTGCTCGCCGAGATGGTCGCGGCGCTGCCGACCCCGATCGACCACGTGCTGGTGCAGGCGGACCTGACGGTGATCGCGCCCGGGCCGCTGGTGCCCGGCCTCCTCGCCGAGATCACACTGGTCGCCGACGTCGAATCCGCTGGCGCCGCCACCGTCTACCGGGTCGGGGAGGCCGGGGTGCGACGCGCCCTCGACGCCGGGCGCACCGCCGCCGAGCTGCACGCCCTGTTCGCCACGCATTCGCGGACGCCGGTCCCGCAGGCGTTGACGTACCTGATCGACGATGTCGCCCGCAGGCACGGCAGGCTGCGGGTCGGCATCGCGCAGGCGTTCGTCCGCTGCGACGACCCGGCGACGCTGGCGGAGGTGCTGTCCTCCACGGTCGCCGAGACGCTGGCGTTGCGGGCCCTCGCCCCGACTGTTGCGGTGTCGCAGGCTCCGCTGGGCGAGGTGCTCGACCGGCTGCGGGCGGCGGGGTTCGCCCCGGCGGGCGAGGACTCGTCGGGCGCCATCGTGGATCTGCGGAGTGCGGGCGCGCGGGTGCCGAAGCGGCGGGCCCGGCCGGTGCGCCGGATGCCCGCCCCGCCCAGCGACGAGCAACTCGACCTGCTGGTCCGGCAGTTGCGGGCCGGACAGCGCGCCGCGTCGACCCCGCGCGGAGACGCGGTCCGCGCCGACGGCAGCCGGGCGAGCAGTGCCGCGACGGTGGCGCTGCTGCAGCTCGCGGTGAAGGTCGGGCGCAGCGTCCGGATCGGCTACGTCGACGCACAGGGCATCGCGACTGAACGGATCGTCGACCCAGTCAGCGTCGGCGGCGGCCAGCTCGACGCGTTCGACCCCGCCGACGGCGCGATCCGACGGTTCACCCTGCACCGGGTGACGTCGGTGTCACTCGTCGACTAACCCACCCCGCGCCCCCGCCCACCCGCCCACCCGCGCACCCGCCGACTGAACGGAAGCGTTCAGTCGATCACATCGACTGAATGATCCGTTCACTCACGCCGCCCGACCGCCGGGCCACTCGGCGGCCGGACCCAGGCGGCCGGACCCAGGCGACCGGACCAGCACCGGGACGCCGCACGAGAACGAGAAAGCCGCCTGCCTGCACGACTGGCTTTTCCCGAGTAATGACGTATGGTCGGGCCCAGTGATTGCCACTTCGAAATTCAGGAGCGACAATGGCCGACAAGAAACCGGGCAAGAGCCTAAGAAAACCCACTCAATCCTTGAAGGAACGGCGCGCCGAAAAGCGGGACCGAGCGGCAGACTCCGGCGAATTCATCCGGAAACGTAAGCGACACTGACGGACGAGCACCGTGCAGCACGACGCGGCCGCGCCGGCGGCGACCCGAATCCTCGACACCCTCGTACACCAACTGTCCCCGCGCACCGACGACGAGACACAGCCAAATCCCCACTCCAGCGGCCACCGTGCCGCGCTGGTGTCGGCGCGAATCTTCGTCCTCGACGAGTGCATCAGGGACTCGCTCCTCGCGACCGTCCCCGACCCGACCCAAACCGGGGGCACCGTCGGAACGAAGACACTTCGGGCACTTGATCGCATCAGAGACCGCCTCGATAATGAACTCGGCGCCACGTCGGGGCACACCGAACGCGAGGCCGGATACCGGGCCGGAATTTCCGAGGCCCTGATTCGGGTGCGGGAAATTCGCCAGGATTTCACGGTCGGGCGGTGAATATTCTCGACCCTTCGCCGAAAACATCGCGAATTCGGTGGGCCGAGGAATGATCCCCGTTCATGCGCGATCTCGTGTCCTCCGTGGCCCGCTCGCTCCTGCGCGGTCGGGCACCCGCGACGACGGATCACGCCGCCTCCTCCGCGCAGCGTGGACAATGGAGTGGTTGTCCACGCTAGGAGGCGCACGTGACCGACGGACCGCTCATCGTCCAGTCCGACAAGACCCTGCTGCTCGAGGTCGACCATCCGCTGGCCGATCGGGCCCGGCAGGCGATCGCGCCGTTCGCCGAACTCGAACGCGCACCCGAGCACGTGCACACCTACCGCGTCACCCCCCTCGCCCTGTGGAACGCGCGGGCCGCCGGGCACGACGCCGAGCAGGTCGTCGACGCCCTCGTCACCTACTCCCGGTTTGCGGTGCCGCAGCCGCTGCTGGTCGATGTCGTCGACACGATGGCGCGGTACGGGCGGCTGCAGCTGGTGAAGAACCCGGCGCACGGGCTGGTGCTGGTCAGCCTGGACCGGGCGGTGCTCACCGAGGTGCGCAGGCACAAGAAGATCGCCCCGATGCTCGGCGCCCAGGTCGACGAGGACACCGTCGTCGTGCACCCGTCCGAACGCGGCCACCTCAAGCAGCTGCTGCTCAAGATCGGCTGGCCGGCGGAGGACCTCGCCGGGTATGTGGACGGCGAGGCGCACCCGATCGAACTCGACTACGACGGCCGGTTTCCCGGGTCCGCGGACGGCGGCTGGCACCTGCGGGACTACCAGGAGATGGCGGCGGACTCGTTCTGGGCGGGCGGCTCCGGCGTCGTGGTGCTGCCGTGCGGCGCCGGTAAGACGATGGTCGGCGCCGCCGCGATGGCGAAGGCGAAGGCGACGACGCTGATCCTGGTCACCAACACCGTCGCGGGCAGGCAGTGGAAGCGGGAACTGATCGCGCGGACGTCCCTGACCGAGGACGAGATCGGCGAGTACTCCGGCGAGAAGAAGGAGATCCGCCCCGTCACCATCGCCACCTACCAGGTGATCACCCGCAAGTCGAAGGGCGAGTACAAGCACCTGGAACTGTTCGACTCCCGGGACTGGGGCCTGGTCATCTACGACGAGGTGCATCTGCTGCCCGCGCCGGTGTTCCGGATGACCGCGGACCTGCAGTCCCGGCGCAGGCTGGGACTGACCGCCACGCTGGTCCGGGAGGACGGCCGGGAGGGCGACGTGTTCTCGCTGATCGGGCCGAAGCGGTACGACGCACCGTGGAAGGACATCGAGGCGCAGGGCTGGATCGCGCCCGCCGACTGCGTCGAGGTCCGGGTGACGCTGACCGACGCCGAGCGGATGGCGTACGCGACCGCCGAACCGGAGGAACGCTACAAGCTGTGCTCCACCGCGCACACCAAGAACGCGGTGGTGAAGTCGATCCTGGGCCGGCACCCCGACTCCCCGACCCTGGTGATCGGCGCCTACCTCGACCAGCTCGACGAGCTCGGCGAGGCGCTCGGCGCGCCGGTGATCAAGGGGTCCACGAAGACGAAGGAACGCGAGCAGCTGTTCGACGCGTTCCGGGCCGGGGAGATCTCGACGCTGGTGGTGAGCAAGGTTGCGAACTTTTCAATCGACCTGCCGGAGGCGTCGGTCGCCGTGCAGGTGTCGGGCACGTTCGGGTCCCGGCAGGAGGAGGCGCAGCGGCTCGGCAGGTTGCTGCGCCCCAAGCACGACGGCGGGCAGGCGCACTTTTACTCGGTCGTCGCCCGCGACACCCTCGACGCCGAGTACGCGGCGCACCGGCAGCGGTTCCTGGCCGAGCAGGGGTACGCGTACCGGATCACCGACGCGGACGACCTGCTCGGACCGGCGATCGGGTAGGAATAGGTGTGTGCGCCGCTTCGAGTTCCACGTAGACACCGCCCACGCCACGTCGGTCAACGAGACGGTCGGCGATGTCCGTCGCCTGCGCTGGGCCGCGATCATCACCGGACTGCTGTTCGTGGCGATCGGGGTCTGGCTGATCGTCCTTGCGCATCCGTGGTCGTACATTCTCGGCGTGGTCGCGCTGGTGGTCGCGGCGGCGTCGGTGTGGATGGCGTTCTGGGCGCCCCGCAAGGTCGGGTCGGTGGAGGACCTGTACGCCAACGGTGAGCTGGTGCCCGCGATCGTCGCGGTCACCCGCCCCAGGGGTGCGACGCTGCTTGCGTTGGTGAACACCGCGAAGCCGGGCGCGAGCCAGCCGCACTACGCGCTGGTGACCCGCACCATCCGCACCCTGCCCGGCCACTCGATGTCGAATGTCGGGGAGCGGGTGCCGTCGATCTCGGTGCTCTCCGACCGCTCCACCAACTCGGCGGCGGACACCTGGCAGATGGTCAGCCCGATGCCCGTCGCGTGGGGCACCAGGGACCCGAAGGTGATCCGCCGCGCGATCGAGCAGATCCCGAACGCGGAGTGGAAGCTGCTGACGAAGTCGATCCCGCTGACCGACGATGTGCCGCGCGCGAAGAACCAGCAGCTGCCCGTCGACCCCGACGACATCCGCTGAGTCGGCTCCGGCGCCGTGCGCCGGGCGATGCCCGCCGCTGGTGTTCGAGCCATCCGGCACCGATCCCCATCTCGATCCGGCCACCGGAGATCAGGTCGGCGGTCGCGGCGACCGTCGCCAGGTAGGCGGGGTTCCGGTAGCTCATCGCGTACGCACGAACATGCCGAATCGCATGGGACGGAACGGTACCGAGACAGGATCGACGACGGTGCCGTTCGGAGTCTGCCGCCCGTACACTCGACCCGGTGCAGGACATCCTGGTGGACGAGTTCGAGGCGCACCGCGGCCATCTGCTGTCGGTCGGCTACCGGCTGACCGGCTCGGTCGCGGACGCGGAGGACGCCGTCCAGGAGGCGTGGTTGCGGCTGCGGGACACGGACCGCGACCGCATCGTGAACCTGCGGGCGTGGTTGACGACCGTGGTCGGCCGGATCTGCCTCGACCACCTGCGCAGCGCCGCGGTACGCAGAGAAACGTATGTGGGGCAATGGCTTCCGGAGCCGGTGGTGACGCCGCTTGCCGGGGCCACACCGGTGGACCCGCTCGACGCGGTGGTCCGGGGGGAGGACGCCCGGATCGCGGCGCTCGTCGTCCTCGACACCCTCGGCCCCGACCAGCGAACGGCGTTCGTGCTGCACGACGGGTTCGGCGTGCCGTTCGACGCGATCGCCCAGGTGCTCGGCACCTCGGTCGCGGGCAGCAGGCAGCTGGCGTCCCGGGCGCGGCGGGCGGTCGCCGCGGCGGACGTGCCCCCGCCGGACCCCGGGCACGACGCCGCGGTGGAGCACCTGCTGGTCGCGCTGGCGAGCGGCGACCTGCAGGCGGTCCTCGACGCGCTGCACCCGGACGCGCTGGTGATCGGCGATGCGGGTGGGACCACCCGCACCGCCGTCAACGTCCTGCACGGCGCCGACCGGTTCGCCCGCTTCTTCCTCGGCCTCGCCGCCAAGTACGGCCCGGACGCGCTGTTGACGTACCGGCCCGCGCTGGTCAACGGCCGACTCGGCATCCTCTCCCCCGGATCGCCGGGCGACGAGACCCACCCCGGCTTCGCCGCCCGGGTCGCCGGGTTCACCGTTCGGGACGGAAAGGTGTGGGCCGCCTACGACTTCGCGAACCCCACCAAGTTGTCCGGGGTCAGGATGCCGGACCCGACGGAGCCGGGTCGGCTTGCGGATCCGCCCACGGGACACGACACGAATCCGTGCTGAATCCCTGGTCGACGATGCCGAGGGCCGAGTACGTCCTGGCCCGCTGATTCTCCAGCGCGATCTGGTAGGTCAACTCGACGACACCGGCCTTCCCGAACCGGCGTTCGAGGTCGGCGACCTGCTCGTCGGTCACCTCGGTGGGGGTGGCGGTCATCGCGTCCGCGTAGTCGATGGCCGCGCGCTCGTCGTCGCTGTACAGCGCGGAGGTGCGGTAGTCCTCGATGTGCTGCAGCCGGTCGATGTCCAGGCCGTCGAGACGCATCAGCATCGACCCGAAGTCGACGCACCAGGAGCATCCGACGGTCCACGCCACCCGGTACACCGCGATCTCGCGGACGGCGGCGGGCAGCACCGTCGATGCCTTCTCGGCGGCGAGCTCCTGCACGGACGACGCGACGAACAGCTTCCGGTGATGGGCGACGACGGCGAAGGGTTCCGGGACGGATCCGAAGCGGCGGCCCATGACGCGGTACGCGAGCCGGACCAGGGGTCCGGCGTCGGAGGGCGCGAGCGGGGCGATGCGGGGCATGACGTCTCCTTGCTGTCGGTGGGCGAACATCCTCTCGTCGACTTGGACGAGACGGGGGCGGGGAATGTGACACGCAGGTTCCGGCGGCGGTGCGGGCCGGTCAGGCGGCCACGTCGCGGCGGCGGAACGCGACCGCCCCCGCCGCGCAGAGCAGGGCCGCAACCAGGGTCACGACCAGCACCGGCACCCAGTCGACCGGGACCGCGGGCACCAGCGGCAGGTGATGAAACGGGGACAGTGCCATCAGCCACTCCGGGAACTTGAGGGTGGAGCCGAACATCAGCACCACGAAACAGAACGCCAACGCGAGCCACGCCACGACCGTGGCCCGCGGGGCCGCGCCGAACAGCAGCAGGGCGAGACCGCCGAGCACCCACACGGCGGGCAGGTACACCAGCGCGGCGCCGAGCAGCCGCGGCACCTCGGCGAGGTCCCCGGTGATCGCCCCGTACATCAGGCCGGTGCCGAGCCCGCCGAGCGCGACGACCAGCGCCGACCCGACGAGCATCACGCCGGCGTGCGACCCCAGCCAGCGGACCCGGGTCAGCGTGGTCGCCAGCAGCGGTTCGGCGTGGCCCGCGGTCTCCTCGGAGCGCAGCCGCAGCGCCGAGGAGATGGTGAATGCGGACGCGATCATCGCGAGCATCGACGCGGCCATCGCGTAGAACGCGTCCACCAGGCTCGCGGTGGCCTGCCCGAGCAGTTCCCCGAGGTCCACGTCACCGAGCAGGTCGCCAACGTCGTTGCCGATGGTGCCGAATGCCAGCCCGGCGGCGAGCATCCCGATCGACCAGCCGATCAGCGAGCCGCGTTGGAGCCGCCAGGCCAGCCCGGCCGCGCCAGCGGTGCTCGCGCCGCCGCGGGCGGGGCCCGGCCGCGGCGGCAGCACCCCGGCGCCGATGTCGCGGCGGTCGAGCACGGCGAGGGCGAGCCCGGCGACGAGCGCGGCGACCGCCACCGACAGTGCTGCGGGCCACCAGATCTCGCCGTCGTAGGGGCGCATCGCCTGACCCCACCCCAGGGGTGAGAGCCAGGACAGGGTGCCTCCCCCGACATCACCGACCGCACGCAGCACGTAGGCGACGGCAATCGCGGCACCGGTCGCCCCGTATACCGTCCGAGTACTGCCGGTGACCTGCGCCGCCAGCAGCGCGACCGCGGCGAACACCAGTCCCGCGCAGGTGGCACCGACCCCGAGCGCCGCCGACCCGGCAACCGGCAACCCGTAGGAGATCAGGCTTGCCGCGACGACGACGCCGTACAGGACACACGCCGCGGCGGTCACGATCACCGCCGCCGCGACCGGCGCGTACCGGCCGACCACGCCCGAGCGAATCAGCTCGTCGCGGCCGTTCTCCTCGTCTGCGCGGGTGTGCCTGCCGATCAGGAACATGGCCATCAACGCGGCGACGATCATCCCGAAGGCACTGGCCTGGAACGCGACCTGGCCGCCGATGGTGTCCAGTACGCGCGGCGGGCCCGCCATCGCGATCATCGCGGCATTGTTCTCCATGCTGGCGGCGACGGCGTCCAGGTCGGCCTGGGTCGGGTAGGCGATGTCCACGCCGACGGCCTGTGAGTAGTACACGAGGACGCCGCCGAGCAGCCACCCGACCAGCGCGACGCGTTCCCTGCGCAGCACGAACCGGGTGAGGGTGCCGGTCCCGGCCAGTGCGCTCACGATTCGTCGACCCCCGCCGCGGCGAGTTCGTCCCCGTAGTGGCGCAGAAACAGTTCCTCCAGTGTCGGCGGCTGGCTGGTGAGGGTGCGGATGCCGAACCCGGACAGGTGCCGGACCGCGGCGTCGAGCTCGGCGGTGTCCACCTGGAAACGCGCCCTGGTGCCGTCGACGACGAGGTCGTGCACCCCGGTGAGCGCCTCAAGTCCGGTGGCGGGGGTGGCCGTCTGGCACGCGATCGAGGTGCGGGTCAGGTGCCGCAGCTCGGCGAGGGAGCCGGTCTCGACCGTCCGACCCAACCGGATGATGGTGAGCCGACCGCAGAGCGCCTCCACCTGGGCGAGGATGTGACTCGACAGCAGCACGGTGCGGCCCTGCCGGGTGACCTCCTCGATGCATTCCTGGAAGACGGCCTCCATCAACGGATCCAGCCCGGACGTCGGTTCGTCGAGCATCAGCAGTTCCGCGTCGGAGGCGAGCGCGGCGACCAGCGCAACCTTCTGCCGGTTGCCCTTCGAGTAGGTGCGGCCCTTCTTCGTCGGATCCAGGTCGAATCGGTCCACCAGGTCGGCCCGCCGGGCCTCGTTGAGGCCGCCGCGCAGCCGCCCGAGCAGGTCGATGACCTCGCCGCCGGACAGGTTGGGCCACAGGTTCACATCGCCGGGCACATAGGCGAGCCGACGGTGCAGGTCCGCGACGTCGCGCCACGGGTCGCCGCCGAGCAGTCGGGCGGTGCCGCTGTCGGCGCGGAGCAGACCGAGCAGCACCCGGATCGTTGTCGACTTGCCCGCCCCGTTTGGCCCGAGGAAGCCGTGCACCTCCCCCGCCTCGACGGTCAGGTCTAGCCCGTCGAGCGCCGCGGTCCGGCCGAACGTCTTGACCAGCTTCGAAATTTCGATTGCCGGGGTCATTCGACCACCGTACGGCCGAGCCCAACCGGGGGCGAGTGTTTCGGGTGCGCGTCGCTAGGCTGGGGCAATGCCCGCCGCACGCCACAGTCAGACGGTGACCCGCCTGCAACCGTTCGCCTCGACGATCTTCGCGGAGATGACGGCTCTTGCGGTGCGGACCGGCGCGATCAACCTGGGGCAGGGCTTCCCCGACACCGACGGGCCTGCGGCGATGCTGGAGGTCGCCCGCACCGCGATCGCGGACGGACTGAACCAGTACCCGCCGGGGCCGGGGATGCCGGTGCTGCGGGAGGCGATCGCCGCGGACCGCGCCGCCCGGTACGGGCAGGTCTTCGACCCGGACACCGAGGTGCTGGTCACGGTCGGTGCGACCGAGGCGATCAGCGCGACGCTGCTCGGGCTGGTGGAACCGGGTCAGGAGGTGGTGCTGATCGAGCCGTACTACGACTCCTACGCCGCGGCCGTCGCGCTCGCCGGCGGGGTGCGGCGGACGGTGCCTCTGGTTGCCGACGGGGACGGGTTCGCGCTGGATCTGGACGCGTTGCGGGCGGCGGTCGGGCCGCGGACCCGGATGATCGTGGTGAACACCCCGCACAACCCGACGGGCACCGTCCTGTCCGACGCCGAGCTGGCCGCGATCGCCGAGCTCGCGGTCCGGCACGAGGTGCTGGTGCTCAGCGACGAGGTGTACGAGCATCTGGTGTTCGACGGCGCAGCCCACAGCCCGATCGGGATGCTGCCGGGGATGGCGGAGCGGACGGTGACGGTGTCGAGTGCCGCGAAGACGTTCGCGGTCACCGGTTGGAAGACCGGATGGGTCTGCGGCCCAGCGGAACTCGTCGACGCGGTGCGCACAGCAAAGCAGTTCATGTCGTTTGTCGCCGGCGGCCCGTTCCAGCCCGCGGTCGCGCACGCGCTTCGGTTCGAAATGCCCTGGGTGACCGAGCAGCGAGCGGTGTTGCAGCACAAGCGTGACCGGTTGTCGGCCGCACTCGCCGAGGCCGGGTTTGGTGTCCGTGCCAGCGCGGGAACCTACTTCGTGTGCGCGGACATTTCCCCGTTGGGGATCGACGACGGCGTGCAGTTCTGTCGCGCACTTCCGGAGCGGGTCGGGGTGGCCGCGGTGCCGGTCAGCGTGTTCACCGATCACAGGGAGCCGTGGAACCGACTGGTGCGCTTCGCCTTCTGCAAGCGGGACGACGTGCTGACCGAGGCGATCGCCCGTCTCCACCAGCTGGCGGGACGGTGGTGACCGGCCGATGAGCGGGCGGACCGTCCCCGCGGACTTCGTCCGCCGCGCCGCCACCCTCGCCGCTGGCGCCGGTTTCGACATGGGCGCGCCGCTGACCGCGGCGGGCATCCCCCCTGCGGTGCTCGGTGAGGGCGCTGGCCGGATCACGCCCGCGCAGCTGACCCGGTTCACGCAGGCCGCGTGGCGGCTGACCGACGACGAATTGTTCGGGCTCGGCACCGCCCCGGTGCCGCGCGGCACGTTCCGTGTGGTGTGCCTGACCCTGATCCACCGTCCCGACCTCGGTGCCGCGCTGGACCGGCTCGCCGACGTGATCCGGGTGCTGCCGGGACTATCGCCGCTGCGGCTGGAGGCCACGCCGACGACCACGGTGCTGCACGTGGAGATCCCGCAACGGGACGCGGCGCTGCGGCCGGAGATCGCCGACGCCGCCGATCAACTGCTCACCGACTTCGTTCTGATGTTGCTGCACCGGTTCGCGGCATGGCTGGTCGGCAGGCGCGTGAAGCTGGTGGCGGTCCGGCTGCCGTATCCGGAGCCGGACCGGACCCTGGCCCGCAGCTACGACGCGATCTTCGGGGTGCGGGTCAGTTTCGGTGCCGACCATGCGGCGATCGAGTTGGACAACGCGGTGCTGCGGGCACCGATCATCCAGACCGAGGAAACCCTCGAGGAGTACCTGCGCGAATCACCGAATCTGTTGTTCTCCGAACGCGATTACGACAGCAGCGCGGCAACTCAGGTCCGGAAGGCGCTCGAACGCGGCGCGGCCGGGCGGGCGGCGACGGCGGAGGACATCGCCGAGATGCTCTCCATCAGCGCCGCCCACCTGCGGCGGCTGCTCCGGCACGAGGGGACGTCACTGAACCAGCTGCGCGAGGAGGTGCTGCGGGACGCCGCCATCTCCGGGCTCGCCCGCGGCGACTCCGTCGACGACATCTCGACTCGGCTCGGGTTCTCCGAGCCAAGTGCGTTCCGCCGCGCGTTCAAGCGGTGGACCGGCAGCACCCCGGGCGCATTTCGCTAGGTGAGGCAGAATTCGTTGCCCTCCGGGTCGGTCATCGTGATCCACCGGAACGGCCCCTGCTCCCCACGGTGCGCGATCGCCGCCCCGCGTGCGACGAGCGCCTGCGCGACGGCCTCCCGGTCGTCCCCGGCGCGGACGTCGAAGTGCATCCGGTTCTTGACCGTCTTGCCCTCGGGAACCAACTGGAACAGCACCCGCGGCCGGTCCGGGTGCGCGGGGTCGGAGATCCCGGCCCCCACCCGCCACACCAGCACCCCGTCGTAGACCTCGGTGTCCTCCTCACGGGCCTGCCCGGCCGCCACGAGCCCGCGGATGAAGTCCTCGTCGCTGGGCTCCACCCGCCAGCCGAGGGTCTGCGCCCACCACTTCGCCTGATCGTGCGGCCGCCTCGAATCCACCGTCACCTGAATTTCGTAGCTCATGCGAGGACGGTACGACGCCACACCGACACTCTCGGTGATCCGCGACACAGCGCCCTTGACCCTGACACAGTGTCAGAGACTGGAGTGGCGGACGAAGGAGGTGGTTGCACGTGAACCCGACCAACCCGAACACCACCGACACGACCAGCACCGACACGACCAGCACCGACGGGGGTGGGCAGGCCGTCACCGGGATCGGCGTACTCGCCGACCCGCACCCGTCGCGGCGGCTGCGGGCCGCGCTCGCCGCCGGGACCCAGCCCGACCCCGGCACGGCAGATGCCCTGATCGCGCGGTGTGCCGTCGAACCGGACTTCTTCGTCCGCGACATGCTGACCTGGGCGTTGTGCCGGTTGCCCGCCGACGTCACGGTGCCCCTGCTGATCCGCGAACTCGGCTCCGACCTCGGGCAGGCCAGGAGCCAGGCGCTGCACACGCTGTCCAAGGTCGGGGACCGTCGGGCCTGGCCCGCGGTGTCGGGTCTGCTGCACGACGATGACGACGAGGTGGCGCGGGCCGCGTGGCGGGCGGCGGTCGCGCTCGTCCCGCCCGGCGACGAGGCCGGGCTCGCCGGCGCGCTGGCGCGGGCGCTGGGGCGCGGCGACCGGGACGTGCAGCTGAGCCTGAGCCGCGCGCTGGTGGCGCTCGGGGACGCCATCCTCCCGGTCCTGGGTGAGGCGGCCACGAGCACCAATCCGCTGGTCCGGGCGCACGCGGAGGCCACCGATCGGCTGCATCGCGACCCGGACAGCGGCTTCACCGTCTCGGTCGCGGCGGCGAAACGCGTCGCGGTCGGCCGCGAGGCATAGGGCGGCGCGATGTTGATCGGAGAGGTCTCGCGGCTCACTGGCCTCAGCGCACGCGTGCTGCGGCACTACGACGCGCTGGGGCTGGTGACGCCGACCGGCCGCACCGCGGGCGGCTACCGCGAGTACTCCGCCGACGACATCCGCCGGCTCTTCCACGTCGAGAGCCTGCGGACGCTCGGCCTATCCCTCACCAACACACGGCGGGCCCTCGACGAGCCCGGATTCGCCCCCGCTGACCTGGTCGGTGAGCTGATCCGGCACACCCGGCAGCGGATCGCTGCCGAGCAGGAACTGCTCACCAGGCTCGAACGCGTGGACGCCGCCGCGCCTGCACAGTGGGGTGATGTCCTGCATCTGGTCGCACTGCTGCGTGCGCTGGAATCGGAGTCCGGGGGACGCCGCCAGCAGGCGGTGCTATCGCACGAGGCGCCGGTGCCCGCCCGGGCCCTGGCCGAGGCGGCGCTCACCGAGGAGGACGCCAACGTCGCGGGGGCGCTGAGGTGGTCGTTGGCGCGGGCGGACGGTCGAGGGTTGGCGGAGCTGGCAGTCGGTCTGGACGCCGACGCCGCCGAGGTGCGGCGCCGCGCCGTCGAGGCGATCGCGTCGGTACCCGCCGCGGAGGCCACCGCCCTACTGCGGCGGGCGATCGGCGACGCGGACGGTGCCGTCCGCGGCCGCGCCGCCCTCGAACTCGGCGCCCGCGGTGGCGTCGACGCGATTCCCGTCCTCCTCGGGATGGTCGTCGCCGGTGGTCGTGACGTCGAGGCCGCGGAGGTGCTGGGCCGGCTCGCGGAGGTCGCGGGGGTCGGCGACGAGATCGTCGGGGCCCTGCAGGGCGACGTCGACTCCTCCGCCGACGGACCCACCCGACTCCGAATCACGCAGGCGTTGGCCGAGACTCCCGGCACCACGGCACACCAGGCCCTGCTCCGACTCACCGGAGATGCCGACCGGACCGTCGCGGCGACGGCGGCGGCGATCGTGCATCTACGGGAGCAGGCCGGTCCCGTGTGAGCCCACGACACCCGGCGCCCCT
The DNA here is from genome assembly GCF_053609225.1 of Rhodococcus sp. NPDC054953. Taxonomy (NCBI): domain Bacteria; kingdom Bacillati; phylum Actinomycetota; class Actinomycetes; order Mycobacteriales; family Nocardiaceae; genus Rhodococcus; species Rhodococcus sp. NPDC054953. Next base: position 8,524 of record NZ_JBSGXD010000022.1, on the reverse strand, counting down.
CCGGGGCGGGGTCCGTGTGTCGTTCCTCCCCGGTCGGCCGTGATTCACCCGGACCGTTCGCGAAACCCGGGCCGTTACAGGACCGAGGTTCAGTCGAGGACGGCTGTCGCCTCCACCTCGACGAGAACGTCGGGCTCGAAGAGGTAGTCGACGCCGATGAGCGAGGCAGGCGGCATCGGCGACGGCAGTCCGATTTCGGCGGCAACCTGCTCCACGCCGGCCATGAAGTCACCGATCCTCTCGGGCGCCCATCCGGTGACGTAGAAGGTCAGTCGCAGAACGTCAGCGAAAGATGCTCCCGCGCCGGCCAGACCGGTGGCCGTGTTGCGCAAGGCCTGCGCGACCTGCCCATCCAGGCTGCCCGGCGACACCGGCGTGCCGTCGGCACGTCGCGCGATCTGTCCCGCGACGTGGACGTGGCGACTGCCGACGCCGACCGCGACGTGGTGATAGGGGGCGGGCCGGGTCATGCCCTCGGGGCTGAGGTACCGAACGGTCATGGCTGTCTCCTCGAATTCTCCGGTTGGTATCTCAGTGATACTTGGTTCCCGAAGGGCACTTCAACGAGACTAGGTTGCATGCACGAAACCACCCCACCGCCCGCGGACGAACTGCGAGTCACCGCGCCGCACCGCGAACTGCTCGACCAGGTCCTCGACAAGTGGTCGTTGGCGGTGTGCAACGAGCTGTGCGAGAGCCCCCACCGGTTCAACGAACTGCGACGCGCGATCCCGGCGGTGACCCAGAAGTCACTGACGGCAACCCTGCGGCGACTCGAACGCAACGGCATCATCGAGCGCACGGTGATCGGGTCCCGCCCGGTGGCGGTCGAGTACCGAATGACGCCGCTCGGAAAGACCCTGCGCCACCCGGTCGATGTCCTGCTCGCATGGGCCGACGAGCACCTGCCCGCGATCGAATCGGCCCGCACGCGTTTCGACGACACCGAGCCTGCCCCAAGAATGGGAACATCTGTTCGAGCATCGGGGTAGCATCGGTCGCATGGAACAGGCCCTGCAGGCGTCGCTGTTCGACGATCCCACCGCCGGTCCACGGTTCGCGTCACTGACCGGTGTGCGCCGCCGCGAACTCGCGGGCGGCGCCTGGGTGGACGTGCTCCCCGGCTGGCTCAGCGGGTCGGACAGCCTGTTCACCCACCTCACGACCTCGGCGGCGTGGCGCGCGGAGCAACGCCGAATGTACAACCGCGTGATCAGCGTCCCGCGCCTGGTCGCGTTCTACGACAGGGAGGTCGCACTCCCCCACCCGTTGCTGGCTCGGGCGCGGGACCTCCTCAGCGAGCACTACCGCCCGGAGCTGCGCGAAGCATTCACCACCGCCGGACTGTGCTGGTACCGGGACGGTCACGACAGCGTCGCCTGGCACGGTGACACCATCGGGCGCGGCGCCACCGAGGACACGATGGTCGCGATCCTGTCCCTCGGTGCGGCGCGTCCACTGGCACTGCGACCCCGCAGTGGTGGTGGCGAGGCTCCCAGGTTCTCCCTCGGCCACGGCGACCTGCTCGTGATGGGCGGATCCTGTCAACGCACCTGGGAGCACGCCGTCCCGAAGACGACGCGCCCCACCGGTCCGCGAATCAGCGTGCAGTTCCGGACGCGCGGCGTGCGCTGACCACGGCCGCGGCGAGCCGGTCCAGCTGCGCGGCCGTGGTGCCCCAGTCGAGGCAGGCATCGGTGATGGACTGCCCGTAGGCGAGCTCGTCCGCGCGGCCGAGGGTCAGGTCCTGCCTACCCGCCTCGAGGAAGCTCTCCAGCATGATCCCGACGACACCCTTCTCGCCGCCGGCGATCCGGTTGGCGATGTCGGTAACGACATCGACCTGACGCTCGTGGTTCTTCTGGCTGTTGCCATGACTGGCGTCGACGACGACTCGCTCGGGCAGACCCGCCTTGGCAAGCCGCGCAAGGGTGTCCGCGACCGACTCGCGGTCATAGTTCGGTCCGGCGCTGCTGCCCCGCAGGATGACATGGCAGTCCGGGTTGCCGACCGTGCGGATCAGCGCGGACTGACCGCCCAGGTCGGTGCCCGGGAACACGTGGCTGGCGCCGGCGGCGCGGGTGCCGTCGACGGCGACCTGCACGTCACCCTCGGTGGAGTTCTTGATGCCGACCGGCATCGAGAGCGCACTGCACAGCTGCCGGTGCACCTGGCTGGCGGCGGTGCGGGCACCGATCGAGCCGTAGCTGACCAGGTCCGCGATGTACTGCGGGGTGATCGGGTCGAGGAACTCGCACCCGACGGGGAGGCCGATCTCGGTGATGTCGACGAGCAACTTGCGGCCCATCCGCAGCCCTGTGTTGATGTCGAAGGTGCCGTCCAGGTGCGGGTCGTTGATCAATCCCTTCCACCCGAGGGTGGTGCGCGGCTTCTCGAAGTACACCCGCATCACGACGTGCAGGGTGTCGCGATGCTCGTCGGCCTTGGCCGCGAGCCTGCGGGCGTAGTCGAGGGCGGCCTCGGTGTCGTGCACGGAGCACGGCCCGACCACGACCATCAGCCGGTCGTCGCGGCCGGTGAGGATGTCGACGGTAGCGCCGCGACCTGCCCGGACCGTGGCCGCGACCGCGTCATCGGCGGGGTGCTCACCGCGGATCACACTCGGCGCGGCCAGCGGGGAGATCGAGATGGTCCGCTGGTCGTCGAGATCGCGGGTGGTGTCGATCGTGAGGGTCATTGCGTGTCCTGTTCGTCGGTGACGGACTTGCGGCCGACCCAGGACGTGTGACGCATCCGCGAGCCGGTCGATTCCGGCTCGGGGTGGAGAGGTCAGCGCGTGGTTACGCCGACCGACCCACCCGGGGCCGGCCTGCTAAACCAGAAATATGCGCGCTGCATGGCCGCCACTGTAGCAGTGCCCACAAGCGGTTGCGTCGACTGCTGCTCGCCTTCGCGTTGGAACATCTCCGCTGCCTCGAGGAGGACAGCGAGTCACTGCGTCAATCCGTCAAGCGCGGTCGCGGAGAGTGACCTGGTTGCGACAGGGCCTGCGGAGGCGCCCGTCGGGAAGGTACTTCCCACGCGGATCACGCCTCGCGGTCGGCGGAGCCTCGAGACGGCGACCGTAGCGGTCCGGTCCGTCGAGGTTTCTGCGCCCTGGCTCAACGCCGTCCCTTGCGATGAGACGAGTATTCAGCGTCGGCACGCACGTGCGCACGCATTCCGTGTGAACCGAACAGGATAAGCAGCTCGACCACACCGCCGTCTGCGCTGCCGAGCCAGTGGGGCAAGGACGTGTCGAACTCGGCGGCCTCACCGGGCGGTAGCGTCAGGTCACGCTCGCCCAGCACGAGGCGAAGGTGACCGTTGAGCACGTACAGCCATTCGAAGCCGTCGTGGGTTTGCGGCGTCGGTTCGAGCAGCGTCGGCTGAGCGGGGATGATCATCTTGAATGCCTGCACCCCACCCGGCCGCCGCGACAGCGGCACGAAGGTCATCCCGGACCGTCGGATCGGCTTCAGATGGATCCGCGGGTCGCCGGTGCGTGGCGCACCGACGAGATCGTCCAGCGGGACGTCGTAGGTACGGGCGAGTGGCAGCAGCAACTCCAGTGTCACCCTTCGCTGTCCGCTCTCGAGGCGCGACAGCGTGCTCTCCGACACCCCGGTCCTCACCGCGAGGTCAGCGAGGGTGTGGCCCCGCTCGCGGCGCAGTGCACGCAGCCGCGGGCCCACCACGTCGAGCACATCTTCCGTTTCGCGATCCACGAGACCATCGTGCCAGAACCGCAAGTTTTGGTGCCAGGTCGTGGGGAGCGCGGCGAGACTGTGCGCACCGAACGAAACGGAGCCTTGATGAGTACCACCGATGCGGTCACCTTCTGGGACGGGGTCTATGGACACCGTCCGAAAGCCCTTGATCCGCAACCGAATCAAGTCCTCTCCGAAACGGTCGAGGGTCTGTCCCCCGGCCTCGCGTTGGATCTCGGATGTGGTGACGGCGGCGACGCGCTGTGGCTCGCCCGGCAGAAATGGCGGGTCACCGCCGTCGATATATCGGCCGTGGCAGTCGCCCGATTGGCAGATGCGGCCGTCGCGCACGGTCTGGGTGACCGCGTCCTCGCCGGGCGCTACGACCTGCACGAATCCTTCCCACAGGGTCGATTCGACCTGGTCTGCGCCCACTACCTGCACACCCCCTTCGATCTGGACAGGAGCTCCATCCTGCGCACGGCCGCGCACGCACTGCGTCCGAGTGGGCGACTGCTGGTCGTCGACCACGGCTCCACCGCGCCGTGGTCATGGGGCCAGGATCCCGACCACCGATTCCCGAGCCCACAGGAGGTTGCCGCGGGGATCGATCTGGAACCGGCTGGGTGGACGATCGAGCGTGCCGAAGCACGCCGACGGATCGCCACCGCACCCGATGGGCGCACCGCCGAGGTGACCGACCACGTCCTGCTCATCCGCCGCGCCATCTGACCAGACCTGACGAAGGAGACCACGTGCCCACCTCCCATCGCATGCGCCGCCGTGACACCCCGCCGCCCCGCACCGGGAACAGTGAATCCGAGACCCTGCGAGGATTCCTCGACTACCTCAGATCGGCGGTCGCCGCGAAGGTCGACGGTGCCCCAGAACCACAGATTCGAACAGCGGCAGTGCCGTCGGGCACGAACCTGCTCGGACTGCTCAATCACCTGACGTTCGTCGAGCGCTCAATGTTCCTCGGGGACAACGTCACCGATTGGCAGGCCACCTTCCGGGCCTCACCAACAGACAGTGTGGCCGACGTCATCGCCCGCTACCAGGAAGCGGTTGCGGCCTCGAACAGAGTTCTCGACGGGTGCACCGACCTCGGCGCACCCGTCCCTCGGCCGCAGTCGAGCAGGCCCGCACCCAGTGTCCGCTGGGCGCTGACCCACATGATCGAGGAGACCAGCCGCCACGCCGGCCACGCCGACATTCTCCGCGAACTCATCGACGCCACCACCGGGCGCTGACCAAACGCGCTCACTGAGCTGGCACATCGCGTTCCAGTCCCAGCGGCGGATTCCCGAAGCGCGCGTCAGCGACGACATCCTTGCGTACCTGGCACTCGTCTATCCGCAAATCGCTTACGGTGGAACGGCCTTCGGTGGAGAAGTGATCAGAACCTGTGGCCTCAAGGCTGAGGTTGCGTCGGCTCTCGATCGACCAGTCATGTTGCTCAGCGGCACGGCACCGACGAGCGCGAACTTGCCGGCGCAGGTTGTGGTGCAGAGCGAAAGCGCTACGGGGTCGGATCTGGCTTGTGCCACGCGGGAACCCCGCGGAGGCAGGGAATATCGACGGGCCCTGGGCTCGCCTGCGTGACTGCGGGCGACCCCAGGGTGCAGAATTCGGCTCGTTAGATGCCGAAGGGTGCTGCGTAGCGGACGGTGCCGCTGGGCAGCCGTTCGGAGTCGAGGCTCAGTGCCATCAATGCCTCGTCGGGGACATCGATACTCAGCCGTATGCGGTGCTCCGAGGCGCGGGTGAAGCCGAACCGCGGGTAGTAGGCAGGATGCCCGAGAACGATCACGAAGCGCTCGCCCGCCTGCGCGGCGGCCTCGAGAGCGGCGCGGATCGCGGCGGAACCCGCCCCGGTCTTCTGGTACTCGGGCCGGACCGCGCACGGCCCAAGGCACAGTGCCGGGGTGTCGTCGACGTGACAGCGAGTCAGTAGTGCGTACCCGACGGGCTTGCCGTCCGGGCCTGCGCTAAGGATGGACAGGTCGGCTATCCACGCCGGATCGACGCGCAGGGCATCGACGAGGTCGGCCTCCTCAGCGGTTTCGAATGCGCCGAGGTTGATCTCGCGGATTGCTGGAATGTCGGCATCGGTTTCGGCGCGAGTGATCCAGTTGGTGTGAGTGCTCAAAGCGGTTCTTCTCCTTTTGCGATGGCGAGTTGCACGGTGCGGGCGTCGGCAGGCTGGCTGGCGGAGGTGCCTGCGGCAAGCCGACGGACACGCCGCCGGGAGGCCCCCGGATGCGTGCACTTTCCGCGGCGTCAGCGCTGGCGGTCGCGGAATCGATAGGTCGCGCGGAGGTCCCGCGTGATCTGCTTCTGGGTCTTGCTGCCCTTGCTCGACTGACGGGCGCTCCCCCGGGCCGCCGCCCGCTCACTTTCACGCAGCAGCTTGCGGTACCGATCGAGTCGGCCCACATCCAGCATGCCGACGACGATGGCTTCCTGTACGGCGCAGCCGGGTTCGCTGCGATGTTCGCAGTCACCGAAGGCGCAGTCCCGGGCGTAGCTCTCGATCTCGGAGAACACCCGCTCGATTCCGTCGGCGGCATCCTGCAAGCCGATACCTCGCAAACCCGGGGTGTCGATGAGCACTCCGCCGCCGGGTAGCGGCAGCAACTCGCGGTGCACGGTGGTGTGCCGTCCCTTGCCGTCGCTGGACCGAATTGCTTTGGTGCCCATATATTCTCGGCCGATGAGAGCGTTGGCTAGGGTGGATTTTCCTGCCCCTGACGGGCCGAGCAGGACCGCGGTCCCGGTCGCCACCTCCGACAGAACGTCCAGACCTGCACCTGTCGTGGAACTGGTGGTGACAATGTCCACACCGGGAGCCAGGTCGGTGATGGCGGCCAGAGCCTCACCTGGGTCGTCGACGACGTCGGCTTTGGTGAGCACCACGACCGGCTTCGCGCCGCTGTCCCAGGCCAGCGCGAGCAGCCGCTCCACCCGGCCCGCGTTCAGCGGTGCCGCAAGCGATACCGCGATGATGACAGAGTCGACGTTCGCCGCCAACACTTGCTGGTGGGAGGTGCGATCCGAGGAGGCCCTGGTGATTGCGCTGCGCCGTGGCAGCAGTGCCACCAGTTCCGGTTCCGAACCCGGGCGCAGCGCCGCCCAGTCACCTGTGCAGACAGTATGGGCCGGGTCGAGGGAGGTGACCGCCCCGCTATCCGCGCGGACGGGACCCGATGCGGTAAACGTGTCACAGCAGCCGCGGTCGACCCGCACGACGCGGGCCGGAAGGAGACCGACGGCCGCATGCTCGACAAACAGCGCTGCGAACGAGTCGTCCCAACCGAGCGAGGACAGATCGAACGTGGACGAGAGGGGTTGAGATGAATGCATAGTCAGACCCTTGGGAAAGGGGCCCCGTTCGGACACCGAAGCCACCGCGGCCACGAGCCGACGTGCGGTTCGCGCCGCTACCGGCGGTGGGAATCGATCAGACCGGAGCCCGGGACGTGAGGATGGTCCGGGCGCTGCACAGGGCAGCGGTCTTCACCGCGATCATCAACTCACCTCCCATCTCTCGCACCACTCAAACTCGGAAGCTCGACCCTAACACCAGGCAGCAGTACCCGCCAACGATTTATGACCGGCCTCAACACACCGTCCAGGCGAGCGGCCACCGATCACAAGAGTGCAGTGGATTACCTCCACCTCGCGAGCGGGCATGTCCGCGGTCAAGCGAACCCCGCTGGCGCACCGCGCACGCGGGATGCGAATCGAGCTGCACGCCAAGGTGACCCCAGGATCGGGCACACACGAACTCTCGATGAAATGGAGCTGATGTGGCAGTAGAACGAATGGCCGTCAACCCGGTGACGTGGTCGATGGAGATGGGATTCTGGCCAGGGTGAGCCCGTCCCCGGGCACACCCGAACCCTGCACTGCTGCGGGCAGTCAGTGGCGCCGGTCCACTTCGGCCGAGTTGGAGACCGCCGGAAGTCATGCGGCGGATCCGGGAACAATTGCCAACAATCTTGGCCACGATCCCGGACGGACGTGTGTGTCCCACCACATCTCCTTGACCTCAAGTCCACTTAAGCTTTTAGCGTCGGCCTCGTGATCGACACGACGGAGGAACCCATGACCGCACCGCACCGCACGGCAGTGCCGACCGGGCACCGCGACGCCGACCGGACCGACACCCGCGGCTTCTCCGCGGCGACGGCGGAGGCCTTCGCGACGGCGTTCCGTCACCACCCCGCGGGGGTGTCGCTGATCTCCGCGGCGTCCCCTGCGGGACCGGTCGGGTTGACCGCGTCGAGCGTCACGTCGGTGAGCATCGACCCACCGACGGTCGCCTTCTCGGTCATGCACGCCTCCCGTAGTGCCACAGCGGTTCTCGACTCCCCGACCGTCGTCGTGCATCTGCTCGCGGACACCCACCGGGAGATCGCCGACACCTTCGCGCGACCGGGCACCGCCCGCTTCTCCGACGAACAGCGGTGGGCCGTGCTCGACACCGGTGAGCCCTACCTGCCCGACGCGCGGGCCGCCCTGCGCTGCAGCATCGAGCGGATCGTGCCCGCAGGCACGTCGTCGCTCGTGCTCGCCCGGGTCTTGAGCATCGCGGTCACCGACCCCGCACGACCGTTGATCTACCTCGATCGCCGATTCCACACGCTCGACATCTGATTCGCCACCCACCCGCCGGCGACCCGGCCGGGGCCATCGAGAGGAACACCCATGTCCGTCTACACGCTGCCTGAACTGCCCTACGACTACGCCGCCCTCGAGCCGCACATCTCCGGCAAGATCATGGAGCTGCACCACGACAAGCACCACGC
>NZ_JBSGXD010000021.1:24978-96157 GCF_053609225.1 Rhodococcus sp. NPDC054953 | reverse complement strand
CTCGACATGTGGGAGCACGCCTTCTACCTCGACTACCAGAACGTCAAGGGCGACTACGTCAACGCCTTCTGGAACATCGTCAACTGGGCGGACGTGTCCGCGCGCTTCGAGAAGGCCCGCACCGCCACCGCAGGCCTGATTGCCTGACGGCCCGTGAGTCCTTTCGGCCCATGACGGGGCCAGAAGTGCTCACAGCTCACAGTCGCCGCGCCCCCTACGGAGCGCGGCGACTGCCGTTTCGGGGGGTTCGTCGTCCGGGAGAAGTCGTATCGTGGAGTGGTGACCATGACGGTGGACACACTCGTCGAGGGGCTCACGTTCCCGGTGAGCGCGCGGTGGCACGCCGGACACCTCTGGGTCGCCGACCAGGGCGCAGGCACGGTGTTGGCCCTCGACCCGGGCACCGGCGCCCTGAACACCGTCGCCGAACTGCCCGGCCACCCCGCGGGCCTCGGGTTTCTGCCGGACGGTCGGCTGCTGATCGCCTGCGGCACCGACCGGCTGCTGCTGCGCCGCGAGGCGAGCGGGGAGCTTGTCGTGCACGCCGACCTCGCCGGGGTCACCGATGGTCGGCTCGCGGACCTGTCGGTGGACGTCACCGGGCGGGCGTATGTCGGGTGCCGCGGCGACGACCACGCGACGGACGACCTGGCGATGGTCGAACCCGACGGCACCGTGCACGACGTCGCCTGCTCGCTCCGTTGCCCGGGCGGCCTGGTCGTCGACGCCGTCGGCGGCACCCTCACGGTGGCCGAGAGCCGCGCGGTGCCGCCCCGCCTCACCACGTTCACGATCGCCCCCGACGGCGGCCTCGAACAGCAGCGGACCTTCGCCGAATTCGGCTCGGACATGCGGCCGGAGGGCCTGGCGATCGACGCCGCGAACGGCATCTGGGTGGTCTCCCCGACCACCGGGGACGTCCTCCTGGTGGACGCCGAGGGCGCGGTCGGCGACCGGTTCACGGTGCGCAGGCCGTACGCCGTCGCGCTCGGCGGCGCGGATGGGCGGGACCTATTCGTCTGCACCGCCCCGAGCACCGACCCGATGGCGGCGGTCGCGGCCGGTTCCGGCGCGGCGCTCCGGCTGCGGGTGACCGTTCCGGGACCCGGCTTCTGACGCCGTCCTGGCACTCGACCGGAGTTGTCTGCCAGCCGATTCGGGCGCATTCTGGAGGTATCCGCCGGCGACGCTGCCGGGACGAGCGAGTGTGGTCAGGGGGCGGGCATGAGTCGAAGCGACTACATCGGGGTTTCCCCGTTCCATGCCGCGGGGATCCTGCGCGGATTCGTCATCTCCGGCCGCTGGCCGGACACCACCAAGGAGTGGGCGCAGCTGCTGGTGCTCGCGGTCCGAGTGGCATCGATCCCCGGATTGCTCTCCACATCAACGGTTTTCGGCGCGCGCGAGGACCTGCCCGATGATCCTCAGCCGGACACGGTGGGCCTGGTCGTCGCCGAGGGCCCCATCGTCGGCGAATCCGCCGTCTCCCCTGGATGTTTCGCCGACCACCAGCCGCCGGCCCTGCTGATGCTGCATCCCCCCTCCGAGACGGTGCCGTCCCTGCCGGAATGCGTCGGCGTCGCGTCGGGTTGCGTCCTGCTACCCGGACTGCCGTATCTCGGCCTCGACCATCGGGCCGCGTGGGTGGAGGCCGAACCCGACGGCACGGTCACCTCGATGGTCAGCCGGGTAAGCCTCGACCCGAGCAGCGACCCCGACACCGCCGTTTTGGCCATGCTGCTCGCCGCCTGAGCAACACCGGAAGTTCAAAGTTCGGGTTTCCAAACTTGTTGTGACAGTTGGCAAATTGCCGTCCTCTGGGTACTGTTGCGATCAGCGAAGGGGAGTAGCCCCCAATCGAGCAGTCGACATACTGGCCAGACCCACGGTTCCTTGAATCCCTGGGTCCGCCCGGCTGCTCGAACCGGCGAATGCCGGTGGGCGAGACCTTCGGTCGTCGACGCATCCCGCGTCGGGGACCGGAGGAACGTCCCAACATCCTCCGAGAATTCGACCGGAGGAGTGAATGTGCTTGCCGCCCTGCTGCTGAGTTTCGGGGTCATCTTCGTTGCCGAACTTGGCGACAAATCCCAATTGATGGCGATGACGTTCGCACTGCGCTACCGCTGGTGGGTGGTGATCGGCGGCATCACCGTCGCCACCACCGTCGTCCACCTGGTCTCGGTCGCCGTCGGCCACTACCTCGGCGTCGCGATCCCGACCCACCTGATCAGCATCATCGGCGGCCTGGCCTTCATCGGCTTCGCGGCATGGACGCTGCGCGGGGACAGCCTCAGCGAGGACGAGCAGGGCAAGGCCGGCCGGGTCGGCACCTCCGCGTTCCTCGCCGTTGCGTCGGCGTTCTTCCTCGCCGAGCTCGGCGACAAGACGATGCTGGCGACGATCACCCTCGCCGCGGACAACGACTGGGTTGGCGTGTGGATCGGCTCGACGGTCGGCATGGTCGCCGCCGACGCCCTCGCGATCGTGGTCGGCGCGGTGCTCGGCAGGCACCTGCCCGAGCGGTTCATTCAGCTCGCCGCCGCGACCCTGTTCCTGGTGTTCGGTGTCCTGCTGCTGCTGGACGGCCTGTTCCCCGGCAGCCCGGCGGGACCGATCGCGGCGGCGGCGATTCTGGCGGCCGCGATCGCGGCGGGGGTCGTGCACCGGGCGCGGTCCCGGCGGGCGGCGCCCCTGCCCGCCGCGGAGTCGTCGCGCGAGCACCTCGACAGTTGACGTCCTCCCCGGCCCTGAAGGCCGGGGATTCCTACCAGCACCCGCGTGGGCGCTCTCGGTGGGTTCCTGTTTCACAGAGAATCGCTTTCCGCTAGACGGAAAGACTGACGGTCTCTCCGCAGGCGTTTCGCCTCTCCGCCCGTCCGGCGGCGAGGATGTTTCGTGCAGCATTCAGATCGCGGTCGTGGACCGTGCCGCACGGGCACGACCACGATCGGATCGACAGCGGTTTCGGTCCGTCGACCCGCCCGCACACCGAGCAGGTCTGGGACGACGGGAACCACCGGTCGACCTTCACGACCGTCCGCCCGTATCGGGCGGCTTTGTCCTCCACCATGCGGAGAAACATGCCCCAGGCGGCGTCGTGGACCGACTTTGCGAGGCGGGTGCGGGCCAGGCCCTTCACGCACAAGTCCTCGACGTAGACCGCTTGGTTCTCGCGGATCAGTGCCGTGGACTGCTTGTGCATGAAGTCGCGTCGGGCGTCGGCCATCTTCACGTGAGCCTTGGCGACCCGCAGGCGCGCCTTGGCCCGATTCTTCGATCCTTTGTCCTTGCGGGACAAGGATTGTTGAGCCTTCATCAACCGTCGCTCGGCGCGGCGGAAGAACTTCGGGGACGTGATGGTCTTGCCGTTCGACAGGACCGCGAACGTAGTCAGGCCCAGATCAATGCCCACTTCGGACTCGATCGACGGCAACGGTTCGGCGTCCATCTCAACAACGAACGATGCGAAGTACCGGCCCGCACCGTCTTTGACGATCGTCACCGACGACGGTTCCGCTGGCAGGTCGCGGGACCAACGCACCGGCACGTCGCCGATCTTCGGGAGTCGCAGTTTCCCACCCGTGGTCACCGTGAAGCGGGCGTTGCGGGTGAACCTGATCGACTGCCAATTGTCGCGGCGGGACCGGAACCGGGGTGCCCCCAGGTTCGTGCCTTTGCGTTTCCCGGCGAGGGAGGCGAAGAAGTTGCGGTAGGCGGCGAAAGCGTCGGCGAGGGCCTGCTGCAACACGACCGACGATACTTCGGTGAGCCATTCCCGCTCGGGCGTTTTCTTCACCGCGGTCAACGCTTTCGACAGCTCCGCATCTTTCGGGTACGACAGACCGGTCCGTCGTGCATGTTCGCGGGCGGCGATCGCGTCGTTGAACACCACTCGGGCGCATCCGAATGCCCGCGCCAGCGCCGCCTGTTGCCCCGATGTGGGGTTGAGGCGGTACCGGTATCGGAGCTGCACCCCAACAGTCTACCATTGGTTTATGGCAGAGTACGACGACATTCGCACTGGTAGACACTGCATTTTTCTCCTTCACGCCCACTTGGTGTTCGTGACCAAATACCGGCATCGAGTGTTCACCGACCAGCACCTCCAACGGATGGAGGCGATCATGCGAGACGTGTGCACCGACTTCGAGGTCGAACTGGTCGAGTTCAACGGCGAAAGCAACCATGTCCACCTGCTCGTGAACTTCCCACCGAAGGTCGCGGTGTCGAAACTGGTGAACAGCCTCAAAGGTGTGTCGTCGCGGCGGCTGCGGCAGGAGTTCCCCGACCTGGTTCAGCACTACTGGCGGGCGCAACGGCTGTGGTCGGGTTCGTACTTCGCCGGCTCGGTCGGCGGTGCCCCGCTCTCGGTGCTGCGGCAGTACATCGAGCAGCAGGACCGTCCGGTCTAGGGCACGCTCGGCCCTTGGTGGGCCTCCCGCGTGTGCTTTCACCTCCGCCGTGAACGACGGAGCACTAGCGCACATTCCGGTAGCGGCGGTCAGGTCCCGTCCCGCGCGACGAGCAGCGCCACGATGTCGTGCTGCCCGAGCCCGCGCGCGTGCTGCAGCACGGTGCGGCCCTGCGAGTCCCGGATCGTCGGATCGGCACCCGCGTCGAGCAGTTGACCAACGACGTCGACGTACCGGGCGGACCCGTCGCCGTAGACGACGGCCTCGAGCAGCGCCGTCCACCCCGGATGGTTGACGTGGTTCACCGGCACGCCGGCTCGGATCAGCGTGCGCACCGTCTCGACCAGCCCGTGTTCGGCCGCCGGGATCAACGCGGTGCCGCCGAACCTGTTGATGCTCCGCACGTCCGCGCCGTGCCCGAGCGTTCCCGCGAGGATCTCGTCGAGGCCCTCGGCGCCGGCGTATAGGAAGGCCGAGTCCTGCATGTCGTCCTTCGCGTTCACGTCCGCGCCTGCCGCGATCAGGGCCGCTGCTGCCGCCGCCGCGTTCGCCTTGGTCGCCGCAACCAGCGGGGTGCGGCCGCCGTCGTCCCGTGCCTCGATGGCGGCGCCTCGACGCACGGCGGCGCGCACCGAGTCCGCGTCGTCGGTGACCGCCGCCGCGAACAGTGCCCGCTCGAGTTCCGGCGTCGACACGGGCGGACCGGGATTCGAAACGACCGCCGGTTCCGGTGTCATCGGCGGAGCGGTCCCCGCGTCGGCGGCAGCCTGCGGGGTGGGGCTCTCCACGGAAATGCCGCTCCCGCAGCCACTCACGGCCAGAACCGCCACGGCGAGGAGCATCACTCCGACCGTGGTCCTCACCGCAGGCTTCCCTCGATCGCGGCGAGACCCGCAGCGGCACAAGCCTGGTCGGCGTTGCCGTCCGGCGCCCCGCCGACCCCGATGCCCGCGATCGAGGCGTTCCCCGCCTTGACGGTCACGCCGCCGGGCAGGAACAGGGTGCCGGGCAGGTCGGCAACGGTCGGGCCGTCTCCCTTCGCCCTGGCGACGAGGTCGGAGGTGTCGGCGCCGAACGCGGCTGCGGTGTAGCCCTTCTGCCGGGCCGACTCGACCGTGTGCTGGGCGGCGTTGTCACCGCGGAGCATCGCCTGCACGTTGCCCGCGCGGTCCACGACCGCGATGGTGACGAACCCGAGCCCGTCGGCCTGGCACCTGGCGAGGGCGGCCTGGGCCGCGCGGCCCGCGGCCCCGACCGAGAGCCGGTTCGCGGTGATGGTGCCCTGGTCGCCGCCGGGGGCCTGCTGCACCGCCGCGGCGGGGGTCACCTCCGCGGTCGTCGCCGAGGAGGCGGCGTTCTCGGGGGACCCGCAGGCCGTTGCGGCGAGCAGGGCGACCGCGGGGACGGCGAGGGCGAGGGCGCGGGGCAGGCGGCGGGAGGTGGTCATCGTCGAACCTTTCGGGCATCGGAAACTCGATCGGCTCCAAGCCTGGCCGCCGGCCCCGTGCCGCGGCATCGCCCGCGCGGCTGCCGCGGGATCATCCGAATGGGCGATCCGGTCCGGGACCACCGCCCGTAGGATCGGCCCGGTGCCGGACAAGACACCCTTCCGGGGACCGATCGCGGTCGCGATCCACCTCTCGTTCTACCTGCTGCTCGCGGCGTCGACGGCCCGCTACCTGACGTACCACGGGGTCAGCGGCCGCTGGGTGGTCGTCGCGGGCCTGATCGCCGTCCTCGCCGCGCTGTACGGGGTGATCGTGGTGCTGTCCCGCCGCGGGGGTGCGTGGCGGCCGTGGGTGTGGCCGGTGCTGACATCGTGGGTGGTGCTGGTGTGGCTGGCGCCGAGCTTCGCGTGGACCGCCTTCCCGATCTTTTTCCTGTGCACGCGGGCGTTTCCGCGGTGGGCGGCGTACCCGGTCGTCGCCGCGCTGGCGGTGTTCGCCGGCGTCGAGTTCATGTCGTTCAGCGGCCGCACCGAGTGGCCGGTGCTGCTCGCGCCGCTGTGCACCGGCGCGCTGATCGTCCTCGCCTACGGGCAGGTCCAACGCGGCGCCGTCGAGCGGGAGCAGCTGCTCTCCGAGCTCATCGACGCGAAAACGAAACTGGCCGAGACCGAGCGGGAGGCGGGTGTGCTGACCGAACGCGAGCGGCTGGCCCGCGAGATCCACGACACCGTCACGCAGGGACTGACCAGCGCGCTGCTGCACCTCGAGGCCGCGGACGAGGTGGGGCCGGGGCCGCGCGCGGACGACGAGATCCGCACAGCGACGGGATTGCTGCGCGAGAACCTGTCCGAGACAAGAGATCTGGTGCACCATCTCGGCTCCCCCGACCTGAGGACGCAGTCGCTCGACGCCGCGCTGCTCGCCGCGGTCCGCGGCTACGTCCCCGCCGCGCATCTCCGGGTGGTCGGGACGGTGATGGCGCTGCCGTCCGAGGTCGAGCACGCGCTGCTCCGGGTCGCGCAGAGCGCCGCGTCGAACGTCCGCAGGCACGCGGACGCGCACACTGTCGGGGTGACCCTGACCTATCTGCCTGGCGCGATCGCGCTCGATGTCTTCGACGATGGCGTCGGCTTCGTCGTCGGTGACCGGGACGGCTTCGGGCTGCCCGCGATGCGGCAGCGGGTCGAGGCCCTCGGCGGCACCTTCGCCGTGGAGAGCACGCCGGGCGAGGGCACCGTCGTCGCCGCGCAGATCCCGGTCGGCGGTGCGGCGTGATCTCGGTGCTGCTGGTCGACGACCACCTCGTGGTGCGGGCGGGACTGCGGGCCCTGCTGGACTCGCAGCCGGACATCGAGGTGGTCGGCGAGGCCGGATCCGGCGAGGACGCCGTCGACCTTGCCGCGCGCCACTCCCCCGACCTGGTGATGATGGACCTCGCGCTCGGCGAGGGCATCGACGGCGTGGACGCGATCCGCCGGATCCGGGCCGACACACCGGGTCAGGCGGTGCTGGTGTTCACGACCTACGACACGGACGCCGATGTGGTCCGGGCGCTGGACGCCGGCGCGATCGGCTACCTGCTCAAGGACTCCGCGCCCCGCGACATCTTCGCCGCGATCCGCGGCGCCGTCGCGGGCGAGAGCGCCCTGTCCCCGCCGGTCGCGGCCCGGGTGCTGGACCGGATGCGGCGCCCCGACCAGGCGCTGACCGCGCGGGAGGCGGAACTGTTGGGATTGCTGGCGGAGGGCCTGACGAACCGGGAACTCGGCAGGCGCCTGTTCATCAGCGAGGCAACCGTGAAAACCCACCTGGCGCACATCTATGCCAAGCTCGGCGTCGACAATCGTGCCGCGGCCGTCTCGATTGCCTTGCGGCGGGACGGGATTCGCTGAACACTTGCCGCACCCCGGGGTGACGGGCACCCGCACGGCGGCAGCCGGGGCACAGGTGCCCTTCACCCGGTCACGGGGTGGATGTCAGCCGGTGCTCCTCGATCGGCGTGCCGAATCCGGTGCCGTTCAGGTCCAGGAACACTTCGCGTTCGGTGACGGAGACGGTGGCGGTATTGCGGCGTTCGACGGCCGCGGCGGCGGCGTCGACGAAGTCGCGGTCGAAGCTATAGAGGGGGATCGCGTCGGCGCGGTGGATCCGCTTGCCAGTGAGCGGGGCCAGGACCTTGGCCGGGTCGCGATGGGTGTAGATCGCGACCCGGTCGGCGAGCTTGGCCGCCCGGTGAACGCGGTCGGCGTCCGGTGCGCCGACCTCGATCCACGCCGTGATGCGGCCGGTGAGATCGCGGACCAGGACGGCGGGCTCGTCGGTGCTGGAGACGCCGCCGTCGCTGAACGCGATGCCGTCCTCGTACTCGAGGCAGTAGGCCAGCAGCCGGGTGAGCATGAACTCGGCTGTCTCGGACGGATGCCGCGCGACCCGCAACTCCAGGTCCTGGTAGACCCCGCGATCGACGTCGGCCAACTGGAGGGTGAAGGTGTACAGGGTTGCGCTGAGTGCCATGAGAGCAGGAGCTTAGCGATCCCGCCACCCGTCGCCCGGATCGCGGCCCGCGAACCCGAGCAGCCGCACGAGGTCGGGGGCGTCGTCCGGGACGGGAACCACGGGCCCGTACAGGCCCTCCCGGCCTGCCTCCTCCCCCGGCACCGACATCGACGCGGCAAACCCCAGGCAGGCCCGAACGGAGGCGGGGTCGGCGTCGTAGGGCTGGCCGGTGGCCTGCGCGAGGTCCCACCCGTGCAGGACCAGCTCGTCGAGCGCGACGACCCCCATCACCGGCGCGGGCATCGTGACGCCGCCCGCCGAGGCGTCGCCCTCCCACGCCTCGGCGGTGCGCCACGCGGCGACCAGATCGTCGAGCTGGGTGTCCAGGCGGTTCCGCCAGTCGCCCGGCAGTCCCCCGGAGGCTCCCACGGGATACGGCGCCTTGCTGGCGGCCGCGGCGAAGGCCGCGGTGAGGTCGAGCAGATGCCGCAGCAGGTCGTCCACCGTCCACTGCTCGCACGGTGTTGCCAGGCTCAGGTGGTCCTCACGCACACCCGCGATGAGCCCGGACACCTGCCCCGCCGCCGGGCCGAGATCGTGGTCAATGGTCATGGCTGCCTCCGTCGGTGACTGTGTGTCCTCGATGTGTGGACCCGGCGGGCACGGGAAAATCATCGGCGCGGGGAGGACACTGGGGGTGTCGCGTCGTCACCCACGGGAGGGTTGGACATGACCGAGCAGAGACCCCCGGAGTCCGTCGCCGCCGCGAAGGTGGTGCTCCTGCAAACCCGGAAACGGGACGGGACCTGGGTGGACACACCGGTGAACGTCGCCGTCGACGGCGGCCACACCTACTTCCGGACCCCGGGCCGGGCATCGAAGAACAAGCGCCTGCGCAACTTCCCGGAGGTCCGGATTCGACCCTGCACCTGGTCGGGCAAGCCGACCGGACCGGAACCGGTCGCCGCGACGGCGCACCTGTTGTCGGGCGCCGACAACGCCGCGGCTGCCCGGGCGATCGACCACCGGTTCCCGGTACTCCAGCACCTGCTGGTACGCGCGACGCACCGGGCGATGCGGACGCCGACCCTGCACTACGAGCTCACGGACTTCCACCCGACCGAGTGACCCGGGGTATCGGATCGGCATGGTTTCACGTTGAACCGGGTATGACGCTTCCGGAATCGGGCATCGTCACGTCGCGTCAACGCATTGCCGCCGAACGCGCAGACGCGGTGCACCGCATCGACTTCCTCACCGCCCGACTCGACGAGATCATCGAGGGCTCGCACCTGACCACCGACGACGACGAGCACGACCCGGAGGGCGCGACCGTCGCCTTCGAACGCGCCCAGACGGCGTCGCTACTCACCGAGGCCCGCCACGAGCTCGACGAACTCGACGCCGCCGAACGCCGCCTCGACGCGGGCAGCTACGGCGTCTGCGAGCGGTGCGGGCGCCCGATCGGTCCGGAACGCCTGGACGCGCTGCCCGCGGCGCGCCGGTGCATTGACTGCGCATGACCGGCGATCCGGGTTCCTGAGCGCGGTACTCCCATGACGGGCGACCACCGTCTGCGAACGCCCCCCGACCGCGCCAGCATAGGGACCGGCTATGGACCCGGTCAGCGAAATCGGAAATCCACTTATGCGCAGGTCAACTGTTGTACGCAACGCCTGCACCCGACCGGATCAGGCACCCATGTTCTGCCATTCGGTGAACCACTCCTAACTCAACTTGCCCGTTCTGCGCTATCGTGTCCCCAAGTACTAGGACGACCAAGTAATGGCCGTCGAGAAAGGGGAGGGACCCGTGGAACTTCAGGGCACCGCAGCACTCGTCACCGGAGCGGCCTCCGGCCTCGGCGCCGCCACCGCCAAGCGCTTCGCCGCGGCGGGCGCGACCGTCTTCGGGCTCGACCTGGCCCAGTCCATCGAGCGTGCGGGCGACAACGTCCCCGCCGGCGTCACGCTGATCGCCACCGACGTCACCAGCGGCGACGAGGTGCAGGCTGCGGTCGACCAGATCGTTGCCTCCGGGGTGCCGCTGCGCACCGTCGTCAACTGCGCCGGTGTCGGCTGGGCGGGCCGCATCCTGTCCAAGAACGGCCCGCACGACCTGGAGCTGTTCCGCACGGTCATCACGGTCAACCTGCTCGGCACCTTCAACGTCATGCGCCTGGCCGCGGACGCGATCGCCGGCACCGACGCCGTCGACGATTCCGGTCAGCGCGGGGTCGTCATCAACACCGCCTCGGTCGCGGCGTTCGAAGGCCAGATCGGGCAGATCGCCTACTCGGCGTCGAAGGGCGGCGTGCACGGCATGACCGTCCCGGCCGCGCGCGACCTCGCCCAGTACGGAATCCGGGTCAACACCATCGCCCCCGGCATCATCGACACCCCGATGCTCGCCGGCGTCACCGACGAGTACCGCAGGGGCCTCGAGGCCGGCGTGCCGTTCCCGTCCCGCCTCGGCCTGCCCGCCGAGTACGCGCAGCTCGCGCAGATGATCGTCGAGCACGACTACCTCAACGGCGAGACCATCCGCATGGACGGCGCCCTGCGGATGACCCCGCGATAGACCATCCGACGGCCGGAGGCGCCGCTGCAGGAAACCGGGGCCGCCGTTACAGCTCCGATGCCAGCGGCACCTCGGCCGCCGCGCGGTCGGTCATCCACTCGCGCAGCACCTTCGTCGCGCGCACGTCGTCCTCGTTGTAGACGAACAGCCGCTCCCGTTGGGTGATGTCGGGGGCGCCGTCGTAGCCGACGGCCTCGCGGTACCAGCTCATCGACGCCTCACCGCCCGCCTCGGCGTCTCGCCAGTGAAAGCCGGCGACGGGTGCGATCTTCTTGAGCCCCTTGCCGTTCGGGCAGATGAACTGGTCGCTGACGGCCTGGTAGATGTCCACCCAGTGCGGTCCGTCGATGAACGCCCGGACCTGGGCCCTGGTGGGGATGCCGGGCAGTCCCGCGAACCGGGCCGCCGACTCGAGCAGCCACTTGTCCTCCGCGGACCTCGAATAGCAATACGCGGCAAAGGTCTTCCCCGCCGCCAGGGTGCGATTCAGCGTCCCGGTCAGCCAGGACCAGAACTCGGCAAACGAGCGCGCCTCGTCGACCGTCGGCAGGGGATCCCACGTGACGAACGGCCGATAAGGTTGCGTCACACCGTTTTCGGTGAGCAGCGTGCCCCACAGGTAGGCGCCGTGTTCCTGGTAGCTCTCCATGTCGACGTCCACCTCGACGTCGGCGCGCGTCACCGTCACCTCCGCGGAGCGACGCACCAGCGGCACCCCGGCCAGCCAGGCCCGCGCCAGCACGACGGCATCGTCGAATCCGTTGCCCTGCCACTCCTCCGGCGCGGGACCGGCCCAGTCGGCGAGCGCGTCGATGGTGTGCACCCCGACCCCGCGCAGCACGTCCGCACGCGATCCCGTCGCGACCAGGCTCACGTCCCGCGCCTCGGTCAGCGCCGCCCGGCAGTCCGGCCACCACGGGCAGGATCGGCACTCACCCACCTGCGACGGCACCGTCGCAACCTCGCCCCGCGCAACGGCGAGCCGATCGGCGAACCGTTCGTCGTACTGATCCATCACGGCGGCCAGGTCGTGCACGAGGATGCATTCGCCGCCGTAGCCGACCGCGCCGCCGAGCAGGCGGGGACTTGCGTGGCCGTGCCGCGCCAGCATCCGGTGCAGCTGGGCGAGCCGGAACTGGTCGCGCAGCTGGGCCCGCACCTTCCTGGTTTCGTCGACCCGCGGCGCCCAGTCGTCGAGACCGGAGGTGACGGCTCCGCTGCCCGGGTCGGTGACCTTGTGGTTGACGACGATCAGCGGGAAGTAGCCGCCCCGCTCCCGGTCCCGGATCAGCAGTTCGGCCCGGCCCCGGCGCCCGGTGTCCGGCTCGAGGGGCAGCACGGCACCCCAGATCCGATCGACGCCGTCGACGCACGCCTGCAGGGTGGCGGCGGCCCGATCCGCGGCGCGGCCGGTGGGATCGACGATGAGCCCGGTGCGGCCGGCCCGCGGCGCCATCAACCGCTCGCGCATCGCCTCCCGGAACGCCCGCGCCGCCTCCCGCCGCTGCTGCACCCCGATGTCCTCGGGAACGTCGGCAACGACCTCCGGGAATGCGGTGTCGAGGTGAACCCGGTGTCGGCACCCGGTCAGCGCCCTCGGGTCGACGAGCACCGGCCGCCGCCGCTCGGACGCGGCGGTTGCGGTGTCGGGCCGGATCGGCTCCCCCGGGCCTTGCAAAGAATTCACGATGACAGAGAGTATGGTCCGCCGGTCCGACACCCGGTGCACGCGGCACTCCTTGCCGACGCCGCGGACACGCGCGGAGCAGTCACGGATACGCTGTACTCGGCAGGGTTTCGGCGCACGAGCACCAGATGGAGGGGCCACCCGGATGGGTCTGTTCAAGAAACGCAAGTCGCGCGCGACCCGGCGCGCCGAGGCCAAGGCACTCAAGCACAAGGCGAAGCTCGAGGCCAAGCACGGCGCCCGCAACGAACGCAAGAAGCTGCGAACCGAGGCGAAGTCCGCGAAGAAGATCGAAAAGGCGCAGGTCGCGACCCTGAAGGCGCAGGAGAAGGCGGCGTCTCGGTCCGGTGTCAGCGTCGCCCAGGTGCGCCGCTACCTCGGCATCGCACGGCTGCTCACCCCGGTCCTCGCGCCGCTCGCCTACCGCGGGGCCGTCCTGGTCCGCGGCAAGCTCGACCAGCAGAAGGCGAACCGGATGGGCATCGCCGCCGAGGACCTCGGTGCCTACACGGGGCACGGCGCGCGGCTCAGCGCCCGGATCGCCGGGGCCGAGCGGACCACGAACGAGATCTCGGCCCGCTTCCCGGACGCCGAGACCACCTCGTTCCTCGCCAGCGTCCGCGGCCGTCTCGGCGAACTCGAGACCGCGGTCCACGCCGCCGAGCAGATGCCCGCGCAGCGTCGCAAGGCCGCGCACCACGCGGTCGCCGCCGAACTCGACGGCGTCGAGGCCGACCTCCTCGCCAGACTCGGCGTCCGCTGACCCGATCGGTTCCCCCGTGCCGTCGACCAGTGCCCGCGACGCCGCCACCCTGCGTGGCGGCGCGGTCGGTGCGCTGACGGCGGCGCTCGCGGTCGCCGGACACGGCGTCGGTGGGGGCGGCCACCCGACCTCGGCGGCGCTGACCCTGCTCGTCCTGTGCTGCGGAGGCGTCGGTGCGGTCGCCGGGGGCGTCGCGGGCGGCCACCGCGGTGGCCGCCTCTCCCTGGTCGCGGCGCTGGCGGGTGGACAGCTCGCCGGGCACCTGGCCCTGTCGACGACCCTGATCCACGAGCACGCGGGCCAGGGACCCCGCGCGCTCCCAATGCTGGCCGCGCACGCCGCGGCGACACTAGTGTGCGCGGCGCTGATCCTGGCCGCGGAGAAGCTGTACGGGCCGATCACCCGGGTGCTGCGGATCGTGCTGCGCGGCCCGACACCCGACCCCCGGCCCGAGCCGGGGCGCCGCACCCCCCCGGAGCCGGAGACGCTCCCGCATCGACTGCTCCACCATGCCCTCTCGAGACGGGGACCCCCGGTCACGGCCTGACCAGCCGATGACCCGATCTCCCCGAAACGAAAGAGACAAATGAACATCCGTTCCTCCCGCGCCGTGCTCACCGCGTGCGCGACCGCTGGCCTGCTGCTGTGCGGGTCCGGTGTCGCCACCGCGCACGTGTCCGTCGCGGCCCCCGACGCCGCGCAGGGCGGCTACACGGTGCTGACCTTCAAGGTGCCCACCGAGTCCGAGACCGCCGGAACCACCCGCCTCGAGGTCACCCTGCCGAACCTGAAGTCCGCGCGCACCGAACCCATCCCGGGCTGGACCTCGCAGGTCGTCAAGGACCCGTCCACCGGGGAGGCCACCTCGGTGACCTGGACCGCCGACCCCGGTGTGTCCGTCGGCCCCGGCCAGTTCCAACAGTTCGCGCTGTCGGCGGGGCCGCTCCCCGAGACCGACACGGTGTCGTTCGACACGGTGCAGACCTACAGCGACGGCGAGGTCGTCGCCTGGAACCAGCAGCCCGGCGCGGACGGCGCCGAACCGGACAAGCCCGCCCCGAGCCTGACGCTGAGCGCGGCCGCCGCCCCCGGCGACGCGCACGGCGCAGCCGCGGCCGCCGACACCGCCGTCGACGCCACCGACAGCACCGCCCGCTGGCTCGGCGGCATCGGCCTGCTCCTCGGCGCGCTTGGCGCCGCCCTCGGGCTCGGCGCCACGATCCGGAGCAGGCGCTCATGAGCGCCCGGATCCGGATCCTGGTGCTCGGCGCGTTGACCGCGCTGGCCGCCGTCCTCGGTGTCGGGGTCGCCGGAGCGCACTCCGCGGTGACCGGCTCCGATCCCGAGGCCGGGGCGCAGGTCACGGCGGGTCCCGACCGGGTCACGCTGACCTTCAACGAGCCGGTGCAGAGCAGTTTCGCGACCCTGACCGTGGTCGGTCCGGACGGCAACCTGTGGTCGAAGGGTGATCCGGTGGTGTCCGGGTCGACGATCAGCGTTCCCGTCGGGGAACTCGGCCCGACCGGCGAGTACACGATCGCGTACCGTGTCACGTCCGCGGACGGGCACCCGGTGAGCGGCACCAGCAGGTTCACCCTGACCGTCGAGGGCACCGGCACGCCCGGTCCGAAGCCCGGCGGGCAGGACGCAGCAGGCGACGACGACGGCTCCGGCCAGTCCTGGCTGATCTGGGTTCTCGTCGGGGCAGCGGTCGTGGTGTTCGGTGGCGGGTTGGCGTTCGCATTGCGCAAACCCGGCAAGTGACAGGCACGTCCGGCGCCCGCGCGTCCGTCCGGCGGCCGCGGCTGCCGGGCGGGCGCGCGGGCACGGCGTGCCTCGTCGCCGCCCCCGCCGGTGTCGCGCTGGCGTGGCTGCTCGCGACCCCGGACGGCCCGGACCCGGCGGCCGCGGTCCGCGCACTGTCGGACCTGCTCGGATCGACCGTGCTCGGCCTGTGCGTCCTCTCCTGGCTGCAACGCGACGACCGGCGCCCCGCGGTGCCGCATGCCCGGCTGTGGCGTCCGCTGTCGGTCACCGCGGCGGCGTGGGCGGCGACCGAACTCATCCTGCTGGTCGCCGCGGCATCCGAGGTCGCGGTCGGGGCGCTGACCCCGGCCGCGGTCGGACGGTTCGTTGGCGGCATCAGCGTCGGGCAGGTCGGGGCGGCGACGGTGCTGTGCGCCGCCGCGGTCGCGGTCGCGGCGGCGCTCGGCCACCGCAGCGGCTCCACCCGGTCGGTGACGCCGGTGGCCGCGGTCGCCGCCGTCGCGCTGCTCGCCCGGCCGGTGACCGGGCACATGTCCGCGCAGGTCCTCGGGTCGGTGCTGGTGGCAGCCCACGTCCTCGCGGCGGCGCTGTGGTTCGGCCCGCTCGTCGCGATGGCGTGGCTGCTGCGTGGCCGCAGCCCGTGGGCGACACTGCTCCCGCGCTATTCGACGCTGGCATGGAAGTGTGTCGCGGTCCTCGCGGTGACCGGGATCGTCGACGGCGCCGTCGCGCTCGGCGGCCCGGGCGCGCTCGTCGACACCGGCTACGGCCGGATCCTGCTCGCCAAGGCCGTCGCGCTGGCCGGCCTGGCCGCGCTCGGCTGGTGGTGGCGGCGCACCTGGGTGCCCGCCGCCGCGACCCACCGTGCCACCGAGCGGGAGTCGTTGCGACGCTCGGCAATCGAGGTGGTCGCCCTCGCAGTGGTGTTCGGCCTCGCCGCAGGCCTCGCCACCACCGGTTGAGGTCCGGCGCCGCGACGTCGTTTATTCCCAGGACAATTCCGGCTGGGCCGAAGCGCCAGTGGAATCACGGTTGCGCTGGCGGAGCGTCTTTGTGTGCCGCGGCATACAGAACCGCGGACAGCCGGACGAGTTCGCCTCGGTCGTTCTCGCTGAGCTGTGTGAAGACTTCCTGCTCGACCCGATCGAGGACCCGGTCACTCTCGGCAAGCAGCTTTCGACCGGCATCTGTAATCGCCACGATCTGCCGTCGCCGGTCCTTGGGGTCTCGTTGACGGACGACGTATCCGCCGTTCTGAAGTCCATCCAGGTACGCGACGATGTCTCCCGGATCGAGGACGACACGACTGGCAAGCATCTTCTGGTGAGCCGGACCCAACTCTTCGAGCGTGCTCAGGATCGCATGTTGGTTGGGGAGGAGTCCGACCCGAGCGAGCGCGTCTGCGTACAACTGCCTGACTCGCAGCGCGGCACGGACGAAGACGAATCCCGGACGTCGTGCCAGCCGATGGGTGTACTGGGGCGTGCTCATGCCCCAATTATAGGTCTACCTAATCTTTACCAGGGCCAACGATAGTGCGCGCTCGGGTTCTGGGAGGCGCTGCGGGCAGTGTTCCCCGATACCCGAGAGCCGCGCTGCTGGTTCCACAAACAGTCCAACGTCTTGTCCTCGCTCCCGAAGACCGCGCACCCGGGCGCGTTGGCGGCGATGAAGGCCATCTACAACGCGGAGGACATCGACAAGGCACAGCTCGCGATCGCGGCGGGCGCACAGGACTACGGCGCGAAGTACCCGAGGCGGTCGCGAAGATCACCGACGACACCGACGTGCTGCTCGAGCACTACCGGTATCCGGCCGAGCACTGGGCGCACCTGCGCACCACCAACTCAATCGAATCCACCTTCGCGACAGTGCGTTTGCGGACGAAGGTCACCATGGGCCCGGGGTCGAAGGCGGCGGGGATGGCGCTGGCCTACAAGCTGATTGAGGCCGTCCAGGCCTGGTGTCGGGCCGTCAACGCACCGCATCTGGTGGCGTTGGTCCGCGCCGGTGCGTTGTTCCACAAGGGCAAGCTCCTCGAACGACCCGTCGACACCCCCGGAACCGTCACCGGACATGCCTGTGGGTTCCGGAACTGCCTGGCCAGCCGACCAGCGATACCCAACCATCTTCCACGATAGTTTTCCGACGGATTCCGACGGCAGATGTCCGTTCCATCTGCAAGCGAGGACCGAAGGTGGTCCGCCACGACCTGGGTGATCCGCAAGATCACACGCCTTGATCCCTCCGCAGCCAACCTACTGTCTGCTGCGGCACTCGGTGTCAAGCTCTGCTCGGCGGTCGGGATAGATGCTGTGCTGGTGCAGCACTCCTCGATCGGGTCGCGGTCGACCTGCACGACGCCTGCCTCGTCGGTGATCAAGGCGCGGACGCCACCGATACGAACAAGAACAAGGGGTCCGGTTCTCCCCGACGGTGCCCGCCGATACCGATGGCGGCCTGGAATCACAAGAGCTGAGTAACGCTCGCGCGCAGCGGGCACTGCACGAGATTCCGCGAGCGACGGGAGGCCAGTCCGGGATAAGCAGCCCGCGCGAGACCAGCATGCAGGACGGGTATACGGGGCACTCGGAAGCGGCGCTCGTGCTGGCCTCGATGGAGTCAACCCTTCCGCATGCTGTCCTGCAGGACGATCGTCAAACAGGACAGTCTCTCGGCCAGCCCGATTGACGTCGCCTAGCGTCAGCAAGCGCAACCCTGGTTGAAACTGAAACCACTGATCCGGCGACGTGAAATGCAGCGCCACCAAACACTGCGAGTAGCGCCTGCCGCCGACGGCGGTGCCCCCGGAACCGGACCCGGCCGGGAACCGCCTCTTTGACACTTCTTGCGGCCACGGCTGTCGCCTCCACCCGACGTGATTCCGGGCGGACCTGATCGAGCAGACCGAGCAGTTTGCGTCGGCGGCATCGTGTCGGACCGCCCCGCTAGGGTCATTCACCGAATGGGTCTGGCTTCCTTGCCAGAGGTGAAGGGACAACGAAGTGCCGCAGCTGACCACGCAATTCAACGAAGCACTGAGCAACATCGAGCCGACTGAAGAGGACAAGACGCACGCTCCCCAAGCTCATCAGGAGGTGCGCGAGGTGCTCGTGGCGGACGAGACCCTGAGTGGGTGGGGCCTGAATCCTGTTCTGATCGGCAGCTACAAGCGCCACGTCAGCATCCGCCGCATGAAGGACGTGGATCTGTTCGGGCGCCTTGAGGATCTGCCCGACGAGGTGGAGCCTGACGAGCTTCTGAGGGAGTTCGAGCGGGTCCTCAAGGCTGAATTCGGCCGTGAGCGCGTCGCTCGTCAGGCACGCAGCCTGCAGGTAGCTTTCCCTGACCTCGATGGTCTCTACGTCGACGCGGTACCTGCCAGGCCGTGGACCAGCCCGTACGGCGAGGAGGCGTGGCAGCTGCCCAAACGAGGGGAATACGGGTGGCAGGAAACCAACCCCGAGCGCCTGACCGAGTTGACCAGCGAGCTCAACGTCGAGTTCAACAAGCTGTACGTGCCGGTTGTGAAGTTGCTGCGGCAGACCCGCCGGTCACTGATGGGCAAGAAGAAGCCGGGTGGACTCACAATCGAGATCGCTGCCATGCTCGCCTTCCAGTCGGGAGATGTAGCCGGCACAACGCTCGGTGGGCTCTACGTCTCCGCCCTCCGCAAGACGGGCGACCTGCTCTACAACGCGTTTGTGCTGGGTCTGGGACTGGAAGACCCGACGCTTACCGGTGAGCGCCTGTATGTGCGCGGTGAGGATGCCGACAAGCAGGCGCTGGCAACGGCGTTCATCGATGCGGGCTCACGCGCGCAGGAAGCCCTCGATGCCGATGCCGACGACAAGTGCAAGGCGGCGAAGGTGTTCCGCGAAATTCTGGGCAAGGCTGTTGATGACCAGGGCATCCAGGACTATGTATTCCCCACGCCCGACGATTGCAACCTGGACGGTACGAGGAAGTCCTTCACTCGTGTGCGAGCCGGCGACGCGCAGGTCGCAGGGGGCGACCGCCGGTTCGGATGACAGATCATCTGGACGCAAACGAACAGCTTCGCCTCTCGTGCCTGGATGCCACGGAGCGGCTCGTCGATGTGCTCTCGGTCCATGGTTTCGAAGCTCCAAGCCACGACAGGGAGACCTGGCGGGGCATGGTCCACGTCACGGGATTGGATGTGCATACCGCCGTCGACCTGCAGATCCATAGTGACTACCCCTATGCCCAGCCGAAGGTGACGCCGCTGTCGCGCAGCGAAGCTGAAACGTGGTTGGGAGTGGACGTTCCTGGGTATTACGAGCCGTCGAACTCCTGGCACCGCGAGCGGGGAGGGCAACTGTGTCTCTTCGAGCAAGAGGACCACACCCGCCTGCCGTGGGCAGACCCGGACGCGTTGCTCGACCAAGTTCAAGCATGGCTGGCGCAGGACCGTGCTGGCTGGCCGGGCGACCTTCCAGCTCTCGATCTCGAGCGGTACTTGGAGCCGACCGGCGAAGTCGTGCTCTACAGCGACATTCAGAAGGTGGTGGGCTGCGTCGTCAAACTTCGTGGTCGAAGCCCAGGGCCATGGGCAGTCGACCGCCCGGCGAAGGTACCGCGTGGCCGTATGGGCAGGCAGGCTTTGTGGGCGCGGGGCGTGGTACTTGTCCTCGACCTTGGCGAACTCACTCACCCCATCCGCGACTGGGCGTCGCTTCTCGACGCCGCTGGTGACGCTGGTGCACGACTCGCTCGGGAGGTGAAGTACGGCGTTAGGGAGCTTGCGCTGATCTACCGCCGGTTAGGTACCTCCGGTGTCCTCGCGGTCCGTCTCGTCCCGAACAACTCCGGTTGGACGCTCAAGGCGCACCGAGCGTCATCAATGGGCGACGATGCGCTGACGACAAGATCGCATCCCCAACGTGCCGTGCTCGCCCAACGACGTGTCACGATCGTCGGTGTCGGCGCCGTTGGGTCGGTGCTGTCCGACCTCCTGCATCGCAGTGGCGTCGGAGAACTGCGCCTAATTGATCCTGACACGGTCTTGCCGGGCAACGTCGTCCGGCATCTGGTCGGCAAGGAACATGTGGGCAAGGCAAAGGTAGATGCAGTGAAGGAAACGCTGCAAGCCACACGCCCCTCGGCTGCCACCTCGATCACCGCGGAATCGGCGAGTGTCTCGTCTCTTGAGCAGGCGTGCGAGCTTCTCAAGACGAGCGACTTGGTCGTCGACGCGTCCGCTGACTCGACTGCATCACCGATGATCGCCGCTGTGGCCCGAGCCGGAGCAGGACACGCGATAGGTGTTGCTGTCCTTGCAGACGGATATGCCATCCGAGTCGATCACTGGCCCGAACCACCGACAGGATTCCTGCCGCCGCCCGTGCTCCCACCAGCGAGCCCGGGTATCTACGAGTCCGGCTGCAGCAGCCCGGTCAGCACCACCCCGCCCGCTGCGGTGTGGGAAGCGGCCGCGCTTGGTGCGCGACACGCAATTGACGCGCTCCTCGGGGACAACCACAGCGCTGGCGAAGAGCGCATCGTTCGTGCCGGGGGTAGCGCATTGTGACCTTCTCGCCATCCGTTGTCGTCACTGACGAGGCCATGCACGTCATGCTGACTGCCGGTCTTACCGCGTTGCCTCGAGAGATCGGCGGCATTCTTGCTGGCTTCCGCGCGGAGGACCAGGTGGTGGTAACGCGAGCGGCCGTCGTGACCGATGCCGGCAGCTCCAGACGGGACTACCAGCTCCTCAAGCACCATGCCGCGGACGAACTGACCCGGTTGAAGGCTGGCGCTGCCCCCGTCGTCGGTTTCGTCGGCGACTGGCACACCCACCCCGCAGACGTCCCACCGAGCAGTATCGATATCGCGAGTCTCGAGGTGGTTGCCAGGGCAGCCGGTGACATGGTCGCGCTCATCGTCTTGCCCTTCGCCGACGGCAAGCCCCGCCCCGCACATGGGCGGGTCGGCTGCCGACTTGGATCAAGTCGACTGATCCGACGCGCCCAAGTCTCAATCCACTACGCACCCATATCCACGACCAACACCACGGCCAGCGACCTGGAGCGATCCGCGATGCTGGCCTGAACTCGAAGGAAACACAGACCCTATGACCGAGTCCATTCCGTTCAATCTCAATGAGGCCTTCCGGACAACCACCGAGACGATGCTCGCCAAGTTCCGCGGAGCCCGTTATCTCACGAGTCATTCCACAACACTCGGTGACGGCCACGAGCAGGACTGGAAGGAAGCACTGGAGCAGTTCCTGCCTCGTCGTTTCGCGGTCAATTCAGCATTCATCGTGGACAGTCAAGGAAACGAGAGCCAGCAGATGGACCTGGTTATCCACGACCGCCACTTCTCACCAATGTTCTGGACCAACGGCAGCACGCTGTTTCTTCCTGCCGAGTGTGTGTATGCAGTCCTGGAGGTCAAGCCCGAACTCAACAAGGGCTACGTCGAGTACGCAGCGGAGAAGGCTGCAAGCGTTCGCCGCCTTCACCGCACGTCGGCACCCATCCAGCAGCTCGCGCAGACCGCGAGACCGGCCGAGCCCAAGCGCATTCTGGCTGGCATCGTTGCCGCTGGGTCCGGATGGAAGCCGCCACTTGACCGGCCGCTGGTCGAGGCATTGACGAACCTGGACGAAGCGCACCGCCTGGACCTCGGCTGTGCCCTCGATGCAGGGATGTTCGAGCTTCCCGAAGGAGCAGCCGCGGAAGGCCTCAAGCGTACGGATGCCGATGTGGGACTGGCGATGTTTGCGATTCGGCTCGTTGCAAGGCTCAACGCCGTCGGAACGGTGCCGGCACTGGACTACGACGTCTATACATCTGCTCTGACGCATCCCGTGGTCGGCGAGGCCACGTCGACTGAACCGCCCCGGTGAATGCATCGACCAGTTCTGGTGTCCATATATTCCGGGGCGATCGCCCCGAAGGTCGTCTGGCCCGGCCAATAGGATCACGACCATGATGGTGATGGCGTCGTGAGTGAACTCGGCAAGAAGGCATTGAAGGAGACCGAGATCCGGACTCGGTACATCACGCCTGCCATCGTGCGCGCGGGCTGGGACCCCGAGAAGAGCCAGATGCGCGAGGAATACACGATCGCACCCGGCAAGATCGTGGTGCGCGGAAAACTCCACGCCCGCGAAGCCGCCAAGTCCGCCGACTACGTCCTGTTCCTCAAGCCGGGCTTGCCGCTGGCGGTCGTCGAGGCCAAGGACAACAACCACAGCCTCGGTGCCGGCATGCAGCAGGCACACGGCTACGCCGATCGCCTGGACGTGCCGTTCGTGTTCAGCTCGAACGGTGACGGCTTCCTGTTTCACGACCGGACAATCACCTCCGGTGCCATCGAGCGCGAGCTGACCCTCGACGAGTTCCCCTCCCCGGATGAGCTGCATCGCAAGTGGCTTGTATGGAAGAGCATCGAGCCCGACACCGCCGAGAGGAAGGTCATCGAGCAGGACTACTACTTCCAGGGCAAGGAACTGCGCTACTACCAGCTCCAAGCCGTGAACCGGACTGTCGAGGCAGTGGCATGCGGGCAGAACCGGGCCCTGCTCGTCATGGCCACCGGAACCGGCAAGACGTTCACCGCCTTCCAGATCATCTGGCGGCTCTGGCGCTCCAAACGCGCGAAGCGGGTGCTGTTCCTCGCAGACCGCAACATCCTGATCGACCAGACACGGGTCAACGACTTCAAGCCGTTCGGTACCGCAATGACGAAGATCACCAACCGCACGGCCGACCCGGCCTTCGAGATCTTTCTCGCCATCTACCAGGCCATCACCGGCACTGAGGACGCGCAGAACATCTACAGGGAGTTTTCGCCCGACTTCTTCGACCTCATCGTGGTCGATGAGTGCCACCGGGGAAGTGCCCGGGAAGACGCCCAATGGCGAGAGGTCCTCGACTACTTCAATGGCGCGATCCAGATCGGCCTCACCGCAACCCCGAAGGAAACCTCTGACACCTCGAACATCACCTACTTCGGCGAGCCGATCTTCACCTACTCGCTCAAGCAAGGCATCGACGACGGATACCTCGCGCCCTACAAGGTCGTGCGCATCGACATCGACAAGGATGTCGCCGGCTGGCGCCCGGAGGACGGAAAGACGGACAAGCACGGCCAGGTGATCGAGGACCGGATCTACAACCAGCGCGACTTCGACCGCGGCCTGGTCCTCGAGCAGCGCACCAAGTTGGTCGCCGAAAGGGTCACCCAATATCTCGAAGAGTCGGGCGACCGATACGCCAAGACCATCGTGTTCTGCCAGGACATCGACCACGCCGAGCGGATGCGCTCAGCCCTGGTGAACGAGAACAGCAACCTCGTCGCCGAGAACCGCAAGTACGTCATGCGCATCACCGGTGACGATGCCGAAGGCAAGGCCGAGCTCGACAACTTCATCGACCCGGAATCGCGCTACCCGGTCATCGCGACGACCAGCGAGCTGATGTCGACCGGAGTCGACGCGCAAACCTGCAAGCTCATCGTCCTGGACCAATCGATCAACTCGATGACCAAGTTCAAGCAGATCATCGGCCGCGGCACCCGCATCAACGAAGAGCATGGCAAGTTCTACTTCACAATCATGGACTTCCGCCGCGTTACCGAGTTGTTCGCCGACCCGGACTTCGACGGAGCACCGGTCGTCATCTACACACCCGGTCCGGACGATCCGGTTGACCCGCCGGATGATCCCGACACTCCCGGTTCTGGCGGACCGACATCGAACAACCCGCCGGCCGATCAGCCGGAACCGCCCGGCCAACGCACGAAATACGTAGTAGGTGACGTGCCGGTCGAGCTTGTTGCCGAGCGCGTTCAGTACATGGGGCCGGACGGCAAGCTCATCACTGAGAGCCTCACCGATTACACCCGCAAGCGGGTTCACGATGCTTATCCGTCTCTCGATGCCTTCCTGACGCGCTGGAATCAGTCCGAGAGCAAGCAGGCGATCATCAACGAGCTACGAGAGCAGGGCGTCTTCTTCGAGGCACTAGCCGAGGAGGTTGGCAAGGACTTCAGCCTTTTCGATCTCGTCTGTCACGTTGCCTTCGACCAACCGCCACTGACGCGACGACAGCGAGCAGACAACGTCCGTGCTACCGGCTACTGGGCCAAGTACTCCGACAAGGCCCAGGCGACGCTCCAGGCTCTGCTCGACAAGTACGCCGACGAGGGCTTCGAGCCGGACCATGATGCGAGAGTTCTCCAAATCCGGCCGTTCATCGACATCGGTACCCCGATCGAGATCGTTGTCGAGTTCGGGGGCAAGGTTGGATACGACTCCGCCGTCGAAGAGCTGGAGCAGCACCTCTATGGGAAAGCGCAGTAGGGAACGTTTGTGAGCAACATCAGCGGCACCGTGAAGTCGATCCAGGACATCATGCGGCAAGACGCAGGCATCGACGGCGACGCACAAAGGATCGGCCAGCTCGCCTGGATGTTCTTCCTCAAGATCTTCGACGATCGCGAGGCCGAAACCGAACTCCTCGATCCCCACTACAGGTCACCCATCCCGTCAGAGCTTCGCTGGCGCACATGGGCGGCGCCGAAGGAGGGCATCACTGGCGACACCCTGCTCGCCTTCGTCAACAACGATCTGTTCCCGACGCTCAAACAGTTCGCCGAGACGTCTACGACAGGCCGCGCGAGTGTGATTGGCAACGTCTTCCAGGACGCCTTCAACTACATGAAGAACGGCACCCTGATCCGGCAGGTCGTCAACAAGATCAACGAGATCGACTTCAACCGGTCCGAAGACCGGCACGTGTTCGGCGACATCTACGAGCAGATCCTCAAAGACCTCCAGAGCGCCGGAAACAGTGGCGAGTACTACACACCCCGTGCCGTCACCCAGTTCATGATCGACATCGTCGGCCCGAAACTCGGTGAGCGGGTCCTCGACCCAGCGTGTGGCACCGGAGGCTTCCTCACGGGCACGATCGAGCATGTCCGCGTCAACCATGTGAAGACACCAGACGACGAAGCGCGGCTTCAGAATTCGATCCGCGGGGTCGAGAAGAAGCAGCTCCCGCACCTGCTTTGCACGACCAACATGCTCCTGCACGGCATCGACGTGCCGACCAACATCGCCC
Source organism: Rhodococcus sp. NPDC054953 (assembly GCF_053609225.1). NCBI lineage: Bacteria > Bacillati > Actinomycetota > Actinomycetes > Mycobacteriales > Nocardiaceae > Rhodococcus > Rhodococcus sp. NPDC054953. Next base: position 70,904 of record NZ_JBSGXD010000021.1, on the reverse strand, counting down.
ACGACAACACGCTGAGCCGGCCGTTGCGCGACTACGGCAACGCGGACCGCGTCGATATCATCCTCACCAACCCGCCGTTCGGTGGCACCGAGGAGCCGGGCATCGAGAACAACTTCCCGCAGGCCTACCGCACCCGGGAGACGGCGGACCTGTTCCTCGTACTCATCGAGCATCTGCTCAGGGACGGCGGCCGCGCCGCCGTCGTCCTTCCCGACGGCACCTTGTTCGGCGACGGTGTGAAGGCTCGCATCAAGGAGAAGCTGCTCACCGACTGCAACCTGCATACCGTGGTCCGGCTCCCGCGTGGTGTCTTCAACCCGTACACGAGCATCGCGACGAACCTGCTGTTCTTCACCAAGGGTCAGCCCACGACCGAGATCTGGTACTACGAGCACCAGTACCCGTCGGGCTACAAGAACTACTCCAAGACGAAGCCGATCCGCATCGAAGAGTTCGACGCCGAGAAGGCTTGGTGGGATAACCGCGTCGAGTCCGAGGTCGCGTGGAAGGTCTCAATCGACGACATCAAGGGCGACTGGAACCTCGACATCGCCAACCCCAACAAGGTCGACGCCGAGCACCGCGATCCCGACGAGTTGCTCAAGGAGTACGAGGACATGCTGGGTGAGATCGACGTCACCCGAACCAGCCTTCGCGATGCGCTGGTCGCCGCGATCGAAGACGGTTTGAAGTGAACAAGCAGACGTTCCTCGACTCGTTCGGCCACATTGCCGATGCGCCTGGCGGCATCGACAAGCTGCGGAGCCTCGTCCTAGATCTCGCCGTCCGTGGGCGACTCACTCACCAAGCACTCACAGAAGAACCTGCCACCGAAGTTCTCAAGCGGATTGCCGGTGAACGCGATCGCCTGGTCAGGGCCAAGGAGATCCGTAAGCCGCCGGCGCTGCCACCGCTCGCGGCAAACGGGCACGCCTTCGACGTTCCGGAGAGTTGGTCATGGGCCCGGCTGGGCGATGTGTGTCAGAGCAGGCTCGGCAAGATGTTGGACGGCCAGAAGAACACTGGCACGCCGACGCCTTATCTCCGAAACTCGAATGTCCAGTGGGGTCGGTTTGAACTTGGGGACGTGAAGCGAATCCTCTTGGAGGACGCGGAACTTAGCGAGTATTCGCTGCAGGATGGCGACCTGCTCGTCGTGGAGGGCGGAGAGCCCGGTCGGTGTGCAATTTGGGACTCAGCCGTCGCGGACGGGGTAATGGTCTTCCAGAAGGCACTGCATCGGGTTCGGCCCGAGGGCGGCATCTCTCCGCGATTCGTCGCGTTGGTTCTGCGCAACGGAGTGGACTCTGGACGTTTGCATGAGCTGTTCACAGGAACAACCATCAAGCACCTCACCGGCGAGAAACTGAAGAGATTTGTCATTCCGTTGCCTCCGATCGAGGAACAGCACCGCATCGTTGAGCGTGTAGACGAGCTCACGGATCTGTGTGACGAGATGGAACAGCAGATAGCCACTCGCACCGAGGCTCGCTCGACACTGCTGGCCGCGACCTTGCACCGGGTCTCGGAATCGGATCAGGCAGACGACCTGCGAGCGGCCGTGGGGACATTCGTGGACAACATCGGTCTCCACCTCGCGCCGGGCGAAGGCGACCTCGCAGCGCTGAAACGTATGCGTCAGACAATCCTCGATCTCGCCGTTCGAGGACGGCTGACTCACCAAGACCCCGACGATATGCCCGCCACCGATCTCCTCACGCAGATCGCGGCCGAGCGCGATCGCCTTGTCAAGGCCAAGGGGATCCGCAAGCCGAAGAAGTTCGCCCCGGTGGCGCCGGGTGAGGGTTTAGTCGCACTTCCTGAAGGATGGATATGGGCGCGGGCCAATGAGTTCTTCATTGCCAGCGACTCGGGCTGGAGTCCCCGGTGCCTCGTGGAACAGGCGGGTCCCGGTGAGTGGGGAGTACTCAAGACGAGCGCGGTTTCGCGAGGGGTGTTTGAAGAAGCCGCAAACAAGAAGCTTCCGCCGGCCCTCGAACCTCGGCCGCAACTGGAGGTTCAGCCGGGCGAGTTCGTGATGATTCGAGCTAGCGGTTCGAAGAGCTTGGTCGGCCGCGGGGCGATCGTTACCGAAACTGAGTCACACCTCATGCTCTCGGACAAGCACATTCGATTGTCGTTCCTCTCGAAGGCGTCGACTCGTTACTGGGCAATCTTGAACGACAGCACCGAGGTACAGCGCTACTACTCGGCCGAGTCTTCTGGAACCAGCACGATGAGCAACGTGACTCGGGATCGAATTGGAGCCTTGGCAGTGCCGGTTCCTCCGTTGGACGAGCAGATTCGGATTGCGGAAACCGTGGATGTGCTCTTTGCTCTTTGCGACGACTTGGAACAGCAACTTTTGGCCGCCCAAGACGCTCGCACAGACTTGGGAAATTCGGTTGCCGCACATGCAAGCTGAAAATCCGCTACGGGACAAATTTCCGACACCAGCGTGCGGGCCGGGCTACACGTGCAGGACCGATACCGCACCCACCCCCGGGCCGACGTCGGGGGCCGTTTGACGCCCCGTCAACTGCCGGGAGGCTCGGACGGGACGCCCGCCAGCGGCGTCTCTGGCGAGGGGTTGGGATTGTCGCCGAACGCGGCGCAGGCGCCGAGGCCGAGGCCGAGGGCCCGCAGCTTAAGGCCGATAACGATGAAAATGATATTCCCGCAGGTCGACGGACTCCAAGGAACCAGCGAAGTCGATCGCTCCGGCACGCGCCAGCGGATCTCGACGACCGTCCCGTCGCCGGAGAAGTCGGGCCTCCGCCCGCCCTGAGCTAGCCGGACGCTGTGAGCGACCCGAGGTGTTCGGTCAACCCGCTCCACCCCGATTCGCTCGGAGCCCGCAGCGACCAGCCCAGCTCCTCGAGCAGGAAGTGGCTGCGGGCAGCGTTGCAGGCGTAGCAGGTCGTGGCGAAGTTGCCGGTGTCGTCGGCTCCCCCACGCGCGAACGGGACGACATGCTCGAGGCTGCTCGTATGCGTCCAGTAGATCCGGTGCGAGGCGTCGAACTTCCAGTTCGGGTGGTAGGGCAACTCGGCCGGGAACGCGGCCGACACCCGTTTCATCACCCGCAGGTCGATCGTGCGCGCCCCACAGAACCGGCACGTCCACCGGTCCCGCTCGAAGATAGCGAGCTTGAGTCGCTCAGTCGACCGGCGTGCGGTCTCGTTGCGCCTCACCGCCTCGGCCGGAAGCCGGCGGCCTGCCACGGCGGCGAGCCTGCTGCGTCGCACCGCCTCGATGGCGTCCATGTCGAGGGTCAGGACCGCCGCACGGGCCTCGTCGACGCGTCGAGCGACCAGCAGCTCCACCACCCGCGCGAACTGGTCGACGACCGTGTCGGCCACGACCACAGCAGACCCCTCGCTGTCCGCGGCGCCACCGATCTCCTCCACCCCCGAAGCGTACGGAATCGACCACGCAAGGTCCTGCCACTCGGAGGTTCAGGCGGCACGATCGCGTTCGTCGGCAGTCGAGGCCCAGGTCCATCCGCAATCCGAGCACTCGCGATCGAATCCGGGGTCGCAACAGCCCACCCACTCATCCCATGTGGGTATCCCGACCATCGCGTCTGCCCCGGAGGGCATGCCGACGATCAGGTGCCGAACGCCCCCACTCTGGCAGCTCGGGCACCGGCCCCGGGTCCATGGGTACCACCCAGACTCACGGGTGTCAGGGCCAACGCTTCGGTCCGGACGCGAAGCGCAGATAGTGCTGGTCGGATGCTCGGCGGCCTAGCTGATGGCCGTGCCGATGTGCACGATGCCCGGCGTCGGCGGGTTGACGACCCCGGATGCGGCGGAGGGAATCCCAGTCGGCCAGGGATCCATCCGCAATGATGTTGAGGTGGAATCGGAATCGGAGGACTTCCCGCTCACCCCACCGCCGGACGGACCGCCGTGGCCGGTGGAGTTTCTCGCGGACCTTCACGCCGGGCTGTACCCGGATGATCCTGAACTGCTGGGCCGGGTCTATGCCGACCCGGATGCAGTTCGTGTTCTCGCGGCGTTGGAGCAGGTCGCCGACGATCTACGCAGCCTGGGCAGGGAATCTCGCGGCGAAGAATGACCTGGCCGGTTCGGGGTCAGTAGGTCGACGCCGAGGACATTGACAGCGCGAATGCGATCGCGCCGATGTAGAGCACCACGGTCAAGGTGAGAACCATGACCGACAGGAACAGAGAGATCTTGCCGAGGGATTTGGCGCGGTCTGAGGCGTACTTGGCGCTGGCGTAGTCGCCCATCGCCCACAGCGGGTAGACACGCGACGAGTGGTTGAACGCGGCGAAAGACAGCGGCCAAAAGAACAGGAGAGCGGCCACGGCCCATCCGGCGTTCGAGTCGGGCAGCGGCGGGGTGGCCGAGTAAGCGGGCGCTGTGGACCCGGTGTGGGGGTGGACCGAGTTCTGGGTCGGGTACATCGAGTCTCCTTGAGGCTGTGCGGGTTTCCACATCTTGTTGACAGTGGTTGGATGCGGCGAGAGGGCCGAAAGGTTCCCGGTCGGCCGAAGAAAATCTGCGGCAATGGCGGCGTGCTCTAGAAACGCCTGTGGCCCCGCACAACGTGCGGGCCCACAGGCGGGGCGAGGGGGTCAAGCCGGCGAGCGTGTTCGGCTCGCCTGCGGGTCAGGCGTTCTGGTCTGCCTTCTCCAGGATGAGGTACTGCGCGGAGATCTGCTGATCGACGTCCTTCTTGTTGTCGAGGCCGGAGGCTTCTCCGACATAGCGGCCGTTGGCGACCATGCAGTAGTCCGCGGTTCCCTGGAGGGTGTCCTTGGTGAAGCAGGCGGCATCGGGAAGTCCCTGGGGTGAGGGTGCGGAGGTGAAGCCCTGCGAGGTCAGGTCGTTGCCGAACTCTTGGACAATGCGCTGGGCGCCAGCGTCGTCGGTGGCACGGTAGACGGTGGTCTTGGCGACCGCGTTGTGCTCAGATCCGGTTTCGGTGAGGACCTTGTAGGTCAGTGGCGGGTTCGTCGAGCGGTGCGACATACCGCGCGGGCCGTAGACGGCCTGGTCGTCTCCGAGCTTGGCCTGATCGTCCGACTCGGGGATCGCGTAGATGAGGACCTTGTCCTGGTCGACCATCGGGAACTCTGCGGACTTTCCACCGTTCTGTTCCTTGGTCGGCTGGGCGGGGAACTGGTCGATCAGCGGCCCCTGCAGGCTCACCGCCTTCGCAATAGCCTTCGCGGTCCAGTCCTTCTGGTTGGCCGGCGCCTTCGCCCAGGTGTAGAGCAGGTAGTTGCCATGTGGGGTGAGTGCGTTGACCGACACCTCCGGTCCGGCCTGGAAACTGTTCTCCCGGGTCGAGACCAGGGTGTTGGGCAGCACGTCGACGGTCTCCGCGGTCGCGATCCCGGCGCCGTCGTCGACGGTGGTGAGCTGGGTGTGGATTTCGCGGGCAGCGGTAGCAGCGGCCTCGGGGGTGGGGAACCGCATTGCCGCGTTGACCACGGACTTGGACTCGTCAGTGACGTTGGGGGTGTTGGTTGCGGCGGTACTCACGTAGCCGTAGAGCATCTTGTTGTTCGACGCGATGTCGCCGGCGGCGTTGCCGATGACGACGCCGAGGTTCTTTCCGCTGCGCATGACCATCGTCGGCATCTTCCCCGAGACCAATGCCGGGTCGATCTCCCATGGTGCGACGGTGAACTCAGCGAGCCGCTGGCCCTCGACCTCGATGATGTTGTCGGTGGTGGAGCGGGGGTATTCGGGGGCCGGGCTGGTCGGGTAGCTGCCGGTGTCGAGGGCCGCCGGGTCGACCGCCGCTGTGGTCTCGGCGGCAGTGTCTCCGCCGGACTTGGCCATTGACTGGTCGTCTGTGGTGTTGCTGCAGCCAGCGAGCAGCACGCCCGCGCAGAGCGCGGCCGCGGCCCGCGGCATCCATGTCGTCGTCCGCACCTTCAGGTGTCCTTTCCTCGTCCCCGCCGCCGACCCTTGTTAGTCCCGGCGAGGTGATGTCATCAGGTTGGATGCACCGACGGCGGCGGGAGGTTCCCCACCCTGCGCAATCGTGTCCCAGCTCACACCGAAAGGAGGGTGTGGGAGCGACCTGCGCGCCGGGCCTGCGGTGGGGCCGGGCTAGTGTCTGACCCGCGCCGCCGACCCCGGCCGGTGCTGCCGCAGCGGAAGGAACCTTGTGGACGTCGCACAGCAGCCGAGTACGACCGGCGATGCCGCGACGCCACGACAGCGTGCCGATGCCCTGTTGGCGTCGATTACGGGAAAGATCCTGCGGCCGTTCGGGCAGGACGAGCTGAGTGAGCTTGTGCTGCACCGCGCTTCGGGGGCCGAGCAGACCCGGTCGGTGGTGGTGGTCGGCGAGGTCAAGCGCGGCAAGAGTTCTCTGGTCAACGCTTTGGTGGGGTGGCGCGACGCCTCCCCCGTCGGGGTGGACGTGACGACGTCGACGACGATCTCTCTGGGTGAGGCGACCGACGAGCAGCCGGGCGGGACCGCGCAGCTGCTCTTCCCCGACCGCACCGAGCAGATCCCGCACGGGGAGCTTGCTGACTGGGTGTCCTGCGAGGGCATCCACGTCCTCGACCCGCGGATCGAGATGTTGCCGACGCGGGCGATCGTCCCGGTCGCTGGCAGTCGTCTCGGTGACGTGACGGTGATCGACACTCCCGGGGTCGGTGGGTTGGATCCGTCGTACGCGGGTTTGGCGTCGGCGTCGGCGGCCCAGGCGTGTGTGTTGGTGATCGTGTGCGATGCGACCACCCCGATCACGGCGCCGGAGATGGCGTTCATCCGTGATACCGGGTCCGCGGTCGAGTCGCTGATCGTTGTGGTCACCAAGACCGACAAGAACGTGCGCCGCTGGAAGCCGATCGTCGAGCAGAACCGGGCGCTGCTGCGTGAGCATCTTGGCCGGGATGTGCCGGTGTTGGGAGTCTCGAGCCTGCGGGCGGTCCTGGCCGCGCAGATGCCACCCGGATCGGACCGTGACCTCGTCGAACGGCGGTCCGGGATCACCGAACTGCGCCGGTTGATCCACACGAAGCTCGCGGTCGCCGAGAACCTTCCGGCTGCCAATGGGTTGCGCACTGCGGTCGAGGGGCTGCGGACCCTGTCCGCCGACATGAGCTCGCAGATCGAGACACTCACCAAGGGCGCCGAAGTCATCCCGGACTTGACCGCGCAGCTCGAAGAGTTGCAGTCACTCAAGGATCACTCTCAGCAGTGGGAGTTGCACCTGCAGCGGGATATGACGCTGATCCGGCAGAACGCCACCGACGACCTCGACCGCTCCCTCGATCAGATTCGGGAGAAGTGGACCACCCGGATCAACAAGAACGGGATGGCCGTGCTGCGGAAGAATCCGCAGCACTTCACCGCCGAGATGGAACACGACTTTCAGGCGGCGATGGCCGGGGCGATCACCGTGTTCCTCGAACAGCTCCACGACAAGATCGTCGCACCCCGCTTCGAGTCCGAGGTGGTGTGGAACGAGATCTCCGCGCAAGTTCTCGCGGAACTGTCCGGCCGCAAGGTCGAAACCCATCAGGTCACCGGCAAGCGGCAGGGCCTTCTTGATCCGTCGATGATCACCATGGGCGTGATGGGGTCATCGATGATCGGCGGGCTGATCGGGGTGTCCGCCCTCGTCGGGGTCGGTGCCGTCGTCGGTGTCGCGTGGGTCGGATTCAACTTGGGGTTCAAGGCGATGCGCGCCGGCAAGACGAACCTGATCGCGTGGATGCGGGAGACGATCGGTACCACCAAGACCACCACCGCCCGCGGACTCGACTCGGCGATCGCGTTGGTGCGGCCGGAGATCGTCATCCGCTACCGCGAGCATCTCAAGTCGTCGATCGAGGCGCTGCAGAAGCAGATCAAGGCAGCTGAGGACGCCGCCCGCACCGACAAGGCGAGCCGGGAGAAGAAGCTCACCCGGCTGGAGGGGAATCTGAAGGTGGTCACCGGCAACATCGGCCGCGCCGAAGCGTTGATCACCGAACTCACCACCACCGCGGGCGGGGGTAGCCGATGACCGCGCCCGCCGCCCCGCTGGATCCGGTTCGTGCGAGCCTCGACCGGGCCCTGCACGGTTTGGCTGCGCTCGGTCCGGAGTTGGCTGGCCACGCCAACCGGATCGGGGCGATTCTGTGGTCGCCTCCGCGGATTGTGATCGTCGGCCGCCTCAAGGCCGGGAAGTCGACGTTGGTGAACGCGTTGATCGGTGCGCCGGTCGCCGAGACCGCCGCACTCGAGGCCACCAGTGTGGTGGCGGTCTACCAGGACGGCGCCCCGTCTCGAGCCGAGGCGGTGCTGCTCGACGGCACCCGGATCCCGGTGGACACCGTCCGTGGGCAGGTCGCCGGGCTTCCGGCCGACCCGGATCAGGTTGCGTACCTGCACCGGTGGCTGCCGTCGGCGGCGATCCGCGACTACACGCTCGTCGATACCCCCGGGTTGGCGACGCTGACCTCGGAGAACGAGGCCCGGACCCGGCGGGTGTTGATCGATGGGTTTGAGCAGACCCGCACCGCGTCGGTCGACGCGGATGCGGCGGTGTTCCTGTTCGATTCGACGCCGCGGGCGGATGAGGTCGAGTTCCTGAGTCAGCTCGGGTTCACCCCGTTGACCACGCTTGGGGTGCTCTCGCGGGCCGACGGGTTCGGTGAGGGCGCGTTGGGGGTGCGGGATCCGCTTGAGCATGCCGCCGTGCACGCGGTCAAGCTCGCTGACCAGTTGCGTGGCTCGGTGATGACGGTGCTGCCGATCGCCGGGCTGCTCTCCGAAACCTCCCATACCGGCGCATTGACCGAAGCCGATGCTCGTGCGCTGGCCGCGCTGGGCGGCGTCGCACCGCTGGACCTGATCGATCTGCTCGACTCCGACGACCCCGCCGTGGTGCCGCCGGAGGTGCGGGGCCGGTTGGCGGAGCTGCTCGGCGAGTATGGGGTGCTCCACGGCCGCGCCATCGCCGCTGGCGGCGCCGCCGCGCTCAATGACTGGTTGGTTGCCCGCTCCGGTGTCCCGCACCTGCGTACGGTCCTCGCCCACCATCTCGGTGCGTTCGCCGCGGTGCGGCGGGCGAGCCGGATCATCCGTGAACTCGACCTCCTGGCCTACTCGCATCCGGCGCGGGACCAGATCCGGTCGATCGCCGACCATCTGCGTTCGGATCCGGCCCTGCACACGGTGGTGTTGTTTCAGCATCTCGAGGCGATGCTCGAAGCCGACCCGGCGTCCCCGGTGACGGACGAGCTGCGCCGGATGGTCGAGCAGCCCACCGCGGCAGGCAAACTCGGTCTGCCGCCCCATGCCACCGCCGACGAGGTGCACGCCCAGGCCCAGCAGAAGCGTTCGTGGGCGCACACGCAGGCCCTGTCGACGATGACCGCCGCCGAGGACGCCGCCCTGGTGGTCCTCGTCAACGCCTACACCCGCTTCGCGGGCTGACCTGCCAGTATCCGAGGGGGGCTCATGCACCGTTCGACCATGTTGATCATCACCATCGGCCGCAGTGTCACCGCCGCCGTGATCGACTCAGCGACGGGAAGCACCGAACCGTTGCCGCTGTCCGCGCAGGAGCGTGCGATGGCCGATTCCGCGCCGCAGATGCTTATCGCCGCGGCCGTGGCCCGTGCCGCGGTGGTTCACGCCCGCCTCACCGGTGTCGTGACGGGCCCCGACGCGTTGGCCCTCACCCATCCGCGCGCGTGGAGTGGTGAGCAGGTCCAGCGGGTGCGGGAGGCGGCGGAGGTGGCGGGATTCGCCCCGGACCGGGTCACCCTCATCGCGTCGATGATCTGACATCCCTTCGCGCATGCGACCCCCGGTGATGTTTTCTCCACAGTCGGGAACCTTTCGCAACGTGCCGCGCATCCAACTAGTCGACCCGTGAACAGACGACTGTTCACGAGACCGTGAAAGGACCGACCCTCATGACCCAGCCCCGCCGCCACCCATGTCCGACTCCGCTTCGGGGTGCTGTGAAGGGCGAGTGCTGATGTCGGCGCGTGACTGGGTTCTCGGAATCGACTTCGGCACCTCGAACACCGCGGCCGCGCACACCGCCGCGGTCTCCGGGTCGGTGGAGGCCCTGCAGCTGAGCCACAACCGCACCACCATGTCCTCGGCGGTGTTCGTCGAGGCACCGGACCGGATCGAGGTCGGCGACGTCGCGACCGACCGCGCCGAAACGAACCCCGCCGCCTACATGCCGTCACCGAAGCGGGTCGTCGCGCAGGGCATGGTCAACGTCAACGGCTACGACATGCCCGCGTCGGTGCCGGTGGCGGCGGTTCTCGAATCGGTGATGGACCGGGCGACCGGCGCACACGGGGGAACCGCGCCGACGGAACTGGTCCTGACCCACCCGGAGGCGTGGTCGCCGCGCGAGATCCAGGTCCTGCTCGACGCTGCCGCCAAACTCGGCCTCGACGCGTCGAAGATCAAGACGGTCTCCGAGCCGCGGGCGGCGGCCCACTACTACTCGCGGGCAAACACCCTCGCGCCGGGAACGAAGATCGCGGTGTTCGACTTCGGTGGCGGCACCCTCGACATCGCGGTCCTCGAAGCCAACGAGGCGGGAACCTTCGACGTGGTCGCCGCCCGCGGCGACAACGGCCTCGGTGGCAAGAACCTGGATGCGTTCGTCCGCCGGTGGGTCGACCAACAGCTGGAGGTCCGCGACCCGGAGCTCCTCGGATACCTGCGGTCGCAGGCGCCGATGGATGTGCGGTACGCGCTTGAGGATTCGATCCGCCGGGCGAAGGAACTGCTGTCGGAGGCGCCGTCGGCGACGATCACCGTCGCCGCGGCCGGGCGGGTCGAGCGTTTCCAGATCACCCGTGAGGAGTTCGAGGAACTGATCTCCCCGGCGTTGGGGAAGGCGGTTGCGCTGACCCGGGCGACGTTGGCCGACGCGCACGTCAGCGACCCGAGCGGACTCGAAGCCCTGTATCTGACGGGTGGTTCGTCGCGGATTCCGATCGTGCACGAACGCCTCAAGGAACTTGGTCCGATCGCCACGCTGGATGACCCGAAGACCGTGGTCGCGCAGGGTGCGCTTGCTGCTGCCGCACCGATCGTGCGTGGTCTCGGCGCCCAGCCAGGTCCCCACCTCGCGGCCGGACCGGCGCCTGTCTCGGCGCCGCGCCCCACACCGCCTCCTGCCGGTGGTGGGCACCCCTACGCCGCGGGCGGTGCCCCCGGGCCGGGGTGGCCCGCCGCGGGTCCTTCCCCGGCGGCCGCCCCCCCCGGGTGGGTGCCAGCAGAGCCGGCACCGCAGCCCGCCGCGGCAGGCGGGAAGGGTAAGTGGGGCCTGATTGTCGCCGCGGCGGTGGCGGTGGTGGCCATCGGTGTCGGGGTGGGGGTGTTCGCTCTCAGCGGTGGTGACGAACCGGCGACTGAACCCACCGTCGCGGCGGGCAACGGGAGTTCCACTGCGGAAGGGACCGAGCTGGTGTCCTCAGGCGGCGACGGTGGTGGTGCTGGCACTCCTCCGTCGACGAAGGATGCTGTACTGGCGGCTCTTCCCTCGGCATTGAGCAACGACCTTGAGGAATGTAAGACCTCTGGTGAGACGGAGAACGGCGGCCTGCAGCTACAGTGCACGATCAAGGATGGCAGCGCCCTGACCGCGGGAGTCACCGTTCCTGACAGCTTCTCGTCGATCATTGTCTCGGTGGATCCCAAGGAAGCGAAGAAGAGGGTAATCGGGATCCGGCAAGGCTTCCAGAACGACAGCGCTGCGGAGACGAATGAGATCGTCGAGGACACTGGACGTATCGCGGCCGCACACATCGACGGGCCGGGCTATAACGACACCTTCTCGATCTGGTACGCCAACAGCAGTACCGGGGTGATGGCCTCGTTCAACGGCGCTCAGGGCCTCGACGGCGCCAAGACCTTCCTGAATCGTGCCGGGTTGATCAACTAGACCCGGCCGCCGAGGGGTGACGCTCCGCCGCGCATTCGTGGGGGCTGCCGAACGTAACGTCGTTCGGCAGCCCCCTTTGCGTGTGCACCCGAGCCGGGGTTCCGCCAGTTCAGAAGGCTTCCGGGGTGGTTCGGGGAAGTTTTTGGGACTGGCGGGAACCTTTCGGCGGGTTGGCTGCATCCAACTATCAACAACGACGCGACACCGAGCGCGGACATCGCGACAACGACGAGTAAGGACGAGAAGATGAGCAACCCCAACGAGTACACCGACGCCGATCTCGCCGAGTACGAGGCGGAGCTGACCGACATTGCCACCGACCCGAATCTGAGCACGGACGAGAAGCTCGACGCCCTCTCGAACGCTGTCGACGAGGAGATCGACGAGATCGTCAACTCCGGTAGCGCCCCTGCTCCTGCTCCGGCCCCCGAACCTGCACCTGCCACCGAGCCTGCACCCGCACCTGAGGAGACCCCCGTGACCGACCCCACCGCAGCCACCGCTTCCGCCGAGTCCGCCCCCGCCGGGCAGGAAGCCCCTGCTACCGCCGACGTGGTCGGCGATCCGGCCACCGCGTCCTACACCACCACGACGACCTCCTCGACCGCCACGGCCACGGCCACCACCGAGGTCACGGTCGACGGTGCTGCGCAGCCGGTCTCCGAGCCCGCCCCCGCTCCGAGCGAGCCGGTCGCCAGCGAAGGCAACATCGACTACTACTCGCCCCGCGACGTCGACGGCGATGGCAACGTCGATGTCATCCACGCCCGCGTCGACGGCATCGAGACCATCACCCACGTCGCCGACGACGGCACCGTCACCCTCGTCGAACAGGACACCGACAGCAACGGCACCTACGAGACCGCCTCCAACCCCAACTCCAACGGCACCGTCCGCGTCGCCGAGGACAAGGACGACGACGGTGATGTCGACCTGGTGACCTACCTCGACCCGGTCACCGGTTCGCCGGTCCGCCAGGACGAGATCAGCAGCGACGGAACGCGGATCGTCGGCAGCAAGTTCGACACCGATGGCGACGGCGCGGCGGACACCCACCTGGTCGACTCCGACGGCAACGGCCGCTTCGACTCGGTGGCCCTCGACACCGACGGCGACGGCATCGTCAACACCACCCTCGTCGACACCGACGGCGACGGCGCATTCGACCTGGCCAACTCCGACGACGACAACGACGGCACCCAGGAGTCGTACATGACCTCCGCCGACAACGGGGTCGGCTCCCTCGGCGACATCAGCACCTACGAGTCGCTGATCCCGGAAGGCGACAGCTACCACGCCCAGACTGGCACCGACACCTACGAGCCGCCGGTCACCGACGAACTCCCGGGCGACCTGGCCTAGTTCGGAACCGGTCTCCCGGCCGCACGGCCCCGGAACTGTTCCGGGGCCGTGCGGCACCCACGCTTCACCCGCCTCCGCGAAAGCCGGGAATCAACCACGACATCAGGGAGGATCCGACGATGGACGACCTCGATCCGGCCGCCGACATCTGGTCCGGCAGCGAGCACACCACGGTGATCGACGACTCCGCCTCCGCCACTGACGATCTACTCCCCACCGACACCGACATCCCGACCACACCCGAGGCCGAGCCGACCCCGTCGGCACCCTCGACACCGACGGAGGGTGAGACTGCGGGAACCGTGCTCGCGGACGACATCCCCGATCTGACCGACCCGCAGATCCAGGACGGTGAACCTGCGTCGATGGATCCGGCCACCGACGGCGACGACGGCATCCACGGCAACCCGGTGGCCTGGACACTCAACTGGTTCTACCAGCAGGTCGATGGATACTGCGGCCCGTCCGCGGTCGCGCAGATCGTCTCCCAATACACCGGCGCCACCATCACCGACCCGCAGCAACTCGTCGACCGCGCCACCGAACTCGGTCTGATGGGCGACCCCGGCGACGGGATGTCACTGCCGAACATCGAGGCCCTCCTCGAGGACCAGGGCGTGCCAGCCACCATCACCGACAGTTCCCTCGACGACCTCCGCGCCCGGCTCGACGGCGGCTACGGGGTGATCGCCATGGTCGACTCAGGAGAAATCTGGCAACCGGATCAGGAATCCGGTGAGGACGACACCGCCGATCATGTGCTCGTCGTCGCTGGGATCGACGACACCCGCGGTGTGGTTATCCTCTCCGACCCCGGTGTGCCGTCGGGCAACCAGCTCGAGGTCCCCATCGAGCAGTTCGAGCAGGCGTGGGCCGACTCCGGTCACCAGATGCTCGTCACCGATGCCCCCGACTCCGGCCTGCTCGACCAGCCCACGGCGGTGCCGGCCGACCGGTCCGCGATCATCCGCCTCAGCTCATCTCGACGCTGAGCAGGCACACTGGTCACAGACGCAGGCACTGTGACCGCACCCGATCCTCCCAATCCCCGCGGCGCCGAGCCGCAGCCCGAGAAGACAACGAGGTTAAGTGATGGACCCGGACGAGCCGCTGCTCACGACGCTGGCCGATGCGATGCCTCCGCTGCCGGACGACGTGTGGGAGCGGGTCCTGTCGGTCGCGCTCGATCCGACCACCGAGGCCGTCGATCCCGACCTCGTCCCCGAGATGGACGACACCCCCGTGATTCCAGACGATGACGGCGAGATCATCCTCGACGACGCCGATGATTCTCTCGCCGCCGACGACGACGCGGCCGTCGATCTCGACGATGCGAACGACGCCATCAACGCGGGCGACAGCGACGACCTCGACCTGCCTGTCGACCACGGTGACAGCCTTGCCCCCGACCTGTCTGTCGACGCGGTTGATCTCACCACCGATGACGGCTTCGACGGTGGCGCCGGCCCGGACATCGGCGGCGACCTGTACTGACTGGTCTCGGCCATCGAGGCGACTCGGGCATATCCGGCCTTGGGGCACGGTGGCCGCCGAGGCTCGCGGTGCCGCCGGTACGATTCGCCTTCGGCGCACCCGCGGAGCGCGCCGACGACATCACGAGTGGGGAGCTGGGGGCGGCGATGGATGACGCGGAACTACTGGCCGCGTGCCACACAGGTGACCACGCAGCCTTCGCCGAACTGACCAGCCGCTACCGCACCAACGCCTGGCATGTGTGCCTGCAGATCACCGGCAACATCCACGACGCCGAAGACGCGCTCCAGGACGCCCTGATCGCTGCGTGGCAGAACCTGCACAAGTTCCGCGGCGATGCTCGCTTCAATACCTGGCTGCACCGCATCGCCACCAACGCTGCCCTCGCGCTCGTGCGGCGCCGCAAGACCACCGATACCCTCGACGACTCCGACGACGATGGTCCTCGGATCGACCTCGCCGACGACAACGCCGTCTTCGATGAACGCGTCGTCCTCACCGATGCCGTCCACGCCGCACTGAATCAGCTCCCCGAAGATTTTCGTGTTGCGATCGTCCTCGCCGAGTTCGCTGACCTCCCGTATGCCGACATCGCCGAGCACCAGCAGGTGTCCGTGGCCACGGTGAAGACGCGGATCCACCGCGCCCGCAAGCAGCTCGCGGACACCCTCGCACTACTGCGCACGCGACAGGCGTAACACCTGCCGCGTGACCGCCTCCCGGTACCAGCCGGGTGTCCACTATTGGGCTTCTGCTGCGGCTCCGGCAGGTCACCGAGGTCATCTGTCCCTGGATGGCATCGGTTCTTGTCCTGAAACTTTGGGCGCCCGGGAACCTTTCACGGTCGGACCGCATCCAACTATCAGTGAGCAGGCGAGAACAGCTCGCCTCCCAGCCGATAAGGAATCGAATCCGATGAGCACTCCCCTCGACCCGACGAGCATCGATCTGAGCGACCTCCTCGAGCAGCCTGGCACCACCACCGTCTCCTCGCAGTCGATCGATGCGGGCATCGCCACCCACGCTGGTGTGCAGGCCAGCTCGAGCCTTGAGGTCACCCTCGATCCGGCCGAGGGCATCAGCGCGGTCATCGAGGGCGGTGTCGCTGCGGACGCTGGCTACGACGCCTACGGCAGCTACGACTCGCTCGACGCCTCCGCGGACACCGACGCCGGGACCACCGATGTGTCGGTGACGTCCGTTGACGGCGTTGCCTCCGGGGACGCCGGTATCGCCGCTGGCGGAGGGCTCGGTATCAGTCTGGATATCGGAGAGAGTGGATTGCCGGAGCTGGACATCGCCGCAGAATCCGGGCTCGACGCGTATGGCGACTCCGCCGCATATGGCAGCTACGACGCCACCGACATCCACCAGGACAGCGGCCTCGACATCGGCTGATAGCTGGCGAGTTCAGCCCGTACAGGGGCGGGCTGAACTCGCACACTGATGGGCGGACGGGGTAAGTCCCAGGAGTGGTGGGAGCGTCATTTCCCCCAGCAGGTGTCCGGGCCCTGATCTGGGATCCAGTCGATGGGATGGGCTTTCGGGACACCCGGCGATCAGGTCACATCCAGTCTCCGCGACGGGCGGCGCCCTGCGTGTCAGGGTGAGTTGAGTCCAACGGTTCACAGCAACCCCGCCTGCAGGGCGAGATACGGATCAACTCTTCGATGACGATTTCCAGCCTGGCCGTGGCCGGGGACAATACCCGCATGGACTCCTCGCATCCTCGTGCCGACGGCCCCCGTCGGCGTGCGTTCACCCCGGCGGACAAGCTCGCGCACCTGGCCGCGTATGAGCAGGCCTGCCAGAGCAACGAGGGCGGTGCCTACCTGCGCCGAGAAGGCCTGTACTCGTCGCTGATCAGCGAGTGGCGCAAGCAACAAGACGCCGGCATCCTCGACGGCAAACCAGCGGGCACGAAGGTCGGTAAGCTCACCGCTGAATCGCCCCGGTGAGTCCGGAGACTTCATCTTGGGAAGGATGGAGTCATGTCAGGTTCGAGGAAGTACCCGGCCGAGCTGCGTGAGCGGGCGGTGCGGATGGTCGCCGAGGTCCGCAGCGAGTACTCGTCGGAATGGGCGGCGATCGAGTCCGTCGCAGCGAAGCTGGGCATCGGGTCAGCGCAGACACTGTTGACCTGGGTCCGCCGCGACCAGGTCAACTCTGGGAAGCGTCCCGGAGTCACCAGTGAGATGGCCGAAGAGCTCCGCAAACTGCGAGCGGAGAACCGAGAACTCAAGCGTGCCAACGATATTCTGAAATCGGCGTCGACTTTCTTCGCGGCGGAGCTCGACCGCCGCAATC
Organism: Rhodococcus sp. NPDC054953; assembly: GCF_053609225.1. Lineage (NCBI taxonomy): Bacteria > Bacillati > Actinomycetota > Actinomycetes > Mycobacteriales > Nocardiaceae > Rhodococcus > Rhodococcus sp. NPDC054953. Next base: position 53,831 of record NZ_JBSGXD010000021.1, on the reverse strand, counting down.
GGTGATCGTCAACTACATCGACGAGCACAAGCAGGAGTACGGCGTCGAGCCGATCTGCCGGGTGCTCACCGCACACGGATGCAAGATCGCGCCGTCCACCTACTACGACGCCTGCGCACGCCGGCGGCAGCCGCGCAAGCGGCAGGTCCGCGACACCGAACTCAAGGTCGAGATCGCCCGCGTTCACCGGGAGAACTACTGCGTCTACGGAGCCCGCAAGGTGTGGCTGCAATGCCACCGCGAGGGCATCGACGTCGCCCGCTGCACCGTCGAACGGCTGATGAAGGAGTTGGGCCTCGAAGGTGCCCGTCGCGGGAAGAAGAAGCGGACCACCTTCGCCGACCCACAGGCCGACCGACCCGACGACCTGGTGCAACGTCAGTTCTGCGCGGATGCGCCAAATGTGTTGTGGGTAGCGGACTTCACCTACGTGTCAACATGGTCCGGGTGGGTGTATGTGGCGTTCGTGATCGATGCGTACGCCCGCCGGATCGTCGGTTGGCGCACTGCCACCTCGATGACCTCACAGTTGGTGCTCGACGCGATCGAGCACGCGATCTGGACCCGGCAGCGGGAAGGCATCGGGGATCTGACCGGTCTGATTCATCACCACGACCGCGGGTCGCAATACACATCCGTGGCCTTCACCGACCGGCTCGTCGAGGCCGGTATCGACGCGTCGATCGGTGCCACCGGCAACAGCTACGACAACGCACTCGCCGAATCGATCAACGGCCTCTACAAGACCGAGTTGATCAAGGCGCAGGGGCCGTGGCGGACCGTTGACCAGGTCGAAGTCGCCACCCTCGAATGGGTCGACTGGTTCAACCACCGACGGTTGTACGAGCACTGCGGGGACCTGCCTCCGGTCGAGTACGAGGCCCTCTACTACCGTCACCACGGAACTCAGCCCGTCGCTGAGTTCTCATTTCAGTAGGTCTCCGGACATGCCGGGGCGGTTCATCGGACCTGCACCTACCCGACGACGGACTACGCATCTCCGTCTACACCGCCCCCGTTTCGGGGGAGTGATTCAGCCCAGATCCACAACTATTGACAATTCCTCTTGACGCTCTGAGCTGAGCCTGGATCCATCAACATTCCCGCCCGGACTCGGCCTGGCGGCGCATCTGTTCGACACCGCGGCCGGCTCAAAACAAGCAGTCACCTGACCACAGGCCCGAGCAGGGTCGACCGCGGACACAAGTGGAAATTCCGGTCAGGCCAGTAGCTCAGCCGTGTCCTGAATCCGGGACCACGCCCGCAATGGTCGAGGGTCAGATCTCAATCAGGGACGGTGGAGCAGGGCTCAACTCACCCTGACAGGCAGGGACCACCCGCATGGCCCACGGGAACATGGCTGCGACCGTATCTCGCCCCCGTTAGAAGCTGCCGTCGCAGCAACTCAGTGAGCATTCACAGGCGCGGTGTCGAGAACGCCAGGCGACGACTTCCCGCCGCGAAGCGCTGTCCTTGGCATTGCTCCAGCATTGGCCGACCGGTCGCCATTGTTGCGTGAGGGACGATGCAGTGGTCTACACCTTTCTGGTGTCTGATTCCTGCTCCCTGAGGCGGTCCAGTCCCGCGGGAATCCTGTCGGCCGGTTCCTCGTGGCGGCGGGCCGGCGCCGGGACGCGGCGGGGGTTGATCAGGAGCAGAGTGGTGGCCACCGCGAGGGCGGAGAGCAGGGCGGACGCGGTGAGAACGGCTCGGGTGCCGTCGGTGACCGCTTGCGGGTCGGCGCCGCCGTACAGGGTGTAGACGGCACCGAGCGCTGCGGTGCCGACACCGGCGCCGATGGAGGCCAGGGCGGAGACGCTGCCGGCGACCATGCCGACCCGTTCGGGAGCGGTGACGTTGACCGCGACTGCCATCACGGGAGCCCCGGCGATGCCGCCGCCTGCTCCCCACGCCAGGAGAGGAACGAGGAGCACCCACCACGCAGTGTCGGGAGTGATGAGCAGCGCGAGTGCGATGAGTCCGGCGCCTTTGAGCGCGTAGCCGAGGCCGATCACCAGGCCGGGCGCCCAATAGCTGAGCAGTTTGGAGCCGACCATTCCGGTGATCATCTGCGCGATGAAGATCGGGGTCATCAGCAGACCGGCGGCAATCGGGCTCAGGCGCAGGGCATCGGCGAAGTAGAGGACGAGGTAGACCGTGCCGCCGATGGTCAGCACCCGAGAGAGGAACACCGCCAGCATCGCCCCGGTGAAGGCGGGCTGGGCGAACAATCGCAGTTCCAGCGTCGGGGATGACACACGAAATTGCACCACGATGAACGCCGCCAGGAGCACAACAGCGACGACCAACAGCGCAGCGTCCTGGCTACTCCACGGCCCCTCGGGGCGGAGCATGAGCATGGTGGCCGAGCCCAGGCCAGCCATCAGCAGCAGGCTGCCGAGCCAATCCGGCCCGGCATCGGGCGTGGCCGCCTGTGGTGTACGGGGGAGCACCCGAGCAGCCAGCGCGAAGGTCGCGACGCCCAGCGGCAGGTTGATCGCGAAGATCGCCCGCCACCCGAAGGCGTCGATCAAGACTCCGCCCAGCGTGGGGGCGAGCAGCCCGGCCGCGGTCACGAAGGACCCCCAGGCGCCGATGGCGAGGTTGCGTTCCTCGCCGGCATAGCGGCCGGCCAGCAGCGGAATGCCGTTGACCATGATGACCGCCGCCCCGGCGCCCTGAATCACGCGGGCCACGTTCAGGAACCACAGCGTCGGTGCGAGTGTCGCGGCCAGGGATGCGAGGGTGAAGACCACGATCCCGGAGAGAAACAACGACCTGCGGCCCCACCGGTCCGACAGGCTTCCGACAACCTGGGTGAGCGCCCCCATCGCGACCATGTAGGTCACCACCACCGACTCGGCAGAGGCCCCAGCGGCGACATCGGAGCTGATCAACGGTAGCCCGAGCGCGACGATCGTGATGTCGATGACCACCAGCCCGGTGGAGGCCATGACCAGTGCAAGGACACCGCTGAACGGTGGCAGGCGGCGGGACTTCTCGGCTGTCATGCGGTCCTCGGCTTCTCGGTGTGCGGTGAAGGGTTGCCTTACTCATCGTGGGTCGTCGGAAGGTAAAAGTCAACGCATGTGAAGTTTAGCGAGGAAGCCCTACGATGGGGCCATGGCCAGCTCGCAGCGTCGCCGTCCAGCCACCCGCAAGGGTCGTCCCGTGCTGACCCGCGAGATCATCGGAGCCAAGGCACTGGAGATGGCTGGCGCAGAAGGATTCCGGTCGATCACGATGCGCGCGCTGGCCGCTGAGTTGGGCGTGACCGTGCGGGCGCTCTACAACTACGTCGAAGATCGTCAGGAGGTCATCGACCTGGCCGTCGGGCTGATGATCACCGCCTGGAACCCGCCGGAGCTGAACCCCGACGCGTGGGAAGCCTCGGTCACGGACTACGCCACCTCACTGCGCGAGCTGTACCGCCGCTGGCCACGAGCTCTCCTGGTCGCCCTGGATGAGGATGCGCCGCCAGCCTCGATCCATCCCAACCGACTGATCCAGCTCGACCGATTCCTAGCCTTCCTACGCGCCGTCGGCCTCAGCCTTCCTGCCGCACTCGACGTGCATCGTCACCAGGCACTGCTCATCCTCGCCTTCGCGCTCATGGTCGACCACCGCACCGATCCGTCCGATGGCGTTGACGAAGCGGAACGGGCCCCGCTCGTCCCCGAAATGTGGCTGACCGAGCACTCTGATCTGGACATCCCAGTGCTCCGGGAAGCCTCCACGTTCCCCACGCCCACCCCCGACGAACAGTTCGAGACCCTCGTCGGCACCGTCATCACACAGATTCGATGGCACCTCCGAACCGCGCGTTAACGTGCGGACACTGACTACCGCGAGACACCCCTACGAATCGCGCTACTCGTTCGGAATTGGTCAAGGCGGGCGAGGCCGGTGGGTGTTGTAGTCATCGCCGCTAGAGTCGGCGGGTCCGTACATGCAGTGCGGTCGCGCTCACCAACCCGAGCGCGAGGAACCCCGACGCCGCAAACAGCGAGATGCGGGTCGCGTCACCGAATCCCTCGGCGAGCGCGGACGTCGCCTCCGGACCGGCGGGGCCGAGCCGACCGGTCTCGCCCTGTTCCCGCAGGCCCTCGATGGTGCCGCCCGCCGAGTCGCGGGTCGCGGTCACCAACTGCTCCTGCACCGGCGCAGGCACCGCCGTGACCGGCTCAAGCCGGTCGGTCAGCGTGTGCGCCAACGACACCGACAGCACCGCGCCGACGATCGCCGACCCGAGCGCGGACCCCAACTGCCGGAACGTGCTTTGCGTTGCCGAGCCCTCACCGGACTTCTCCGGCGGGATGTCGGCGAGCACCGTGCCGGTCAGCTGCGCCGACGCCAACCCCAGGCCCGACCCGTACACCGCGAGCAGCACCGCCAGCACCCACGGTGAGACGGTCGACGAGACGAACACCGCCACCACCGCGACCCCCACCGCCTCGAGCGCCAACCCGAGGATCACCACCCGCGTCGGGCCCATCGCGGCGGCGAGATGCCGGGCTGCGGCACCGGAGGCGAACGCCCCCAACGCCATTGCCGCCAACACCACGCCCGCGCCCATCGTGGTCAGGCCGAGCGCGTTGACGAGGAACAGGGGCAGCACCAGCAGCAGGCCGAACTCGCCGATCGCGACCGCCAGCGCCGTCAGGTTGCCCCAACTGAACGTCGGCACCCGGAACAGGCTCAGGTCGAGGATCGCCGACCGGTGGCTGCCCACGGCCCGGTGCCGTTCCCAGCACACGAACAGCACCAGCGCGGTCACCCCGACCGCGGCAGCGACGGGGACCACCGACACCGGGGCGTCGACGGGCCAGCTGAATCCGAGTACCTCAAACTCGGCGATCGGTGTCCACCAGCCGAGGCTCTGCCCCTCGATGAGCGCGAAGATCACGCCACCGAAACCGATTACGCTCAGCAGCAGGCCGTCGACATCGAGGCCCGGCGCCGTGATCGTCGCGCGGGTCTCCCGGACCGTCAGCAGCGCACCCACCAGAACCGCCGCGCCGATCGGAAGATTCACCACGAAGATCCACGGCCACGTGAAGGCGGTGGTCAGCCAGCCGCCGAGCAGTGGGCCGATCGCCGCCATTCCGGAGATCACCGCGCCCCAGACCGCGAACGCGATCACCCGGTCCCGGCCGCGGAAGGTGGCGTTCACGCTCGACAGCGTCGTTGGCAGCACGAACGCCCCGCCGACACCCTGCACGACCCGGGCAGCGATCAGCGCCGCCGCACTCCCGGCGAGCGCGGCAAGCAGGCTGCCGGCCATGAACACCACCACGCCAGCGATGAACATCGCGCGCCGCCCCAGGCGGTCGCCGAGGCGGCCCGCCGTCAGCAGCAGCGCCGCGAACACCACCGAATAGACGCTGTTCACCCACTGCGCGTCGGTCAGGTCCATGTCGAGGTCGTCGATGATCACCGGCAACGCGACGCCGACGATCGTGCCGTCGACGACGATCATCGACAGCCCGGCGGCCAGCACCCCCAACCCGATCCACGCCCGCCGATCCGCTCCCGGTTCGGTGCCGACCTCCGACGCCATCACGCCTCCCCAGATCGCGGTCCGGAGGCCGCGACCGCGCCCTCCCCCTCGATCTCACCAGCGATCCGCCGGTCCCGCAGTGCTCAGGGGTTACCGCCCGGGGAGATACCTCATCACGGCGATGAACGGGGCGAGCACCTTCGCCCAGATCTTCGGCGGAAGTCCGCGCGGCCCACCGAGATTGAGCACCCGGGTGGTTGCGACGGTCTGCGCCTCGGTGTACTTGAGCAGCCCGTCGAGGCCGTGCCGCCTGCCGACGCCGGACACCCCCATGCCACCCATCGGGGCTGCGGTGCTGCCCCAGGCCGGGGCATACCCCTCGTCGACGTTGACGGTGCCCGCGCGGACCCGGGCGGCGATCGCCTCGCCCTCCGCCTTGGTGCCCGCCCACACGCTGGCGTTGAGCCCGTACTCGGTGTCGTTGGCCTTCACGATGGCCTCCTCGACGTCCGCGACCGGGTAGATCGACACCAGCGGACCGAACGTCTCGGTGCGGGCGCATTCCATCTCGTCGGTGACGCCGGTCAGCACCGTCGGCTCGTAGAACAGCGGTCCGAGGTCGGGCCTTGCCTTGCCGCCCGCGACGACGGTCGCGCCCTTGGCGACGGCGTCGTCGACGTGCCCGGAGACGGTTTTGACCTGGGATTCGGAGACCAACGAGCCCATCTCGATCCCGAACGCGTAGCCCGGCGCCAGCGTCATCTTCCGGACCCGCTCACCGAACAGTCGGGTGAACTCGGCGGCGATCGACTGCTCGACGTAGATCCGCTCGATCGAGATGCACAGCTGCCCGGAGTTGGAGAAGCAGGCCCGCACCGCGGCGTCGGTGACCTCGCGCAGGTTCGCGCCCTTGGCGACGATCATCGGGTTCTTGCCGCCCAGCTCCGCGGAGAAGCCGATCAGCCTGCGACCGGCCTGCTCGGCGAGCAGCTGCCCGGTGGCGGTGGAGCCGGTGAACATCAGGTAGTCGGCGTTCTCCACGATGGCGGTGCCAACAACGGATCCCGGCCCGGGGACGACCGCGAACAGGTCCCTCGGCAGGCCGGCGCGGTAGAGCAGGTCGACGCAGGCCAGCGCGCAGTACGGGGTCTGACTGTCCGGCTTGATGACGACGGCGTTGCCGGCGAGCAGCGCGGCGATCGCGTCGGACACGGCGAGGGTCATCGGGTAGTTCCACGGCGAGATGACGCCGACGACACCCTTCGCGTGGTGGTGCACCACGGCCTTCGTCAGGGCGGGCAGCATGCCCTGCACGCGCGTCGACCTCAACGCCTTCGGCGCGAGCTTCGCGTAGAAGCGGGAGGTCATCGCGATGTCGAGGACCTCCTCCAGTGCCGAGGAGCGGGCCTTGCCGGTCTCCGCCTGCGCCATGTCCAGCAGCGCGTCCCGGTTGGCGAGCACCAGGTCGCGGTAGCGGTGGAAGACCTCGGCCCGCTCGGCCGGGGTGCGACGGACCCAGTCCCGCTGGGCGTCGCGGGCCCGCGCGATCGCGTCGACGGCGTCCTGCGCGGTGCCGATCGGGATGGTGGCCAGCTCGCGCCCGGTGAACGCCTCGACGACCGGGCGGGTTGGCCGGCCCGCGGCGTCCGGGATGGCGACGAGGGTGGCGAGCCGTTCGAAGGTCGCGGCGGACGGAGCAGGCATTTCGTACCCCTACTGATTGGTAGTTTCGGCGGTTACAGACAACCTACCGCGTCCGTGGCCGCCGTCACAGGGCGTCCGCCGTCACCCCTCCCGCGGGGTGATCGCGGTGATCCGGGTGCCGTCCGGGGTGCTCCCGGTCAGCACGGTCTGCGGGTAGTGCTGGATGCTCCCGTCGGGGCGGCGTTCGAACACGTCGACGGCGTATGCGCCGTCGGTGGCCCGCTTCACCAGCACGCAATGGGTGGTGCCGACGGGGATCTCCGCGATGCCGCGGCCGATCTGTTCCGCCGACCCGACCCGGGCGTCGGGGGCGACGTGCTCGCGGGCGCGGGCGCCGTCGCGCAGCACGTAGTAGGCGCGTTCGAAGCCGGCGATCGCCGCCTCCCCCGGATCGGCTGCGTCGAGGTCGGCCGGGTGGCCCGCCCCGAGGCCCGCGCACCAGGCGAGCTCGTCCGGTGCCGCGGCGGCGGTGCCCGGCGCGGTGCCGGGCGGCGAGCGGTCCGCCGCGTTCAGCGCCAGGCCGGCAGCGGCGACCCCACCAACGACGAGCACGGCGGCGGCGGTGACGGGCAGGACCCCGCGCCGCCACCGCCGCCGGGCCGGTGCCGGTTCCTCCGCCTCGACCGCGTCGACGGCGCGGGGGGACGCCGACGGCGGGGGCGGCGACAACCACGCCGGTGCGGCGACCCCCGGCGCCTGCGTCGACGAACGGTCGCCCTCCCCCGCGCTCACCTCCGACGGATCCATCGGCGTTCCCACTCTCCTCCTGCCGCACCCGGCGGACGCGGGCCGGACGACCCCGGCCGCACCCGTCTCCGTGGTGCTACCTCAGCCCGGCCGCGACGGCGCCGAGCACCTCCCCCACCGGACCGGAGACCGGGGCGGCGGCGGCCGCCGCCGCCGTCCCGGCAGCCTCGACGCGCCGGACCAGATCAGGGCCACCGGGGAGGCCGAGCGCGGCGGCGCGGGTGCCCGCGCCCGCGGCGGCGACCTGCGGCGGCACGACCTCGACGGCGTCCCGCACCGCGGCAACCGCGGCGTCGCCGCCCGGCAGCGACTCCACCCGGGTGACCGTGTCCCGGGTCGCCTGCGTGACCGCGGCCGGATCGGTGGTCGGGGCGTCCGGGATTTCCATCTCGATCGGCTCGGCGAGGGTGTCCCCGGCACCGAACGCGGCCCCGGTGACGCCGCCGACCAGCGCGCCTGCGGTGCCGGCCACCACGGCGACCGGGACGCCAACGGCGGCGGCGCCGATCGCGGCTCCTGCCGCGGTGCCGACCGCGCCCCCGACGACGGCGCCCGCCACCGGGCCGATCACGGGCAGGACCACCTGCCCGGGGATGGCGCCTGCGGGCACCCCGATGTTGCCGCCGATCGCACCACCGACCAGTCCGCCCGCGACCGCAGCAGGAAGGCCCGCCGCGGCGGCGGCGCCGAGTCCGGCGACCGCGGCGCCGCCGACGGTGGCGGCACCGATCCGGTCCGCGCGGGAGGCGTCGAGGCCGACCGACTGCCAGAACGTGTTGACCTGCGCCTCGAACGCGGCGGCGGTGTTGTTGGTCCGGTCGAGGTTCGCCTCGGTGAGCCAGTTCGGCCGGTCGGCGATGTAGTCGCCGAGTCGAAGTCGCTCGGCGGGCGCCTCGATCGGCGCGACCGGCGCGACCGGGACCGGCAGGTGCAGCTGCTGCACGCGCGCCGGTGCGATCGGCTCCTCCTCGTAGTACCGGGTGGGGGCGGGCCGGGTGGGCACGTTGTCGTACTCGACCGGCGGCGCGACCCAGTACATCTTCGACTCCTCGGGGACCGGCGCGGCGGCGGGCGGCGTTTCCACGACGGGCGGCGCGAGCTCGGCGTCGACGCCGGGCTGGGCGTCCGGGGTGTCGCTGACCCCGGGCTGGACCGGGACCGCGACCGCGACCCCAGCGCAGGCGATCGCGATGGCGACGGGCAGCGCACCGGCCACCACGACACGTTCGGCGCGGCGGCGATGCGGACCCTGCGATGTGGTGCGGCTCATGTCGATGTCCCTCCGATCGGTGCAACACCGGCGGCACCGTGCCGCCGGTGCGGGAGGGAACGCGGGCGGCGCGGAGTGCGCACGCCGAAAGCAGTCGAGCTCAAGACAATTCCCCCTGATGCGGTGAGGGCTGCCGGTAGCGACGTGCCCCCACACGTGTACTGATGCGCTCGCGGACCACCCCCCTGTAGGTGCGACACGAGCGCTGCGAGCATAGAGGCGCCGGGCCGGTGCCGACAACCCCCAACAGACCGTTCGGTCTTCGACGGGTGCGCTGGCGCGACTACGCTGGGGCGCATGGACCCACCCGGGACCAGGTATGTCGAGCGTGACGGGCACGCGCTGGCCTACCAGGTCGTGGGCGAGGGCCCCGCGGACGTCGTGCTGTTCCTGGAGATCGGCCTGCACCCGGACCTGATGTGGACCGATCCGCACATCCACTACGTCTTCGAGCGCGCGGCCACCTTCTGTCGGCTCGTGTACTTCCAGCGTCGCGGATTTGGGCTGTCCGACCCCGTCGACCACGTCCCCACCCTCGAACAGCAGGCCGACGACGTGCTCGCGGTGATGGACGCGGTCGGGATGCGGCGGGCGACCCTGGTCGGGATCGGCAGCACCTGCGGCGCGCTGGCGTTGATCGCGGCGCGCGACCCGGACCGGGCGGCGGGCCTGGTGCTTCAGCAGCCGTTCGTCGAGGGCGCGCTCCGTGAGGGCGACGGCCTGCCGCGCGGGTGGACCGAGGAGGCCCGCGACCGGTTCGTCGACGGGTGGCGCGCCGTCTACGACAACTGGGGATCCGGACAGGTCATCGCGATGTGGGATCCCACCCAGGACTCGCCGTTCAACCGGCGGCTGATGGCACTGCTCGAACGCTGCTCCGCGACGCCCGCCACCGCACGGGCGCACCTCGAATGGCTGTTCCGGATCGACTATTTCGACGCCCTGTCCTCCATCCAGTGCCCAACCAGGGTGCTGCATTCCGCGCGAAGCGCGGTCCCGCTGGAGGCCTCGCGACGGGTGGCCGAGGCGATCCCGCACGGCGCCCTGCACGTGCTGCCGCCGCTGCCGCCGGGCACCTCGATGGGCGAGGCGTGGATCCCGGTGCTCGACCACATCGAGCACATCGCGACCGGGGTCGGGCGCCCGGTGAACGCGGAACGCTATCTCGCGACGGTGCTGTTCACCGATGTGGTCGGCTCGACGGAGACCCTGGCCCGAATCGGGGACGGGCCCTACCGCGCACTGCGGTCCGCGTACGAGCGGCAGGTCCGGATCGAGGTGGAGCGGGCGGGCGGGCTGCTGGTCAACGTCGCCGGGGACGGCACGCTCAGCGTGTTCGAGGGCCCGGCCGCCGCGGTCCGGTGCGCACGCACGGTGTGCCGGGCGGCGCGCGAGTTGGGGCTCGGTGTCCGAGCCGGGGTGCACACCGGCGAGGTGGAGGGCATCGGCACCGAGGTGACCGGCCTGACGGTCCACATCGGGGCCCGTGTCGGCGCCTCGGCCGGTCCGGGGGAGGTGTATGTCTCGCGCACCGTCCGCGATCTGGCCGTCGGATCGGGCTTCGTGTTCGTCGACCGCGGCGAGCACAACCTCAAGGGTGTCCCCGGCCGCTGGCGACTGTTCCTGCTCGCGGACACCTGCGACCGATCCGGCATCGTCGATCGAAAACCGTTGAGCCTCCACGTGATCGACCGGGTGGTGCTGAGCGTGGCCCGCCGCGCCCCGCGGGTGCTGCGCGCGGCGAGGCCGTTCACGCCCCCCGATCGGCTCCCACCAGGCCGGTGACGGGCCCTCCCCCGGTCCGCGGTGCACACTGGACGCGGGCTTGACCCTCACGCGACGGGAGGCGGCACGGTGACCGGTGTGAGCGAGAACAGGGAATCCCGGCTGACCGTCGGGGAGGTGGCGAGGCTGGTCGGGGTGAGCGTGCGGACCCTGCACCACTACGACGAGATCGGGCTGGTCCGGCCGTCCGGCCGCACCCCGTCCGGCTACCGCACCTACTCGGCAGCCGACGTCGAGCGGCTGCATCGGGTGCTGACCTACCGGGAACTGGGATTCCCCCTTGAGGAGATCGCGACCCTCCTCGACGATCCGTCGGTGGATGCGCTGGCGCACCTGCAGCGACAGCGAAAGCTGTTGGAGGAGAAGATCGATCGCTTGCATCGGATGGTCGCAGCAGTGGAGAACATGATGGAGGCGAAGCAGATGGGAATTCAACTGACCCCCGAGGAGCAGCGCGAGGTCTTCGGTGACGACTGGCCGGGCGAGGAGTACGCGGCGGAGGCCGAGCAGCGCTGGGGCGATACGGACGCCTGGGCCCAGTCGCGGCAGCGGACGGCGGCGTTCACCAAGGACGACTGGACGGCGATCAAGGCCGAGACCGACGCCATCGAGGCGGACTTCGCCGCGGCCCTGGCGGACGGTGCCGCCGCCGACTCGGACCGCGCGTCCGGGCTCGCCGAACGGCACCGGGCCGGCATCGACCGGTTCTACGACTGCTCTCACGAGATGCAGGTGTGCCTGGCGCAGATGTATGTCGCCGATGAGCGCTTCCGGAAGCACTACGACGACGTCGCGCCCGGGCTGGCGCAGTACGTGCACGACGCGATCGTCGCGAACGCCGCCCGGCACGCCTGACCCGGGCGGCGTCCTACCCTGTACTCATGTCCGACCGCCGCACCCCCAGCTTCGGCCAGTACCTCGGGTACCTGGTCGGCCGCACCCTGCCGGATTCGATGCAGGACTGGGTCCGCAACGACGTGATGGGGCCGGGCTCGTCGGTGCGGTACGTGCTGCGGTTCACGCTGCCGCTGATCCCGATCTTCGTTGCGTTCTACCTGCTCATTCCCGGGGAGCGCTGGATTCCGCTGGCGATGATGGCGTTGCTGCTGCTGCCGGTGCTGTACTTCGCGATCGCGCTGATGAACATCTACCGCAGGCATCGCCTGCTCAGCCACGGCCTCGACCCCGAGCTGCTCGGGGAACGGGCCCGCAGCCGGGCCGCCCGCACCCGGGACGACTACGAGTCCCGGCACGGCCGGGGTACCGGCGAGTAACTACGCTCGTCGGTGTCCGCCAACGAAGGGAAACGCACATGACCGAGCAGGTAGCCACCGCAGACCTGGCCGACGAGATCGGCCCCGACATCCGCAGTTGCGACACCCAGTTCATCCAGTTCGGCGGTCACGCGGTGTTCTCCGGACGGATCACCACCATCAGGTGCTTCCAGGACAACCTGCTGGTCAAGCAGACGCTCGGCGAGCCGGGCGAGGGCGGCGTCCTGGTCGTCGACGGCGATGCCAGCGTGCACACCGCCCTGGTCGGGGACATCATCGGCGGCAAGGGCGTCGCGAACGGCTGGGCGGGCGTGATCGTCAACGGCGCGGTCCGGGACTCGGCGATCCTGCGCACCCTCGAGATCGGGATCAAGGCGCTGGGCACCAACCCGCGCAAGAGCACCCAGACCGGGTCCGGGGAGAAGAACGTGCCGGTGACGTTCGGCGGTGTCACCTTCCACCCCGGCGAGATGGTCTACAGCGACCACGACGGCGTCGTGGTCCGTGCCGAGGACTGAACGGCGCCGCGTCGAACGGGCGGCTACCGGGGCATCGTCGCAGTGACGGTCGCGGGAGCCGCCCGTTCGACGATCAGCCGACGATCGTGACCAGGTCCCCGACCTGCACGTTCTCGTAGAACCACCGCGCGTCCTCCGGGCCGAGGTTGATGCACCCGTGGCTGACGTTCTCATACCCCTGGGAGTCGACGGACCACGGCGCGGAGTGCACGAAGATGCCACCCCAGGTGAGCCGGACCGCGAACTCCGTGTCGATCCGGTAGCCCTCGGGCGAGTCGATCGGGACACCATACGTGGACGAGTCCATCACCAGGTGCCGGAACTTCTCCAGCACCTCGAACGTGCCGAGCGGGGTCTCGTACCCCGGCTTGCCCATCGACGCGGGCATGGTCCGGACCTCGCCGTTCGCGGCGACCGTGAAGGTGTGCGTCGACACATTCGCGACCGCGGACGTCACCCGCGCCGACGCCACCGGAGCTGTAAGCGCCCACTGCAGCAACAGAACTGCGGCCGACGCGAACACGATCGGCGCCACCGCGGCGCGCACTGTGCGTGAACTTCTCATGGCCACACCACCCTTCAGACGTGACCGATCACTCCAGTGTCGCACCGCGGGACGGCGTACAACAGCCCCCGGCCGCCGGAACTACGAACCGAAGACCGAACCGCCTGCCGCGCGTCGCCACGGTCCGCGGATCGCGAGGACCAGCCCCGGCGACTGGATGTTCGCGTACAGCGTTTTCCCGTCGGCGCTGAAGGCCGGCCCGCAGAACTCGCTGTCGTTCAGGTCGTTTCGGGCCATCGGGAACGGGTCGCCCTCCTCGGCGACGCCGATCAGGTGGCTGATGCCGTCGCCGTCTTCGGCGAGGATCACGCCGCCGTAGGGCGAGACGGTGATGTTGTCGGGGCCGTCGTAGTTGCCGGTGTCGACGGACGGATCCGGGTTCACCCCGAACAGCGTCTTCAGTTCGACCGTCTCGCTGGCCGGGTCATAGAACCACACCTGACCGTCGTGCTCGGCGGCGCTGCCGTCGGAGGTGCGGGCGTAGCTGGCGACGAAGTACGCGCCGCCGTCGCCCCACCACTGGCCCTCGAGCTTGCGGCTGCGGGTGACCTGATCGTTCGCGAGCTGCTTGCGGATCGAGGTGGACGTCGCGTCCCGGTCCGGGACGTCGACCCACTGCACCTGGTAGCGGACGCCGGGAACGGTCGCCTGGGACAGGTCCGGGACATGGACGCCGTCGGCGAGGCACCGCATCGCCTGGAAGCCGCCCGCGGTGTCGCCGCCCGCGGACTGGGCGAGCGCGTGCAGCGCGCCGCGGCCGCCGACGAATCCCGGCGGCGGCGTCCACCGGAAGAACAGCCCGTTCGGCTTGGACGCGTCCTCGGTGAGGTAGATCGCGTTGCTGCCGGGGTCGACCGCGACCGCCTCGTGCGCGAACCTGCCGAGGAACTTCAGCGGGATGCCGCTCTTGCCGATGTTGGCGTCCCTGCTGACCGGGTCGACCTCGAAGACGTAGCCGTGGTCCAGGGTCGCGCCGTCCTTTCCGGCGCGGTCCTCGGTCTCCTCGCAGGTCAGCCAGGTGCCCCAGGGGGTGATGCCGCCCGCGCAGTTGTTCACCGTGCCCGCGACGCTGACGTACTGTCCGAGGCGTTCCCCGTTCGGACCGATCATCGTCGTCGTGGTGCCGCCGCGCGCGCCGGGATCGTAGGTGAGGCCGTCGACGACGGGAACACCGAACGGCTCGTCGCCGCCGATCTCGTGGTTGGTAACGACCGCGGTGCCGGTGCCGTGCGCGAACACACCGTTCGCGTCGGGGTCGCTCGGGACCGGGGAGCCGTCGTCGAGCAGGGTCTCCCCGGATCGGGCGACGATCGTGTAGGTGAATCCGACCGGCAACGCCAGGATCCCAGCGGGGTCGGGCACGAGCGGACCGTAGCCGACCAGCGGGCCGGGGGCCGCCGATCCGAGGGCAGGCCGGAACAGGGTGTCGACGCTGCCCACGAGCGCCACCCCCAGCCCCGTGAGTGCGGTGCGCCCGAGGAACGAGCGACGGTTGAGCGGTGTGGTGGACACGGTGCGGTACCTCCGTCGGTGAGCTGGGACGCCAGGACGGTAGGCGGCCGAGCACCGGGTCCGGTGGATTCCGCGTGTCCGGCCGGTGAACCGCGGAACAATTTCCGCCGCCGGTGGCCATCCCGAAACTGCCTGCCCGCCAACAGTGTTGCCGCGCCAAACGGTAGCCGTCGGGTTGCGGCTCAGTGCGCGACGCGGGCCCGCATGCCACCGATCTCGACGACGTCACCGGCCCGCAACTGCCTGCCGCGGCGCACCTCGACCTCGCCGTTGACGGTGACCAGGCCGTCGGCGATGACCTCCTTCGCCTCCGCACCGGACTCGATCAGGTTGGCGAGCTTGAGGAACTGGCCGAGGCGGATGACCTCGTCGCGGATGGGGACGTCTTCGGCGGCGGACATGACCCCATTCTCGCGCACCCGGCCATGTCATCCGGCACCCGGGCGCGGGACCGTTCACACTGGGACGATGCCGCCGATCACCGTGGGTGCACCGTCAACTCCGACGCCCGCGCGGGTGCTGCCCGGTCCGCCCGGAACGCGGCTGACCCGGGTCCCGCACATCGCCGGGCTCACCCTCGGGGTCTACGCGGTCCTGGTGTTCCTGTGGAGCCTGTCGCCGGTGCTGCGCTACCTGATCCATCCGGTGCGCGTGTACGTCGACGAGTACTACTTCGACGCACCGGACACCAGTGTCGCGTGGGCGCTGGTGCTCGGACTGCTTGCCGCGGCGCTCGCCAGCCGGAAGCGGATCGCGTGGTGGTTGCTGACGGTCTACCTGTCCCTGAGCGGGTTGGCGAACCTCGTGGTGGCCGTCGCCGACCGCAACATCAATGCCGGGGTGGCCTGCGGCGTGCACGTGGCGGTGGTCGCGGTGCTGATCGCCGCGCGGCCGCAGTTCTACACCCGGGTGCGGCGGGGCGCGGTGTGGAAGGCACTCGGGGTGCTGGTTGCCGGGCTCGCCGTCGGCACCCTGCTCGGGTGGGGCCTGGTGGAACTGTTCCCCGGCAGCCTCCCACAGGATCAACGCCTGCTGTGGTCGGTCAACCGGGTCACCGCGCTCGCGGTGCTCGACAACGAGCAATTCGACGGCCGCCCACACGGTTTCGTGAACACCCTGCTCGGCCTGTTCGGGGCCGTCGCGCTGCTCGCCGCGGTGCTGGTCCTGTTCCGGTCGCAGCGCGCCTCCAACGCGCTCACCGGCAACGACGAGTCCGCGCTGCGTGGACTGCTTGCCGGTTCCGGCGGGGACGACTCGCTCGGCTACTTCGCGACCCGACGCGACAAGGCGGTGGTGTTCGCGCCGTCGGGCAAGGCCGCCGTCACCTACCGCGTCGAGGTCGGGGTGTGCCTGGCGAGCGGCGACCCGATCGGCGACGAGCAGGCGTGGCCGCATGCCATCGACGCCTGGCTCGCGCTCGCCTCGACCTACGGCTGGACGCCCGCCGTGATGGGGGCGAGCGAGGCCGGCGCCACCGCATACGCCAGGGCCGGGTTGACCGTGCTGCAACTCGGCGACGAGGCGATCGTCCGTACCCGCGACTTCGACCTCGCAGGCCGGGACATGCGGCAGGTGCGTCAGGCCGTGAACCGGGTCCGCAAGCAGGGCGTCACGGTCCGGATCCGGCGACACCGGGACCTTCCACCCGAGGATATGCGCCGGGTGATCGACCTCGCCGACGCCTGGCGGGACACCGATGCCGAACGGGGGTTCTCGATGGCCCTCGGCAGGCTCGGTGACCCCGCCGACGGCGACTGCCTGCTCGTGGAGGCGCTCGGATCCGACGACGAGGCGCTCGGGCTGCTGTCGTTGGTGCCGTGGGGCGCCAGTGGGGTGTCGCTCGACCTGATGCGCCGGAATCCGACGGCGCCCAACGGGGTGGTGGAGCTGATGGTCACCGACCTCGCCACCGGCGGTGACCGGTTCGGGATCACCCGGATCTCATTGAACTTCGCGGTGTTCCGCTCGGTGTTCGAGGAGGGCGCCCGGATCGGTGCCGGACCGGTGCTGCGGCTGTGGCGGTCGCTGCTGATGTTCGCGTCCAAGTGGTGGCAGCTCGAGGCCCTGTATCGCTCGAACGTGAAGTACCAACCCGATTGGGTGCCGCGCTACCTGTGCTTCGCGGACCGCCGGGTGCTGCCGAAGGTGGGGGTCGCGTCCGCGATCGCCGAGGGGTTCCTCGCCGTGCCCAGCCTGCGCCGCCGCGACGCGAGCAGGCACACCGGGGTGCACGAGGCGGTCCCCGCCGCGGTGGCGGGCTCCGGGACGCTGCACGCGGACGGCAGTGCGCCCGACGGTGTCCCGTCCCTCGCCGCACCGGCCCCCAACGCCGGGGCGGGGCCGCGACGGCCGGAGCAGGTGCGGGTGCGGATGGCCAAGCTGGCCCGGCTCGCCGGCGAGGGCGTGGACGCCTATCCCGTCGCGTCCCCGCCGACGCACACGGTCGCGGCGGCCGCCGCGTCCCCGGCCGGCACCCGACTCCGGATTGCCGGTCGGCTGCAGCGGATCCGCCCGTACGGAGGGGTCGCGTTCGCGGTGGTCCGGGACTGGTCCGGGGATCTGCAGGTGCTGTTCGACCGGGCCACGGTCGGCGACCGGCTCGACGAGTTCACTGCGGACTTCGACCTCGGCGACCTGATCGAGGTGAGCGGCACGACCGGCCGCAGCCGCACCGGTGAGCTGTCACTGCTCGCCGCGGAGTGGCGGATGAACGGCAAGTGCCTGCACCCGCTGCCGGACAAGTGGAAGGGTCTGTCCGACCCCGAGACCCGGGTCCGGCAGCGGTACCTGGACCTGGCGATCAATCCCGAGGCCAGGGACCTGTTGGTGGCACGCAGCGCGGTGGTGCGGTCGCTGCGGGACACCCTCACCGCACGGCGGTACCTGGAGGTGGAGACGCCGATCCTGCAGCAGGTGCACGGCGGCGCCAACGCGGCCCCGTTCCTGACCCACATCAACGCCTACCACCTGGACCTGTACCTGCGGATCGCGCCGGAGCTGTACCTCAAGCGCCTGTGCGTCGCCGGGATGGAACGGGTCTTCGAGATCGGCCGGGTGTTCCGCAACGAGGGGGTCGACTTCAAACACAATCCCGAGTTCACGATCCTCGAGGCGTACGAGGCGCACAGCGACTACGAGAAGATGATGGTGCTGTGCCGGGAACTGATCCAGGCGGCGGCGGTCGCCGCGCACGGCAGGGAGGTCATCCTGCGACCCGGGCCGGACGGGGCGATGGTCGAGGTCGACATCTCCGGGGTGTGGCCGGTCAAGACGATGCACGGCGCGGTGTCGGAGCAAATCGGGGTCGAAATCGGTCCGGAGACACCGCTTTCCGATCTCCGTCGTCTGTGTGACCGACATGAGATCCCGTACCGGACGGACTGGGACGAGGGTGCGGTGGCGCAGGAGATGTACGAGCACCTCGTCGAGGATCACACTGAGTTCCCCACCTTCTACACGAACTTCCCGACGTCGATGTCGCCGCTGACCCGGCCGCACCCGACGATCCCTGGGGTGGCCGCGAAGTGGGATCTCGTCGCGTGGGGCGTCGAACTCGGCACCGCGTACAGCGAACTCACCGACCCGATCGACCAGCGGGCCCGGCTGACCGAACAGTCGCTGCTCGCGGCGGGCGGGGACGAGGAGGCGATGGAACTCGACGAGGACTTCCTGCAGGCCCTCGAGCACGCGATGCCGCCGACCGGCGGGCTCGGCATGGGGGTGGACCGGGTGGTCATGCTCATCACCGGCGGCAGCATCCGCGAGACCCTCGCATTCCCGCTCGCGAAGCCGAAGCAGTGACCGGCGCGGCCCGCGTCCGGGTCGTTGTCGTGGTGCTGCTTGCCGTCGGCGCCGTCAGCTACACCTCGTGGCTGCTCGAACTGGTGCTGCCGACCGGGCTCGACCCGGCCCGCGCGTACACCAGCGAGCTGGCCGCGTTGGACCAGCCGTACGGATTCTGGTTCCGGACGGCGGATCTGGTGACCGGCGCGATCCTGCTGACCGCAGCACTGCTGGCCGCCGCGCTGCTGCCGCGGCGGCCGCTCACCACCACCGGCTGGGTCGCGCTCGGGATATTCGGGATCGCGACCGCCGCCGATTCGCGGATGCCGCTGCACTGTTCGGCGCATGCCAGCGCCCGATGCGCGGCACTCGAGGCGGCCGGGGTGTACGACCAGGCCCGGCTGCTGCACGCGTCGACGAGCACCGTTGCCGCGACGTCCGCTGCGGTGTCGGTGTTCGCGTTCATCCTGGCCGCGTATCGCTACGGGTGGCCGGGGTGGCTGCGCTGGACCGGCATCGCGATTGTCGTCGGGTACGTCGCCGGGCTGGCGTGGACGCTGTGGGCGGTGCGGGCGGACGGCCGCGGGGACGAGGTCTGGCTGCTCGGGTACGCGCAGCGGCTGCAGCTGCTTGCGGTGTCGGGGTGGATCGCCTACGCCGCGGCGGTCGCGTGGTGGCAGCGCAAGAAAGTTCGCTACTAAGTATTGCCAAGTACCACTACTCAGCGTTACTTTGTACCGGTAGTCAGCAACACCGAGTACTGGAGAAGGTGCGATGGGCAAGCAGGCAACCGAGATGCTCAAGGGAGTCCTCGAGGGCATCGTTCTCGCGCTCCTGTCGGTACGACCCGCCTACGGATACGAGATCACCGCGCGACTGCGCGATCAGGGCTTCGCGGACATCGCGGAGGGCACCATCTACGCCCTGCTCGTGCGGATCGAGCAGCGCGACCTCGTCGACGTGGAGAAGGTTCCGTCCGAGAAGGGGCCGCCGCGCAAGGTCTACACCCTCAACGACAGGGGCCGAGACCAACTGACCGAGTTCTGGAGGACCTGGAGCTTCCTCGCCGAACGGATCGAGCAGCTCCACGAAGGAGAGAAGTGATCATGGCCGCGAAGTGGATTGAGAGCATCACCGGATCGCTCGAACAGAAGAAGCAGTTCAAGCAGTACCGGGCCCGGATCGAGGCGCTGCCCGAGCCGTACGCGGCGGCAGCGAAGGCGCTCGAGCGGTACTTGACCTACTACGCGGGCGTCACCGATGGCGACACCCTCGTCACGATGTACGTCGACGCCGCCGACCTCTGGGAACGCGCCGCGGCCGATGGCACCACGGTGCGGGCGATCGTCGGCGACGATCCGGTCGAGTTCGCCGAGACGTTCGCGCAGGCCTACACCGGTAAGCGGTGGATCGACAAGGAGCGCACCCGCCTCACCCGGACCATCGAGGACCTCGAGCGGGAGGACGAGCAATGAGCACGCCCACGGCCATCCGGGTGCGCGGCGTCGAGAAGTCGTACGACCAGCTGCACGTTCTGCGCGGCGTCGACCTTGAGGTCGCGCGGGGAAGCATCTTCGCGCTGCTCGGGTCGAACGGCGCGGGCAAGACCACCCTGGTCAAGATCCTGGCCACCCTGCTCCGCGCCGACGCGGGCACCGCAACAGTCGACGGGCGCGACATCGGCACCGAACCGGACCGGGTGCGCGAATCCATCAGCCTCACCGGACAGTTCGCCGCCGTCGACGAGATACTCACGGGCAGAGAGAATCTGGTACTGATCGCCCGGCTCCGGCACCTGGCCGATCCCGCGAAGGTCGCCGACGGTCTGCTCGCGCGCTTCTCCCTGAGCGAGGCGTGCGACCGAAAGGTCGGCGCGTACTCCGGCGGCATGCGCAGACGCCTCGACATCGCGATGAGCCTGATCGGCGACCCGCCCATCGTGTTCCTCGACGAACCGACGACGGGACTCGACCCGCAGGCCCGCAACGAGGTGTGGCAGGCGGTGCGGGAACTCGCCGCGAACGGCACGACGGTGCTGCTGACGACGCAGTACCTCGAGGAGGCCGAACACCTCGCCGACCGGATCGCGATCCTGCATCAGGGGCGGATCACCGTCGACGGCACGCTGGGCGAACTGAAGGCGCTGCTACCGCCCGCGACGGTCGAGTACGTCGAGAAGCAGCCGACCCTCGAGGAGGTCTTCCTCAGCCTCGTCGGCACCGACAGCCGTCCCGCGGGCACGCGGGCGGGCACCGACGGAAGGGACCCGTCATGACCACCCACGTTCTCGCCGACACCACCGCCCTCACCGGGCGATCCCTGCGGCACATCACCCGCAGCCCGGACACCGTCATCACGACCGCCATCACCCCGGTGGCGATGATGCTCCTGTTCGTGTACGTCTTCGGCGGTGCCATCGATACCGGTTCCGGCACCGGAACGAGCACCGGGGAGTACGCGACCTACCTGCTGCCCGGAATCCTGCTCATCACGATCGCCTCGGGCGTCGCCTACACCGCCGTTCGGCTCTTCAATGATCTGCAGGGCGGCATCGTCGAGCGGTTCCAGTCGATGCCGATCGCCCGGCCGTCGGTGCTGTGGTCGCACGTGCTCACCTCGCTGGTCGCGAACCTGGGCGCGCTCGTCCTCGTGGTCGGTGGCGCGCTGCTGATGGGATTCCGCTCGGGGGCGAACCTTCTCGAATGGCTTGTGGTTGTGGGCATTCTGGTGTTGTTCACGCTGGCCCTGACCTGGCTGGCGGTGATCGCGGGCCTGTCGGCGAGTTCGGTCGACGGCGCGGGGGCGTTCGCCTACCCGCTGATCTTCCTGCCGTTCCTCAGCTCCGCCTTCGTCCCGACCGACTCGATGCCGGGACCGGTGCGGGCCCTCGCCGACAACCAGCCGGTGACCTCGATCGTCGACGCGATCCGCGGCCTGCTTGCCGGCCACCCCGCCGGCTCCGACGTCTGGGTCGCCCTCGCCTGGTGCGGCGGTCTCCTCGTGGTCGCCTACGCCGCCGCGGTGATGATCTACCGGCGCCGGTTCGCCTGACCCGGCCCGCGGCACGTCCCCCCGTGACACGGGGGGACGTTTCGCGGCGGCGGGTGGCACGGGGCATGACAGGGTGAGGTGGTGCAGTTGCTCCTGATCCGCCACGCCCTCCCCGACCACGTCGTCACCGTCGACGGCCCCGCCGATCCGGCGTTGACCGCGGAGGGCCGGGCCCAGGCCGAGCGGCTGCCCGGTGCGCTGGCGCCGTATCCGGTCGCCCGGATCATCAGCAGCCCGCAGCTGCGGGCCCGGCAGACCGCCGCGCCGCTCGCCCGCACGCTCGGGATCGAGGTCGGCGTCGACCCCGGCCTCGCCGAGTACGACAGCGAGCTCTCGCACTACATCCCGATCCACGAGGCGAAGACCGCGGCGCCCGAGGCGTACGCGCGGATCCTTGCGGGCCACCTGCCCGGGTTCGTCGACGAGCCCGCCTTCCGTGCCCGTGTCCTCGCCGCGATGGGCCGGATCGTCGCCGCCGCCGACCACGAGCACACCGTCGCGGTCGTCGCGCACGGCGGCGTTATCAACATCTACCTGCAGCACCTGCTCGGACTGGACCGTCCGCTGACCTTCCCGGTCGACTACACGTCGGTCAGCCGGATCCTGTTTTCCCGCAACGGCAAGGCCCGACCGGCATCGGTCAACGAGACGGGGCACGTGCGGGATCTGCTGCCCCGCTACCGCTGAGCGGGCGACCGGGCCTGCCCGCGAAACCGAGACACAGCCGGGTGCACACGTCGGCGAGTTCCTCGGGTGATTCGTCGGGATGCACCAGCCAGTTCTCGACGAGGTGATTGACGCCGCCCGCGACGAACCGGGCGAACCGCCGCGGGTCGGCGCCGCCGGGCGTCCCGAAACCGGGGATTCCGCTGCCGTACTGCAGGATCAGGTCCGCCACGATGTTCAGGCTGTCCACCCGGCGGTTCTCCAGGCCGGGTATGCCCGCGAGGTCGGTCCGCATGATGCGGTGCAGGTCGGGGTCGGCGGCGATGGCGCCTAGGAACGCCGAGAGCGCCGCGCGCAGCTTGTCCTCGAGGGTGCCGTCGGCGTCCCGACTGGAGTCGACGAGGGTGGCGAACAGCTCGCCGCGCACCTCGTCGGCGACCGCCACGATGAGGGCATCACGGTTCGCGAACTGCTCGTAGAAGTAGCGGGGCTGCAGACCGGCCGCGGCGCACACCCCGCGCACCGTCACCTCGCCGAGGCCCGCATGCCCCCAGGACCGGCGGGCGGCGCCGACCAGCTTGCGACGCCGGTCGGCGCGGCGGTCGTCCGCGCTGACCCCGCCGTAGGACCGCACCACATCTCCCCGTGCCATTGACAGCACTCTACCGTCGCCCTATGTTTTGGAAAACATGCGTTGCCCAAAACTCGTGCCGATCGAAGGGCTCCCGATGACGTCCGCGCCGCCCACCCGTCACCCGGACGCACCGTGCACCGTCCCGCCCGGCATCCGGATGTTCGGCCTGATGCTGGGACTGCGACGACCCGATGCCGCCGAGTTCCGCCGCATGGGCGACTGCCTGACGGTCGGCGACGCCCCCGCGGACCGACTGGTCGAGTGGATGTACGCGGCCGGGATGTCCGCCGCGCGCCCGCTGTTCGAGCGGGCCCTGTCCGAGGGGATCGGCGCCATCGAGGACGCGCCGGAACCGTTGCGCGCGTTCTTCTCCGGGGTCGAGGCGGTCCCGGACTGGGTCGACTGGCCGACGATCGAGCTGGGCGCGGCGGTGATGCGCAGCGGCGGCGCCGATGGGCTGTACATCGCCAGGGACGTCGCCCTGCTCGGCGGCTACATGTTCGCCGGATTCAACCAGACCCTGCTGCGCACCGGTGCCCTCGAGAAGGGCTCAAACGCCCGGTTCGCCGAGACCTCCCAGTGGGCGCTGGACGTGATCGGCGAGGACGGGCTCCGGCCGGGCGGGGCGGGCTACCGGTCGACGCTGCGGGTGCGCCTGATCCACGCGATGGTCCGGCGGCACGTGGCGGCGCTCCCCGACTGGGATCCCGGCGCCTGGGGGCTGCCGATCAACCAGACCGACATGGCGGCGACGGTCGTCGGCGCGCTCGTCGCCCCCAGCATGGGCGCGATCGCGATGGGAACGGTGTACCGCCCCACCGAGTACGACGCCGTCGCGCACCTGACGCGGTACGTGGGGTGGCTGATCGGGGTGCAGGACGAGTTCCTGCCGACCGGATTCCGGGACGCGGTGCGGGTGCTGCTGCACACCTCGTACGCGCTCTCGACACCCGACGAGACCACGCGCCAGCTCGCGGTCCCGATGATCGACGACCCGCTGTCCTGGAACTACCGCGTCCTCCCTGCGCTGCGCAGACGCATCGCGCGGTCCCAGCACCTGTCGGTCACCAGTGCCTTCCTCGGGCCCGGCGCGATGCGGACCCTGGGCCTCCCGGCGCTGGCCCTGCCCTGGTACCCGCTGATCAGGTTTCCGCTCAACGCTTTTCGATCGGTCCTTGCCCTGCGCCGCGGCGGACGGGACCGTGCCGCGGCCCGCGGCGCCGCCCAGCAGCGCGCGTTCATGCGCACGATGGTCGACGGCGACGCCACCGTCGGTCACGCGGCGACGGGGATCACCCACCGCGCCGCATGACCCGTCGGCGTCAGGCCTTCTCGCGCAGCCATCCGGCGAGCCAGGCCGTCGGGGTGGTGCCCGCGGCGTCGACGGCATAGCCCTGGTAGTTCTGGTGCGCGCCGGAACCGTAGAACCGGGCCAGGTCCGCCGCCCGCTCCAGGTTCGCCCGTTCGGTCAACTGGCCGCGCAGCGTGGGCATGCCGCCCGCCCCGGCGAGATCACCGAGGATCACCCCGGCCTCCGGCACGTAGTCCGGCGAATCGGACGAGCCGGGGTCCGCGTTCGTCGCGGCGAAGCCGGCCATCCGGGTCACGAAGTCGTCGGACTCGGTGGCGCAGTACAGGTCACCGGGCGCGCAGAACGTCACGGTGCGGTCGCTGACCCAGCCGAAGCCGCCGGGACGTGCCCCGCCCGCA
Source organism: Rhodococcus sp. NPDC054953 (assembly GCF_053609225.1). Taxonomy (NCBI): domain Bacteria; kingdom Bacillati; phylum Actinomycetota; class Actinomycetes; order Mycobacteriales; family Nocardiaceae; genus Rhodococcus; species Rhodococcus sp. NPDC054953. The sequence goes on along the minus strand of NZ_JBSGXD010000021.1, from coordinate 29,112 downwards.
CCGGCGCCCGGCACGCTCGGGCCGATCAGCGCGTCGGTCGGGGACCGCTTCGGGTCGGACAGCAGCCCGATGCCCGCGATGCGCTCCGGCCGGATGGTGCTCAGCCCGGTGCCGATCTCGTTGGCCAGATCCCCGGCCGCGTCGGCGCCCTGGCTGTAGCCGATGATCCCGAAGCGGGTGCCCGCGCAGCGGGCCTGCATCGCCTCGAGCATGCCGCGCGCGAAGTCGGTGGCCTGCTGCTTGGACGCGCCGTACATCTCGCCCTCCCACGGGAAGGCGGTCGCGACGTACCGCACGTAGTCGGTGCGGATGTCCGCGCCGCGCAGCCGGTTCGTGACGTCGGCGAGCATGCCGCCACCGGCCTGCTTGTCGGGGGTGACGCCGGTCTCCCAGGTCCCGGGAATGGCGACGACGTAGAGACTGGGACATGCCGGGTCCGCCTGTGCCGCACCGGCACCCGCCCCCACCAGCAGCCCCGCTGCCGCCGCGACGGCCGCCGATGCCATCGCCACGAACTTCCTCGGCCCCATTCAGCCAACCCCTTACTTCCTGCACTCCCGACAACGACGCCGCGATCGTCGCACCGGGATGTGTCGAAAAGATGCACAAGCGGTAAAGAAACGTTACCCCGGCCGACCGCTGGTCGGCGAGGCGGAACACAAATACCATGCGCGCCCTCCGGGGCAGGCAACCGGGCGCGTCGCTCAGCCGGTGCGCTGCCCGGTCAGCGCGGCGGTGCGGCGGTCGATCCAGGTACGCATCGCGTCGACGTCGGCCCGCAGATCCTCCGCGGTGAGCCCGTCGCTGACCGGGACGGTGACCGCGAGCCGATCGAGGAGGTCGGCGGCCAGCCCGCCCGCATACATCTGGTCGAACAGCGCCCAGTAGGCGTCCTCGTACGCGGCGGTGAAGGCGGCCGACTCCAGGAAGCGGGTCTTCATCGCGTTGTCCTTGCTCGTCCCGGGCGGCCCGCCCTGCGGCGGGGTCATGCCGCTCGGCGGCATGCCATTCGGCGCGGCCATGCCCTGCGGCGCGGTCATGCCCGCACCGGGCGCACCGGCGTCCGGTCCTGCTCCCGGACCGCCCGCCCCCATCGCCAACGCAACCTCGTCGTGCGGGCCGGCCGTCGCGTCCCCCTGCATCGCGAGGTTGAGGTCCCACGAGACGACGGTGAACTTGCCGGTGTCGAGGTCATACCAGAGGTAGTAGTTCTGCCCGGGCCCGCTCATGTCGTCGCCGTTGACGATCAGGTTCTGGGTTGCCAGGTACCGGGCGAACGAGTCGACGTCGACCCAGTCGGCCAGGTGCGCGTCGAACTCCTCGTCCGACGCCGTGTCCAGCCACCGCAGGAAGCCGATGATCGGCTGCAGGTTCCCGCTGCCGACGGCGTTGATCTGCTTGAACTGGTCGGCGTAGGCGGACTGGTCATCGCCCGCGTACTCGAAGCGGGAGTTCGCATCCGCCTTGTACAGGTAGCCGTCCGAGTCGAACAGCGCGTTGGCGTAGGTGTCGTCGGGGTGTTCGAGCAGCAGCCGGGTGGTGGTGACGCTGTCGTTGATCGAGTACACCGTGTACGCGTAGCGCTGGGACGGCTGCCCAGTCCCGGCCGTCAGCGACAGCGACATCGCCTCGTTCAGCACCGGGGAGCCGGGCCGGACCGACAGCTCCGTCATGCCCTGGTAGGCCCGCCCGTCCTCGTTCTCGTCGAAGCTGATGAGCAGCGGCAGCGAGGTCGGGTCGTCCTCCGAGGCCTGCTCACCCATCGCGCCCATCGGGTCGGCACCCTCGGGGATCTCGATGCCCTCGGGTGGTCCCATGCCGTCCGGCGGTTCGAATCCGTCGGTGCCGGGGCCCCGTCCGCTGACCCCCATCAGGGTGGAGTTGCCCTTCAGCCGGATCGACACGTCGTTGACGAAGGTGCCGTCCATCGTGAGGTCGGCGGTGACCCACTTCTTGTCCCCGGTCGTCTGGAACTCGGTGATCATGTCGTCGTACTCGGCATCGGTGATCTCGAGGGACACCTGGTGCGTCACGGCATCGTCGAACAGGTTCACCGTGCCGATGATGTTGTCGGTGATCGGGGACGCGATCACCGAGGCGTCGCCGGTGATCGTCGGTCGGATGCGGGTGCCACCGAAGACGGTGGCCATCACGGTCACGAACGCAACGAACACCACCAGCAACTTCCAATGCTGTCGGAGCGATGTCGGGATCCGGTGCCGGAGACCGAGTTTCGGACCAGGAGGCCGGGCGGCGTTCGTCGGCGGCATCAGATGTCCGTCTGGTCGTATCCGGTCAGTACGGTCACGCGCTGCCCGGTGTTGACGGCGCCGAGGGCGGCGATCAGCTCTGCGGGCGTGCGACCCTTCTTCAGCTGGGCGGTGTAGTACATCTCGTTCAGGGCACCCGATCGGACCGCCTCCGTGGACACCAGCTCGAACTCGGAGCAGTACCGAATGAGGACGTCGTCGACGAGGGCCGCGTACTCCTGCTCCGGCGGCACCTGCACCTTGACCACCTGGCGCTGCACGTCGAGCTTGAACCAGCTGAACCTGTTCATGATCAGCAGCACCAGGCAGATCGCGACGGTCGCGGCGATCGCCAGCAGATAGAACCTGGTGCCGGTCGTCATGCCGATCGCCATCACCAGGAAGATGAACCCGACATCGCGGGTTTCCTTGATGGCGTTGCGGAATCGGACCACCGACAGTGCGCCGACGAGAGCGAAGGCGCGGGCGATGTTGGAGCCGACGACCAGCATGATCAGCGAGATGATCATGCCGACCATCACCAACGTCTGCACGTACGACTGGCTGTACGACACGTTCTTGTGGGTGTACCGGTAGACCCAGCCGATGATCGCCGACAGCACGAACGACAGTGACAGCGACACGATGATGTCGAATGTGCTGAAGGTACCGCTGAGGTCCTGGAGATTGAGATTCATGGGTTTCCTGTCTTGCTTTCCGTGCAGCGCACTGGGTTACAGAGGAAGCGGATCGGCCCGCACCCGACGGTCGAACCCGTCCGGGAGCACCAGCTCCGGCGCACCGTGCCGCGATCGCGGCGCCATCCCGAAGGCCTCCACCGACTGGCAATACTTCGACACCCGGATCACCGACATGTTCAGGCGCGCGGTCAGATCCGTCGCCCAGTAGGGGACCCGCTCGTTCGCCTTGAGCTCGACGATCGCCAGCTTCGGTGGGATGATGTAGCGGTTCTCGGCACCGGAGGCGAAATGGAAGTCCCGATCCCGGCCGTGCACCTTGTGATCGATCGTGACCCGCAGCCCGAGATCCGCCTCCCTGCCGACGAACGCCTCCCGCAGGTAGCCGGTGGTCACCGTCGGACGCAGATCGAGGTTCCCGATCAGCGTGGTCACCTCGTTCACGAACGGTCGCTGCGACGGATCACCGTCGATCTCCTCGCGGCCGTTCAGCCAGCGCTGAGCGAGCCCGTACGGCAACGCGATCCGGCGCTTCTGGGTCACCCGGTTGACCCGCTGCTTGATCTCGATCTGAACCGGGGTCTCGTCGGTGCACGCGGCAGGCGGGCCGTACAGCCGCAGCCGCAGCTTGCGCCGGAACTTCAGGCCCTCGATCTTCTCCCAGTAGAACCGCAGATCGGGGGTGTCGTAATACAGCGACGTCACCGGGTAGCCGCCGTGCGGCGAGTACGGGTCGGTGTCCATCCGCGCGGCGAGTTCGGCCCGCAGTTCGGGCACCTTCATCTCGTCGACGAAGTACTTGATCTCGTACCGGTTGAACGCGTGCAGCCTGCTCGCGGTCTGCTGGTAACCGGTGGGATCGGTGGGGACATCCTCCGTCCGGTGCCTGCCCTCCGCGGAGGGGGTGCGGAAACGGTCGAACAGTCCCATCGGATCGGCCTTCCTCGGTCTCGGTCGAACGTCGGACGACGTTCACCAACCGATCACACCGGCTTCACCTTGTCGCTTCATGGGATGAACCTGGCAGTTCGCTGCCAATGCTGGGCGGCGAATCGAAGCCATGGCGTGAGACGACCGTGGGGACCCAAGAGAAACGCCCCGGTGGTGCCAGGCGGTGTTGAGGGGGGCCCCCAAAGGAACGAAAAACACACCCAAGATTCCAGGTTCCCACCCCCTCCCTCCCCGGG
>NZ_JBSGXD010000021.1:0-24968 GCF_053609225.1 Rhodococcus sp. NPDC054953 | reverse complement strand
TTTTTTTTTCGGGAGAAGAGCCTGGCGTTTCACCACCACTCTTGGTCGGCGGCGTAGCTCTTTTCAGGGACCCCCCCGTTGCCCCCCGGGCGACTTTTCCTGTTGCCCACGGTCGGTGCGACGGGGCTACTACGAGGAGCCGAACAGCCCGTCGAGGCTGCCGGTTCCGCCGCCCTCGCTGCCCGGGACGGTCAGCTCCTGCGGATCCGACGCCGAGTCAACGAAACCGGACGCGCCGACGAACTCCGCGGTGACACTGAACGTACCGGCACTGGCGAACGTCGTCGGCAGCGTCGCGACGCCGTCGACCACCGGGACCGGGGCACCGAGCGGGGTGTTGCCGAGCAGGAACTGCACCGTGCCGTTGGCGTCGGCCGGGTCGATCGTGGCCGTCAGGGTGACCGGTCGACCCTGCGCGACGGTCCCCACCGCCGCGAGGCTGGTGGTGGTCCGGACGGCCGCGGCCGGTGCGGTGGTGACGCTGACCGGGAAGGCCGGGGCGACGGACGCGGCGACGCCCTCGGTGCCGGAGTAGCGGGCGACCACGCTGTGGGTGCCGGTGCCGGTGAACGTGTACGGCGCGACCGCGACACCGTCGGTGCCGACCGTGCCCGTCACCCGGTCGCCGCCGCCGATCGTGAACTCGACGGTGCCGCCCTGGACGGCGGGGGTGACCTGTGCCCGCAGGTTGACGTCCTGGCCGACGTAGGCCCGGTCCGGTGCGGTCATCACGACGCTGGTGACGATGTCGTCGGTGCTGACGTTGATCGTCTTCGGTGCCGCCGTCGACCCGACGAAGCCCTGCGTCCCGGAGTACACCGCGGTGACCGTGACGTCGCCGTCGGTGTCGAAGGTGTGGGTGATGCTGGCGGTGCCGTCGGTGACGGCGACCGGGCCGCCGAGGTCCGTTCCGTTGATCGCGAACTGGACGGTGCCGCCGGTCGCGGCCGGGTCGACGTTCGCGGTGAGGGTGACCTCGTCGCCGTTCTTCACCGCGCCCGGTGCGGCTATCGTGGTGGTGGTCTGCTTGTCGGCCTCGATGATCCGCGTCGTGGCGAGCGCGCCTGCGCCCGCGTTGAGCGGGGCGGAGGGGGTGTCGCGTGGGGTGCACTGGGTCGGTGCCCACGCGGTGATGCCGAAGGGTGCGCTGGCCCGCGGCAGGAACGTCATGAAGTTCTCGTCCTTGCCCCACTGGCCCGCGGTGCCCGCGGTGCGCAGCGTGATCTCGACCGCCCCCGACGGCCCCGCCTTCAGCCGGGCCCTGACCTGCGGCAACTGGAAGGTGGTCTCCGCGCCGCCCGCGGCCCTCGCGACGATGCCGCCCTCGCTGTTCTTGCTCGAGTTCGGGCCGTTGCCGATGGTGGCGTTGTTGCCGGACAACCGCAGCACCCCGCCGTTCGGGTCCACGTTGCCGGACTCGTTGACCCGCAGCACGTTCGGCGCGACACCGCTCAGCCCGGTGCTCGTCCCCGGTACCACCTCGGCGCCGAGAAACTCCACGTTCTGCGGCATCGCGACGTCGATCTTGATGCGCGAGACGTTCACGACGTTGGCCCCGGAGGTCGAATTGGGGAAGCTGATCGTCGACGGGAGGATGGTGACCTCGAATTCCTCACCGGCGGCAACGGTCTCGGGGGCGTCGACCGTCACCCCGGCGTCGTCGGTCTGGGTCTGCGGCCCGGCCACCGCGGACGGGGTGGCCAGGCACGAGGCCTTGAAGTTGGTGACGGCGGGCGCTGCGGAGGCGGGCACCCCGGCCAGCAACGTGATACCGGCGATCGCACCGGCCCCGATCGGCGTCATGATCCCGCGAATCTTCTTCTGCACGAATACTCCTACGGATGAGTACGAAGCGGTGGACCGCCGCCCGGACCCGGAATGTTCCGCGGGCCCGGGCGGGGTGGATCAGAAACCGAAGAGGTCGGTCAGCGACCCGAAGTCGGCGCTGCCGGTGCCGCCGGGCGCGCCCGCAACGGCAACGGTGAGCACGGTCGGTCCGGAGACCGAGTCCTTGAAGCCTGCGCCCCCGGTGAAGCCCGCGGTCAGCGCGTAGGTGCCGTCGGTGTCGAACGTGTGGGTCAGCGTCGCGACGCCGTCGACCACCGGAACCGGGGCACCGATCGTCGTGGTGCCCGCCTTGAACTGCACGGTGCCGCCCGCGTTGGCCGGATCGACGGTGGCGGTGAGGGTCACCGTCTGGCCGACGATGGCGTTGCCGGACACCGACAGTGCGGTCGACGTTGCCGCGCGGGTGTCCGGGTTGCGGACGGTGACGGTGAAGCCCGCCGAGGTGGACGGGGTGAATCCGGAGGCGCCGGTGAACTCGGCGACCACGTTCGCGGTGCCTGCGGCGTCGAACGTATGCGGCAGCACCGCCACGCCGTCGGCGGTGCCGACCGGGGCGGACCCGATCGTGGTTCCGTCGACGGTGAAGGTCACCTCACCACCGCTGGGGATCGGGAACACGGTGGCGGACAGGTTCACCGGGGTGCCGACGGTGGCGGTCACGGGTTCGAGAACGGTGGTTGTGGTGCCAAAGTCGGCGTCGGTGACGCTCAGATCGGCCGCGGCCGAGGAGGATCCGTTGTAGCCACCGGCCCCGATGAACCGGGCGGTGACGCTGTGCGAACCGGCCTCGGCGAAGCTGCGGGTCAGGCGTGCCGTGCCGTTCGCGACGTCGACGGGTGCACCGAGATCGACGGCCCCTGCCGTGAACTGGACCTGGCCGGTCGCGCCCGCCGGATCGACCGTCGCGGTGAACTCGACGTCGTCACCGACGGTCGCGGTTGCCGGCGCGGACAGGGTGGTGCTGGTGTCCGCGGTGACGTCGACGGTCGTCGCACCGGACACCGAGCCGTGGAACCCGGCACCCGCGACGAAGGTGGCGCCGATGCTGTGGGCACCCGGGGCGTCGAAGGTGTGCGACCGGGTGGCGGCGCCACCCGAAACCGGAACCGGGTCACCGATGTTGGTGTTCCCGTCCGTGAACTGCACGGTGCCGACCGCGTGTGCGGGTCCCACGTTCGCGGTGAGCGTCACCGGCTCCCCGGTCTTCGCGGTGGCCGGGGCCTGCAGCTCGGTGGTGGTGGCGACGTTCGGGTCGACGACCCGCAGCCAGGCGCCCGCCGGGTTCGCACCCTGCTGCGACTGGAACGAATAGACGTCGAAGACGAAGCCGGCCTCGTAGTCGCCGAAGGCCTGGGCGTCGGGGATCTTGTAGGTGACGGCAAAGTCCACGCCGTTCTTGAAGCCGCTGCCGAGTCCCCAGATCGTGCCGCACCCACCACCGGCGCAGCTGGCCCTGACCCCGGCGGAACCCTCGTCGGTGACGTTGGCCTGCTTGCTGATGGTGTGCGAGATGTACTGGAACCCGGCGGGCTGGATCTGTCGGATCGCGGTGGCCGTCCGGTCGACACCGCCGTTCTTCCAGATCTTGGCGGTGAGGGTGACGGTATCGCCCGGGTGGACGACATTGACACCCGGCTGGGCGCGGTCGACGGCGGCGCCGTTGACCGCGGACAGGCTCAGGTTCCACCGCAGGTTGTCCGCGGACCGGTCGCCGGACCAGGCGGGCGGCGGATCGTCGGCGGCGGCGATCCCGTTCGTCACGCCGAGCACGAGCCCGGCGGCGGCCGCTGCCGCGATGATCGGCGTCGCGAGGCGACGGGGAAGGGTCAGGCGCACTGCTACCTCCTCGGCGGACCAGCCGGAAGGCGGCCCTCATGCGTGATTGCGGTCACATGTCGGGAGGGGAGGGTAATGGCATTGCAAAGCACAGGGAGCGGTTTGCTGAACATTCGTCCAGATCAATCGGACATTCGTCCAACTGAACGACACGGGGCCGGCACCCTCGGCACAACGCACCCCGCCGCCCCGGACCAGGTCCGGAGCGGCGGGTTGCCGAGATGATGCCGGGCGACGCTGACCGGCGGTCTTCCTACCGTTGCGGGGCAGCGGTGGGCTTGATCGGGGACGGCAGGAAGGTCTGCCCGCCCTCGAGGTAGGCGTCGACGGCGGCCGCACACGAACGGCCCTCCGCAATCGCCCACACGATCAGGGACTGTCCGCGGCCCATGTCACCGGCCACGAAGACGCCGTCGACATTGGTGGTCCACTCGTCGGAGCGGGCGACGTTGCCGCGGTCGGTCAGGTCGACGCCGAGATCGGTGAGCAGGCCCGGCTTCTCCGGTCCGACGAACCCCATCGCGAGCAACACCAGGTCGGCCTCGAGATCGAAGTCCGAGCCCTCCACCTTCTGGAAGCGGCCGTCGACCATCTGGACCTCGTGCGCCTTGAGCGCGGTGACCTTGCCGTTCTCGCCGACGAATTCCTCGGTGTTGACGGAGAAGACGCGCTCGCCGCCCTCCTCGTGCGCCGAGGACACCCGGTACATCAGCGGGTACGTCGGCCACGGGGTGGAGTCGGCACGCTCCTCCGGCGGGCGCGGCATGATCTCGAACTGGTGCACGATCTCCGCGCCCTGCCGCAGCGAGGTGCCGAGGCAGTCGGCGCCGGTGTCGCCGCCGCCGATGATGACGACCTTCTTGCCCTCCGCCGTGATGGTCGGCGCGTCGAGATCGCCGAACTGCACCCGGTTGGCGATCGGCAGGAACTCCATCGCCTGGTGGATGCCGTCCAGCTCCCGGCCGGGAATCGGCAGGTCGCGGGCCTCGGTGGCGCCGCCGGCCAGCACGACCGCGTCGTACTGCGCCCTGAGCTCCTCGGCGGTGATGTCGACACCGACATTGACGCCGGTGCGGAAGACGGTGCCTTCGGACTCCATCTGCACCAGGCGGCGGTCGATGTGCCGCTTCTCCATCTTGAACTCGGGGATGCCGTAGCGGAGCAGGCCACCGATGCGGTCGGCCCGCTCGTACACCGTCACCGTGTGCCCGGCGCGGGTCAGCTGCTGCGCGGCGGCCAGGCCAGCCGGGCCGGACCCGACGACCGCGACCTTCTTGCCGGTCAGGCTGGAGGTGCGGATCGGGTTGACCCAGCCCTCGTCGAAGGCGCGGTCGATGATCTCGACCTCGACCTGCTTGATGGTGACCGGGTCCTGGTTGATGCCGAGGACGCAGGACGCCTCGCACGGGGCCGGGCACAGCCGCCCGGTGAACTCCGGGAAGTTGTTCGTCGCGTGCAGCCGGTCGAACGCCTCCCGCCACTGATCCTTGTAGATCAGGTCGTTCCACTCGGGAATCAGGTTCCCGAGCGGGCAGCCGTTGTGGCAGAACGGGATACCGCAGTCCATGCAGCGGCTGGCCTGGGTGCGGAGGGTCTTCGAGTCGAAGTCCTCGTACACCTCCTTCCAGTCCATCAGCCGCAGCGGCACCGGCCGCCGGACCGGGGTCTCCCGGGAGGTGTGCTTGAGGAAGCCATTCGGATCAGCCACGAGCGGCCTCCATGATCGCCTCGTCCACGTTCTTTCCGTTCTTCTTCGCGGTGTCGATCGCCACGAGCACCTTCTTGTAGTCGCGGGGCATGACCTTCGCGAAGTGGTTGACCTGCTGTGACCAGTCCGCGAGGATGCGCGCGGCAACCTCCGACCCGGTCTCGTCCCGATGCTTCTCCACGGTGGCCTTGAGCCACGCGAAGTCGTCGTGCTCGAGGTCCTCGAGGTCCACCAGTTCGGTGTTGAGGTTCGCCTCGAAGGACCGGTCGGCGTTGTAGACGAACGCGACGCCGCCGGACATGCCCGCACCGAAGTTGCGGCCGGTCGCACCGAGGATGACGACCCGGCCGCCGGTCATGTACTCGCAGCCGTGGTCGCCGACGCCCTCGACGACGGTGGTGGCGCCCGAGTTGCGGACCGCGAACCGTTCACCGGCCACGCCGCGGAAGTACGCCTCGCCGCCGGTGGCACCGAACAGCAGGACGTTGCCCGCGACGATGTTGTCCTCGGCGACGAATTCGCTCGGCGCCTGCAGCGACGGCCGCACCACGATGCGGCCACCCGAGAGGCCCTTGCCGACGAAGTCGTTGGCGTCGCCGTTCAGGCGCAGCGTCATGCCCTTCGGGACGAACGCGCCGAAGCTGTTGCCCGCCGAGCCGGTGAACGTGATGTCGATCGTGTTGTCCGGCAGTCCTTCCGCGCCGTACACCTTGGTCAGCTCGTGGCCGAGCATGGTGCCGACCGTCCGGTTGACGTTGGTGATCTTCGACTCGATCCGCACGGCAGCACCGGCGTCGAGTGCGGGCCGGGCCTGGGCGATCAGCTCCTGGTCCAGCGCCTTGTCCAGCGCGTGGTCCTGGGTTCCGGTGCAGTACAGGTCCTGGTCCGGGAACGCCGTTGTCGGCGCGGCGAGGATCGGTGAAAGGTCCAGCTTGGACGCCTTCCACACCTCCTGCGCCTTCGTGGTGTCGAGGACGTCGACCTGACCGACCGCCTCCTCGAGGGTGCGGAAGCCGAGCTCGGCGAGCAGCTCACGCACCTCCTCGGCGATGAACAGGAAGAAATTCTCCACGAACTCCGGCTTGCCGGTGAACCGGCTGCGCAGCAACGGGTTCTGGGTCGCGACACCGACGGGGCAGGTGTCGAGGTGGCACACGCGCATCATGATGCAGCCGGACACCACGAGCGGAGCGGTCGCGAAACCGAACTCCTCGCCGCCGAGCAGCGTCGCGATCATCACGTCCCGGCCGGTCTTCATCTGACCGTCGACCTGCACCACGATCCGGTCCCGAAGACCGTTGAGCAGCAACGTCTGCTGCGTCTCGGCGAGGCCGAGCTCCCACGGCGCACCCGCATGCTTGAGCGAGGTGAGCGGGGAGGCGCCGGTGCCGCCGTCGTGACCGGAGATGAGCACCACGTCGGCGTGCGCCTTGGAGACGCCAGCGGCGACGGTGCCGACACCGACCTCGGAAACCAGCTTCACGTGGATGCGGGCCGCCGGGTTGGCGTTCTTCAGGTCGTGGATCAGCTGCGCGAGATCCTCGATCGAGTAGATGTCGTGGTGCGGCGGCGGCGAGATCAGGCCGACGCCCGGCGTCGAGCCGCGCACCTCGGCGACCCACGGGTACACCTTGTGCGGCGGCAGCTGGCCGCCCTCACCGGGCTTGGCACCCTGCGCCATCTTGATCTGAATGTCGGTGCAGTTGGTCAGGTAGTGCGAGGTGACACCGAAGCGTCCGGACGCGACCTGCTTGATCGCGGACCGGCGCCAGTCACCGTTCTCCTCGACCTCGAAGCGCCGCGGATCCTCGCCGCCCTCACCGGAGTTCGAGCGTGCGCCGAGCCGGTTCATCGCGATCGCGAGGGTCTCGTGGGCCTCCGCGGAGATCGAGCCGTAGCTCATCGCACCGGTGGAGAACCGCTTGACGATCTCGCTCGCCGGCTCGACCTCGTCGATCGAGATCGGCTCGCGCAGACCGGACTTGAACGCAAACAGGCCACGCAGGGACGCCAGTCGCTCGGACTGGTCGTCGACCATCTTGGTGTACTCCTTGAAGATCGAGTACTGGCCGGTGCGGGTGGCGTGCTGCAGCTTGAAGACCGTGTCCGGGTTGAACAGGTGGTACTCGCCCTCACGGCGCCACTGGTATTCGCCGCCGACCTCGAGCTCGCGGTGCGCGCGCTCTTCCTTGCGGGGCAGGTAGGCGTGCTGGTGCCGCACCTTCACGTCGGCCGCGATCTCGTCGAGCCCAATACCGCCGAGCTGCGACCGCAGGCCGGTGAAGTACTCGTCGATGAGCTCCTGCGACAGGCCGATCACCTGGAACAGCTGCGCACCCGTGTACGAGGCGAGGGTGGAGATGCCCATCTTGGACATCACCTTGAGCACGCCCTTGCCCGCCGCCTTGATGTAGTTCGCGACACCCTGCTCGTAGGTGACGCCGGTGAGCTGGCCGCTCTCGATCATGTCCTCGATCGACTCGAAGGCCATGTACGGGTTGACCGCGGCGGCACCGAAGCCGACGAGCATCGCCATGTGGTGCACCTCGCGGGCGTCACCGGCCTCGACGACCAGGCCGACCTTCGTGCGGGACCGCTCCCGCACCAGGTGGTGGTGCACGGCCGCGGTCAGCAGCAGCGACGGGATCGGCGCGAACGTCTCGTTCGAGTTGCGGTCGGTGAGCACGATGATGCGGGCACCGCCCGCGATCGCCTCCGACACCTGGAACCGGATGCTGTCCAGCGCGGCGCGCAGGCCGGCGCCGCCGTCCGCGACCCGGTAGAGGCCGGGGATGACGACCGAGCGGAAGCCGGGGAACTCACCGTCGTCGTTGACGTGGACCAGCTTCGCGAGGTCGTCGTTGTGCAGAATCGGCGAGGGCAGGAACAGCTGCTTGCAGGAGTCCGGTCCCGGGTTGAGCAGGTCGCCCTCGGGGCCGATGCTGCCGCCGATGCTGGTGACGACCTCTTCCCGGATCGCGTCCAGCGGCGGGTTGGTGACCTGCGCGAACAGCTGCTGGAAGTAGTCGAACAGCAGGCGCGAGCGGGCGGACAGCACCGCGATCGGGGTGTCGGTGCCCATCGAGCCGAGCGCCTCACCGCCGGTCTTCGCCATCGGCGCGAGGAGGATGTTCAGCTCCTCGGTGGTGTACCCGAACACCTGCTGACGGATCAGCACGCGCTCGTGGTTCATGTGGATGACCTCGCGCTCGGGCAGGTTCTCGGTGCGGACCATGCCCGCGTCGAGCCATTCCTGGTACGGCTGCGCGGCGGCGAGCTCGGACTTGATCTCGTCGTCGGAGACGATGCGGCCCTGCGCGGTGTCCACCAGGAACATCCGACCGGGCTGCAGGCGGGTCTTGGTGACCACCTTCGCGGGATCGATGTCGAGGACGCCGACCTCGGATGCCATCACGACGAGACCGTCGTCGGTGACCCAGACCCGGCTCGGGCGCAGGCCGTTGCGGTCGAGGACGGCGCCGACGACGGTGCCGTCGGTGAAGCACACCGACGCCGGGCCGTCCCACGGCTCCATCAGCGCGGAGTGGTACTCGTAGAACGCCTTCCGCGCCGGATCCATGCTCTCGTGACGTTCCCAGGCCTCCGGGATCATCATCAGCACGGCGTGCGGCAGGCTGCGGCCGCCGAGGTGCAGCAGCTCAAGCACCTCGTCGAAGCGCGCGGTGTCGGAGGCGCCGGGGGTGCAGACCGGGAAGATCTTCTCCAGCTTGCCCGCACCGAACACGTCGGAGGTGATGAGCGCCTCGCGGGCCCGCATCCAGTTCTCGTTGCCGGTGACGGTGTTGATCTCGCCGTTGTGCGCGACGCGGCGGAACGGGTGCGCCAGCGGCCACGACGGGAAGGTGTTGGTGGAGAAGCGCGAGTGCACCAGGCCCAGCGCGGACTCCATGCGCTCGTCCTGCAGGTCCAGGTAGAAGCTCTTGAGCTGCGGGGTGGTCAGCATGCCCTTGTAGACGAAGGTCTGCCCGGACAGGCTGGGGAAGTACACCGACTCCTTGCCGGGGCCGTCCGCGCCTGCACCGCCGTCGCCGAGCTCGTGCTCGACGCGCTTGCGGACGACGTAGGCCCGGCGCTCGAGGTCCATGCCTGCCAGGCCGGTCCCGGCCAGGAACACCTGTCGGAAGGTGGGCATCGCGTCGCGGGCCATCGCGCCGAGCGACGACGCGTCGGTGGGGACCGCGCGCCAGCCGAGGACCGTCAGGCCCTCGTCCGCGGCGATCTTCTCGACGCCGGCTGCTGCCTCGTCGGCGGCGGCCTCGCCCTGCGGGAGGAAACCGATGCCGGTCGCGTAGGCGCCCTCGGCGGGCAGCTCGAAGTCGACGACCGCGCGCAGGAACGAGTCCGGGACCTGCAGCAGGATGCCCGCGCCGTCACCGCTGTTGGGCTCGGCGCCAGCGGCGCCGCGGTGCTCGAGGTTCACCAGCGCGGTGATGGCCTTGTCGACGATGTCGCGGCTGCGGCGACCGTGCATGTCGACGACGAACGCGACACCACACGCGTCGTGCTCGTTTGCGGGGTCATAGAGGCCCTGGGGTCCGTGAGACCGGTGGCCTGGAAATTGCTTCATACCTAGCCTTCGTGTGCGTGAAAGTGCACAGACGACCAGCAACGCTGATGGCCATCACGTGGCAAAACGAGCGCCGACACAGCGTCGGATCGGCGCGCCCACCCTGCGGTCGCGGCGGACGGATCCGTCGGGGGTTCCCGCCTCCGTCGGCTCGACCGGGTGGCCCTCTGGACTCTTGTGTGTCCAGCATGTTCCGAAAACGATAATTCACGAAACCCACATCGCGCCAACCAAGGGTAGCCTTTTCTGGCCGCGACCTGGGGTGATTCGTTGGACGCCCGGTCAGAAGCGGCCCGCGTCGGCGCCGAACACCGCGCCGAGAACGGTAACAATCCCCGCCCGCGGGTCGAACTGGTCCGCCGCCGCGGCGGGCTCGGCCGGGGTCGGCGGCGGGGTCAGCCGGTGCAGGATGACCCCGTCCAGGTAGTCGGTGAGGAGCACCGCGTTCCGGTGCGGATCGGCGGCCCCGAGCATTGCCAGCATCGTGCTCCCCCACGCCACCAGTTCGGCGCGGCCCGCACCGATCGGGGCGGCCAGCATCGGGTCGGTCGCGGCGGCGGCGACCAGCACGAACCGCGCGGTGGTCCGCACCCGGTCCCGGCCGACGGCGAGCAGCACGTAGCCGGCCAGCCCGTCGGCGAGGTCGGTCAGCGTCGCGGGCAGCCGGGCGGCGCCGAGCGACGCCCAGTCTTCCCTGTCCCGCTCGACGAGCCGCGCGACCACGGCCGCGAGCAGCGCATTCCTGGTCCGGAAGTGGTTCGACGTGGATCCCTGCGGCAGGCCCGCCGCCGCGTCGACACCGCGATGCGTCAGCCCCTTCAGGCCCCGCGTGCCGAGGAGGGCGATCGCGGCGTCCAGCGCACGGTCCCGGTTGGCTGGCATGCCCGGAACACTACCGAGGTAGTCCCCGACCGCCGGTGCAGGCAAAGACTACCGACGTAGTGACGCGGCACTACGTCGGTAGTAGGGTGGCGGTCATGCGCGGAACCGTGACCATCGTCGGCGGCGGCATCGGCGGGCTGACCGCGGCCACGCACCTGATTCGGGCGGGGTGGGAGGTTCGGGTGCTGGAACGCTCCCCCGCGGTACCGGACACCGGCACCGCGCTGGGAATGTGGCCCGCGGCGCTGGATGCCCTCGACGCGGTCGGGCTCGGCGACCCGATCCGCGGGCGCGGCGTCGCGCTGCCGTCCGGCGCGATCCTGCGGCCCGACGGCAGCACGATCGCCCGGCTCGCCGTCCGCGGGTCGCCGGTCCTGGTGTCGCGGCCCGCCCTGCTCGGCGTGCTCGCCGCCGCCCTGCCCGACGGGGTGCTGCGGTTCGGCCGGACCGTCGACGCCGTCCCGGCCGGGGCCGACGTGGTGATCGGTGCGGACGGGATCGGCAGCGGCATCCGGGAGGCGATCGCCGGCCCGCGGTATCGGGCGCGGCCGCTCGGGATGACGGCGTGGCGCGGCTGGGTGCCCGGCGACACCGACGTCACCGCCGAGACCTGGGACGCCGGGGCCCTGTTCGGGATCACCCCGCGCGACGGCGGCCTCACCAACGTCTTCGCCGCGGCGCGCGTCAAACCTGGATTGCCGGACGGTGGAATTGCGTTCCTGCGCACCAGGTTCGGCGGCTGGCATGCCGAGGTTCGGGACGTCCTCGACCGTCTCGACGGGGCGGCCCTGCTGCATCACGACCTGTACGAGTCGCCTGCGCTGCCGTCGTACGTGCGCGGCAACATCGCGTTGATCGGCGACGCCGCGCACGCGATGGCGCCGAACCTGGGTCGCGGCGCGTGCGAGGCGATCGTCGACGCGGCCACCCTCGCGCGTGCCCTGTCCGAGAGCCCCGACGTCGCGACCGCGTTGCGCCGCTACGACCGCGCGCGTCGATGGCGGACGCGGATGCTGGTGCGCGGCTCGCGGATGATGGGCCGGGTCGCGACCGCGGGCACGCTGATCCGACTGCGGGACGCGGCGCTCGGGGCGGCGACCGGAACCCGGCGGACGGTGTCCTGAGGGGAAAGGGCCCCGAAACGACTACTGACCGCAGCGATTCGAATCAGCTGCGGCCAGTGCTGTCGGTAACCATAGCGTGACCGGATCGTGATGTCGCCGCACTGTGGGCAGCGTCACTGCGCCAGCCGGCCGACGACCCAGCCGGCGGCCTGCGGGCTCGACCGCAGAGCGGAGTGATCGACCGCGGGGGCGCCGGGGAAGGCGTCCTCGAACAGGGTGTTCGTGACGCCGGGTTCGTCGATGAACGAACAGCTGGGGGCGGGGGTGGCGATCTCGTCGCGGGCGGTGGCGAGGATCGAGTAGGACACCCCGGCCTGGGTGACCGGCCCGGATTCGAACACCTCGCGGTGCACCCGGGAGCCGGGCGCCAACTGGAGCGCGACCGCGAGGTCCGGCGACAGGTGCCCGAGCAGCGGCGGCAGGAACGGCAGCGCCCGCAGTACCTGGACCGGCGTGACCGCCGGGTTGCGGATCCCGTACGCGGCAAGGAAACCCGCGCCGTCGCAGGACCGGCCCTCCGGTGCCAGGAACACGGCGTGGGTCACGGCGGGCGCCCCGCCGAGAACCTTCAGGTAGTAGTTCGAGACGACGCTGCCCGCGGAGTGGGCGACGAGGTCGACGGTGTCCGCGCCGGTGTGTTCGCGCACCGCGGCCACGAACGACGCGAGCTGCGCGGCCGCGTCCGGGATGTTCCCGGCCCACCGCGTGCCGTCGACGACGCCGCCCTGAAACACCAGCGTGCAGGCGCCGGCGTCGCGGAGCGCGGAGGTGACGGTGGCCCACTGGTCGGCGGTCTGGGCGGTGGTGCCGTCCGCGCCGGGCAGCACGATCACCGGCCGGGGACGTGCCGCGGTGGACGTGCAGTCGATCGGCGGCACCACCGCCTCGCCTGCGGGCAGCGCCACCGGATCGAGCGACCCCGATGCGGGGGCCGCCTGCGCGGTCGCACCGGTGCCCACCGCGACCCCGATCGCCAGCAGCGCCGACGCCAGCACCCGCACACCACCCATGACCGGTCCTCCCACCCTCATCCCCTGCGCGACGCGTCGACGGTAGCCCGGACGGCGCACGATCGCGCGGATCACGGCGCCCCGGGCCGCATTCCGCGGATCATCCGGTCCCGGAGGCTGTCGTAGATCGGCGCGGCTCCGGCGAGCTGCGCGACGAGCACCGCCATCGCCGTCGCGGCCGCCATCGGGACGGTGAGCTCCGCGGTCGCGGTCATCTCGATCACCAGCACGATGCCCGTCAACGGTGCGCGGACCGTCGCACCGAAGAACGCCGCCATCCCGACGACCGCCATCGGCACCGTGAGCGCCGCGAGGTCGGCGGGCAGGACGGCGTCCGCGAGCCGGGTGTAGAGCACACCCCACAGGGCGCCGACGGCGAGCAGCGGCGCGAACAGGCCGCCGGGCGTCCCCGCGGCGTAGGAGAGGGGCCCGGCAACAAACCGGACCAGCAGCAGCGTGAGCACCGTCGGCAGCAGCAGCGTCCCCCCGCCGACGATCTCCTGGGTCAGGGTGTCGCCGCCGCCCGCGGCCCGCGGGTCGGCGATCAGCAGGCAACCGATCAGGGCGCCGATCACCGCCGCCCGCACCGCTGGCGGAACCCGGCCCGCTGCCGCGGCGAGGTCGAGGAAGCCGATCACGAGCCGGTTGTATGCGACGCCGAGCAGGCCGGTCAGCAGGCCGAACACCGCGAACATGGGCAGCCACGCGATCGCGGGGGCGGCGCCGGGCCGGACGTCGAAGTCGGGGTGGTCGCCGAGCACCAGCCGGGAGCAGGCGACCGCGACGGCGACCGCGAGCAGGGTGGGGACGACGATCCGCAACCGGAACGTGTGGGTGACCTCCTCGAACGCGAACAGCGCCCCGCCGACCGGGGCGTTGAACGCGACCGCGAGCCCGGCGCCTGCGATGGCGGACTGGGTGAGCCGGACATCGTCGGCGCCAAGGCGGGCGCGGCGTCCCGCCTCGGCGCCGATCGCGGCACCCATGTGGACGGTCGGGCCCTCCCTGCCGAGGACGAGACCGCCGCCGATCGCGAGCAGTCCCCCGACGAACTTCGCGGGCACCAGCGGCAGCGTCGGCGGCGCGGACTCGCCGCGGGCGGTGGCCTCGACGTGCTGGATGCCGCTGCCCGCCGCGAGCGGCATCCGCTGCGCGATCGCGGCGGCGGACGCGGCGCCGACGGCGGTGACCGCGACGGGCACCAGCCACGCCGGGCCCGGTGCCCGATCCGCCCAGTCCAGGAGGTCGAGCCGCCACCGGTCGGCGAGCCGCAGGCACCACCGGAAGGCGCCGCCGACGAAACCGATCGCGACGCCAGCGCCGAGCGCCACCGCACACAACAGCACCAGCCCGCGGGTGGGGTCGTCGGAACCTGCCGGTGTGTGCGCCATGTCGGCTTCCATGGGGGTGCACGGTGGTCCCGCCCAGTATCGCCGACTTGGGGCGCCCGCACCGGGGTCCGGGACACGACGGCGGGACGCAATCACCGGAAACGGCAGGGGCGGTGGGCGATAGTGGGTGCATGCGGTCGACCTGTTCCCTGTACATCGATGCCGGCTACCTCCTCGCGTCCGCGGCGACGCGGATCACCGGGACGTCGCTGCGCAGCGGGATCCACGTCGAGTACGCCCCGCTGATCAGTTCCCTGGTCGACGCCGCGGAGGCGCGGTCGGGTCTGCCGGTGCTACGCGTGCACTGGTACGACTCGGCCCGCGACGGCATCCCCGACTGTCAGCAGGAGCGGATCGGCGAGCTCCCGAAGGTGAAGCTTCGGCTCGGCCGGTTCGGGTACACCGGCGAGCAGAAGGGCGTCGACATCCGGATCGGCCTCGACCTGGTGGCGCACGCCCGCAACGGCGCATCCGATGTGTTCTTCCTCGTTTCCGGCGACGACGACCTCACCGAGGCCGTCGAGGAGGCGCAGGTGCACGGCGTCCAGGTGGTGCTGCTCGCCGTCCCCACCGTCGGCGGCAAGCCGCACGGGGTGAGCAGGCACCTGATCCGGGCCGCCGACGAACTCGACAGCATCGACGGGGCCGCGGTCGACGCCGCGGTAATGAAGGTGGACCGGCAACCCGTGCTGGCGCCGGCCCCGGTGCCCGCGCCGCGCACCCCCGCGGTGGCGGCGGCCCGGCCGACCGCCCGCACCCCCCTCGACGTGGCGACCGCGGCGCACCCCCCTGCCGCGCCGCGGCCGTCGAGCGTGCTCGCCTACAGCGTCTCGACCGGATCCCCCGCACAGGCGCAGCGCGGCTACGAGGACGTCGACCGCGACGACCTGATCGACGAGGTGGTGCTGCGCGTCCTCACCTCGTTCCGGGAGAGCGCCACCCCCGCGGGCCTGCAGGAGCTGCAGAACGCGAAGCCGTCGATCCCCCGCGACATCGACCGCGCGCTGCTGCTCGATGCCTCCGACGTGATGCAGCGGTACGACCTGGACGAGCGGATCCGGTACCGGCTGCGGGCGCGGTTCTGGGAGAAGTACGACGAGAGCTGAACTGCCGTGGGCCGCAGTGCTGTTCGGCGATTCGCCGCAGGCCTACCGATTCGGCGCTGGCTGCACTACCCCTGTGCACAAGCCTTTTCCGGCGTGCACGGGGGCAGTGCGCGTCGAACAGCCCTGCGTGTGCCGCAGAAGGTCTGTGGACTGCCGCACGATCGGATGACGGTCCCGCCGACCGGACGTTCTCGACGGGACCGCGTCCCCCGCTCACGCGTCGTGACTGCTGTCCCTGGTGAACCTGACGCGGTGGACCTCCTCGTCGGGTCCGGTGAGCAGGTACCGCCGGGGCGTGGTGCCGACCGTGCGCCGGAACGCCGCCAGGAACGCACTCGCGGTGGCGTACCCCACGGCGTGCGCCACGCGCGACACCGGCTGCCCCTCCGCCAGCAGCGGCAGGGCCGCGCGCAGCCGGACCCGGGTGCGCCACCGATCGAAGCTCATCCCGGTGTCGCGGCTGAACTGCCGCGTCAAGGTCCGCCTGCTCACCCCGACCACGCGCGCGTGGGCCTCCAGGCCACGCGGGTCGGCCGGATCCGCGAGCAGGGCGTCCGCCACGATCCGGACGCGCTCGTCGGTGGGCTGCGGCACCTCGATGGGACGGGTCGGCAGCGGGTGCAGCAGGTCGGGCACCACCGCCTCGGCGCGCAACCGCGCCTCGTCGGGCAGGTCGTCCCGGGCCAGGTACGCCGCCAGTTCGGCCAGCAGGCCGTCGATGCCGACCACCGTGGGCTCGGTCCAGTCCAGCGGGCACTGCTCGGGGGCCAGATACAGGCTGCACAGCACCGCGTCGCGGGTGGCACCCGTCGTGTGGGAGATGCCGGCGGGTATCCACAGCGCCCTGGTCGGCGGCAGAACCCAGTACAGCTCGCCGACCCCGACGCTCAGGACTCCCCGGCGGGTCCAGGCGATCTGGTGGTGGGTGTGACGGTGCTCGGGGATCCACTCCCCCGAGGCCAGCGGGAAGTGACCCACGACGATCGCGCCGATGTCCTCCATGCGACATAGTGTGGCCTCCGTGCGGATTGTGGCCAACTGTGGCGGGTCATAGCGTCGTCTGGTGCCGATGATTCTGCTGTGTCTCGTCCAGTTCATGCTCGTGCTCGATGACACCGTCGTGAATGTGGCCCTGCCCAGCATCCGAGATGAGCTGGGATTCAGCCCATCCGGCTTGCCCTGGGTCGTCAACGCCTACTTCCTCGCGTTCGGTGGGCTGCTGCTGCTGTGTGGCCGGATGGCGGATCTGCTGGGCCGCCGGCGCGTCTTCCTGATGGGCGTTGCGCTGTTCGGGGTGGCCAGCCTGGCGTGCGCGATCGCGCAGGAGCCGTGGCAGCTGGTGGTCGGGCGATTCGCGCAGGGGGCGGGGGCGGCGATGGCCAGCCCGGCGGCGATGTCGATGATCACGTTGCTCCATCCGGGGCGGGAGGAGCGCGCCAGAGCGCTCGGCATCTGGGGTGGCATCGCGGCACTGGGCGGCACCTCGGGGCTGGTGCTGTCCGGGGCGCTGACGGAGCTGGTCTCCTGGCGTGGCATCTTCCTGATCAACCTGCCGATCGTCGCGCTTGCCCTTGCGCTGCTCCCGCGGCTGCTCCCCGAGTCCCGCGCCCCGGGCCAGCGCCACCTCGACGTTCCCGGCGCGGTGCTGGTGACCGGTGCCGCCGTGTCGCTGGTGTACGGACTGCTGCGGGCCAGCGAGACTGGCTGGAGCGATCCGATCGTCGTCGGTGCCGTCGGGCTGTCCGCCGCCCTGGCCGGGGCGTTCCTGACGGCGGAGTGGCGATCGACGGCGCCGCTGGTGCCGATGTCGTTCCTCGCCTCGCGCACGCGCGCCATCGCCAACGTTGCGACCCTGCTGTTCTCGATGGCGATGTATGCGATGGCGTTCCTGTTGATGATCCAGATCCAGACCGTGCTGACGTACAGCCCGCTGCTGGCCGGCATCGCCTACCTGCCCTACGGCGCGGGCATTCTGGCGGGGATGTGGCTGTCCTCCCGCGTCTCCGTCAGGATCGGCACCCGCTGGGCTCTGCTCCTGGCCTTCCTGATCAACATCGTCGGACTGCTGCTGCTGTCCGGTCTTGCCGCTGGCGATTCCTACGTCACCCATGTGCTGCCCGGAATGCTGGTGCTGAGCGTGGGCAACGGGCTGAGCCTGCCGGTCCTGGCCGTGACCGCGGTCGACGGCACCACCGACAAGGACGCCGGGCTCGGCTCGGCGCTGTTCACATCCGTCCAACAGATCGGCGGCGCCATCGGCGTAGCCGCACTGGCCATCCTGGGCTACTCGGGTGGACTCACCGCGGGCGCGGTCTGCCTGGCGCTCGGCGCGGTGCTCATCGTCATCGCGCTGCCGCGGCCTGACCACCGCGCACGGCCGTCTGCCGGGCGTGGCGCCGATGACCGCAGCGTGCCGTCCGCCGCGCAAACCTGAACGACGACAGCAAAAAAGAACGAGGTCACGACCTCTTTCGAGTTCGTGACCTCGTTCTGTGCAGTTCGTGGAACTGCTCCTGGTGTGCAGTTCGCGTTGCGACGTCGCGCCCGGTATCGGGAATCGTGGTCCAGGGCGTTTCGTCCGAGATTCCAGAGAGTTTGCGGCCTGGGTGGGCGATCCGGCGTCCCCTGCGCGGGGTTCTGAGTGCGCCGCGGTCGCGTCGCCGGGCAACCGGCTGACCCCGCCGATGAGGCCGATGCTGCGGTTCGTGACTGGCTCGTGAAGCACTTCGCGCTCCGACGGGCAGGGATTTCCAGACAGTTTCCGCTGTTCGAGACGTGCCTGGGCGGGCCGACCCCGAAGGTGGGTTCGGCCCGCCTATGGCAGGAGACGTCAGGTCCGCGGCGGCATCCGAACCGGTTCGTGCCCGAGGTCCGCGGCCAGTTGCCGCCACCGGATGTCCATTGATTCGGTACGCACCGTGGACGGATCGAAGCTCGCCTGAATCCGGAGATTCGTCGCGGCCACCGCCAACGCCAGGATTATCTTGATCATCGGTTCACGGCGCGGTCCCCACTTCAACGCGTTGATACCGGTGATGAACGGCGACTTGAGCAGGCTGAACCGCTGCTCGGTGAGCGCCCGCGCGGCCTCGAAGTACAGGGCGTGTTCCCAACTGCCGGGGACGAGGTTCCACTGCGCCATACGCAGCTGATCCTTGGTGTAAGCCACGGTGACGGTCGACTTGGTGCAGCACCGGTAGCGCTCGGCCGACCATGTGGGATGGGCTTCCTGGACCCCGGCAGGAATCTGGGTCATCGATTCCGGCTTGAGGGGGCACCGCAGCCTTCCCATCGCTGCCGGGCACACCAACTCCTGTGTCACAGCCATCTGCTGCTGCTTGCCGAGCCCGGGCCGGCCGCGGGTGACTCGGCCGCGCTTCGGTCGGGAGTTTGTGCCCATCAGGAACGGATACAGTCGCCGCTGGCGGTCGTCGTGGAGCCGGAAGTCCTTGTCCTCGAGTAGGCGTCGCGTCTCAGGAACGCCGTGTGCCTTGGTGTACTCGACGACGGCGGGGCAGTAGAACGCTCCGGCGATCTGGATCGGCCCGGGATCGGCGGCGGCGCTCGGGAACGGGTGCGCGGCGGGGAACTGCAGTTTCCACTTTTTCGGATAGCGTGCGACCGGGGAGTACTGGTAGTCGAGCAGGACGTCGGCGAAGCCCCGTAGCGGGTTGTATGCCATGTCGACAACGAAATGCGGCCAGCGGGCGCGACCGGGCCTGCGGGCAGCGAGTCCATTCGCATAGATGGCTTCCATTCCCACTCGTACAGCTTCGAGGTTCGCCGATGTCGGTTCGCGCACCGCGATGCCGACGATGACCGGTGCCACCGCGTGCACTGCCTGTGGTGGGCCGACGCGGGAGATTTGCGGTCAAGCCGATGCCGAATCCGGTCTTGCTGGAATCGCTCGGCATCTCAATGGTGCGGACTTCGCCGGTCTTTTTGTCCCGCTTGTAGTACTTGCCGCAGTAGGCTGCGGCGCGGTGTTTGTCGGGCCTGCTTCCGAGGCCGGCGCTGGGGCCGGCGAGGTCGAAGATGCTCTCGTCTGCGACCAGGTCTCCGCAGTAGCCGTTCGGGGTCGCCTCCTCCACCGACGCCGCGACGATTCTGTTCAGGAGGGTGTCGATGCGCTTCTCCGCGAGCGCCACCCTCTCCCGGGCTTCGGCCGTGCGTGCGGTGATCATGGCTTTGTGGTGTTCGTTGGTCACTCGGTGCGCTGGCAGATCCGATCCTGGGTCGAGCGGTTCGAGGCGGCGGTCGAGCCAGCCGTGGAACTTCCTGTACTCGCTGCGGACGTTGTGTCGGATCGGTGTCAGGTCTTGACCCGCCATGCCAACGGCGGCGAGTTGATCGGGGTCGAACTCGGCGAGGGTAGCGAGGATGCCAGCGTAGGAGGGCGGGGTGCATTCGATGATCCGCAGTATCAGCGCCACCAGCACTGCGCGGATGGTGTAGACGATCCTGCCCGGTGGCCGGCCTCCGGGCAGGCGGTCCTCGTCGTAGAACGCTTCGATCATCTCGGTCACCCCGGACCGGTCGATCACCGTGAGGGCGTCGGTGAAGCGGTCGTGGCGACTATGGATCTTGCTGATCACCGGATCGCCTCCGACATCGTCTCGAGTACGTAGTCGAGCCCGCGAACCGGTAGTCGGCGGTGATCCGAAATCACCTTCAAGTCAATGACATCGGCGAGCTGGAGCACGATCGCCGCCGGGAGCCGCTCGGCGATTTCCAGCATCCAGCGATGTCGGAGCGCGAGCGGATTGAATCCCCGATGGCCCTGCTCCCGCAGGGACTCGGCAACTCGGTTGATCTCGTTGCGGTGGGTCGTCTGCTTGTGTGGGGCGAGCACCAGTCCGTCCCCGGCGTAGTCCGCCAGCGCCGCCAGGCGCTCGACCAGTGCAGAGTCGAACACCGGCACCGTCCGTACACCGCCCGCGTTGTTGCGCAACTCGACCAGCGCGACCGTCCGGCCCTGCCACGTCCGTGTGGTGATTGCACTGCCGCACAGGTAGCGAAAGTCCGAGCGGCGAGCGCCTGCACCCCAACACAAGTCAACCACCGTCTGCACGCGCCTACCGTTGACCCCGGACAAAGGCGGAACCAGACCGAGCAGACGCTCGATCTCATGGGTCTCCGCCGGAGGAACGTGCTTCGGCCTGGGCGCCGTTGCTCTCGCCTTACGTGGAAACTCTCCGGGATGCAGCAGACGGCCCGCGGCGTAGAGCATCCACATGAATGAACTCAACGACTGTGACCCGAATTCGAGTTGCTCGGCGCCGTAGCGATCGACGTTCGCCCGCCGCAATGCCGCGCGTGGATCGAACCGACCGGTCACCGCCGCCTCGGCCGCCAGGTAGCGGGCGATCATCTGCGTGACCGCCACCTCGGTCCCCCATGTGCCCTCGGGCATCTGGCATCGCAACGCAGCCCCAACCTTGACTGCCTCGGTGAGGAGGACTTTGTTGCGGGTGCGGACCTTCACCCGCGCCACCAGCCGATCGAAACGCTCGTTCGAGCCTACCTCGGGAATCATTCTCTCCAGCAACGGATCACGGACCAACTCAATACCCTTTGTTGGGGTGATCGACTTGCGGGGCGGTGTGAACGGCTCCCGTTCCGCTGCCGCTGGTTCCTGCGGCAGTTGCTCCGTAGCGGACGGCTTCAGCGCCCGATATCGCGCCATCACCTCACCTCCCCGACCGCCACGGCACGGCGTGGGTCGTTGACACAGGGACGCGGGCGCGTTGAAATAGACATCAAGAACTCCTCCTGCGATGTGGGGATTCTTTCCAGACTCCTGGTCTGGTCCGAGGAGCCGGGTTGCCGCCCGGCTCTTCGACGTTTCTGGCGGCGATGTTCATCGCCGACGGCGATGTCATCTCATATATCACCTACGTTCAGGTAGGCCGCGATGGCGTCGGCGCCAACTCGTGAGACTGTCTGGCCACGCTCGCCGGCGGCCGTGAACAGTTGTGCCGCAACCGAAAATGGTAGTCGCAGTTCGACTCTCACACGTTCTGAGGGGTTTCGCGGAAGCCGTCGTCGACCACCGAACTCCGCCTCGGGAACCGTGTCATCGGCCATCGTCGTCTCCCATCGAATCCCGGGCCATCCCGGTACCCACCGGCACCACTGACCATGGGAGCACAACCGCGCCAACGTTTCACGGACTCTCGACTGATCCGCTGGCGATGCGGGTTCCGTTCTTCAACGCACTACCCGGGTAATACGGGTATCGCGTGTAACGCGTGAACCACACGAGACACGGGTACTGCTGACGGCACCCCTACCTGCAGGAATCTGGGTGCAACTCCATCCGCGTGGCCGACCGATCCCAAACCGACGGCGTGTGCGCCTGCAGAGCGACCGCGATCCGGTGCGACGCGAGCGATCGGGCGAGGGCAGTCGAATTCACGTGTCTGGTCGGGCGTGTCATGTCCTGCTGAGACGCGCTATCCGGCGTACCACCGCGGAACGGGCCAGGCAGGCGCGGCCGTGATGTCCGCAGCCCACCGCGTGCGGGGGCTGGCCGCCTGTAGCAGGTACTGCAGCGCCGCCGCGTCTCCGAGGTTGCGGGTTTGCTCGTCATCGAGGTCGGCCACAACCGGACGCGGAGGTACCGCGATGGTCACAGCAAGGCCGTCACCAGGACGTTCGAACGCCGTCTTGGTTGCTGCTGCGACGATTTCAGTGTTGATGCTCGCGGTCTCGGCTGCATCGAGTGTGTACGGACCCCGATGGCGAAGGCCCGGCCGGAGCATCGCAAGAAGGCAGTGCGGTCCAACCGGATACAGGACCACGGCGCTACCCATCGCACCTATCGAGATCGACCTGGGCAGTGGTGGTCCTGCGAGGAAGACCACCGGGTCGTCACAGGTGACGAGCGGAGACTCGGTCCGGTAGACCGCCCATTCTCGTTGATAAAGGGCGTCCGCGACGACGTTGCGCACATCGCTGATCATCAGATCGAGCGCCTCATGCTTCGGATCGTCCTGCCGCCGATTCATCGACTCCTCGATCTGCGCAGGGGTCCAGTGCGGGTTCGCCTTCTTCAAGAACAGACGCTTGGCAGAGTCCGGCCCCTCTACGAGGAGAAGTGCCCGCTGCCGATTGCCGACCGTCCGGGTGACCTGCAGCCCCAGGAACACCGACAGATCCCGTTTCAGAGCAACATCGGACACCACGCCGGCGGCCCATGCTGTGAGTGCGTCCAGATGGCGGGTGGATTCGGATTCGATTCGACCCAGATGGGTTTCGATCCATTTCAGCGGCAGGTCCATCGCGCCATCGACAGGGGGAAGGCTGTAGAAGTTGTTTTGGTACGCAACCTCTTTCGGAGGCTGCGGCCTGTAGGCCTGCCGGGAGTCGACCTGCGTTGGCTGCACCTTCCCGTCGACCGCCCACCGCTTGAGGTACATCTGCGGGATGTGATGGTGCTTCTTTCCCTGCTCGGAGCGACCAATGCGGCGTGACTCCTCGACGAAATCGTCCTCGAGCCAGGGGTGCTCGAACCGCATGGTCGCGATCAGGGTGGTGAGGTCGGGAAGCATGCGCCGGAGTGTAGAAGCTGGGTCTGACAGCCGTCTCCGACATTCACCGTCCTATCCGTCCACGCGGTCGCCGTGAAGAGGAGCCGGATGAACTCCGCTCCGACAACCTGGCACTGGTGACCGTGCAGTCACATCACGAATCGTCCGGTCCCGGTCACGCGTTTCCGGCGAAGTGACGCGCCGCGGACAGGACCCGGGGGCCGACATCCGAAACATCGCCTTCCCGCAGCAACAACGCCGGCGGCCGGTCATCGAGGATCGGGTTGAGCCCCTGGAACCAGGTTTGCGCAACCTGCGGTTCGTCACGCGCCGTGATCAGCCGCGCTGCACGGTAGGCGATGCGGAATCGCTCGATGTCGCTCTCGTCATCGATGGGCCGAGTTCCCTCGGCCCATTCCCGGACGATCCGAGTCGCCCGCACCTTCCCGATGTAGGCCACCAGTGTGGCGCCGAGCAGTTCGCGCAACGCTGCGACGAGCTCGGGCGTGGTCATCCGCGCCGTAACCGACGATGCAGCGAGATCGGGTCGCGGGTGAGACGTCGACATTCCGGTCCTCCCGTGGTCACGCTCGGCGAGGATTCCACTGTATCGGGGGTGCATCTCCTCCGCCCGTGGGAATTGTTCCCCTGCCGACGTCGACGATCCACCGGACACCGACTGGGACGACGCTTCAGGCCCACCGCTGTGGGCAGGCACCCCTGTCCACAGGGTCGTCTCCTTCAAGCTCTGAGGCATCTCCCTGTCGAACCCCGGGCTGTGCGGGAGACCGGGCCGGCCAGAGCGGGCACGAGTCCTGAACAGGCCTACGCGTCCATCGGATGAGGTCAAGATGTCAGCCAGACCGGAGGAAGTCCCTCCGAGCATCGCGAAGAACTGGGAGACTTGATGGGGCGTTCACCCGACCATCTGACCGTGGCGCAGTACGACCTGCTGAAATGGGTCGCCAACGGATGCTCCGATGGCGTGTACGACGGGACCTCACACCGTGTCTCGGCACGCAGCCTGCACAACCGAGGATTGATACAGGTGGCGGGAAAGAGCACGACCTGGAGCGCGAAGATCACCCCGCAGGGCACGCGGATCATGCAAGAACAGACCACACGCGTCGAAGCCGCACGTCAGCGTGAACGACAGGAGGCGCAAGCCCGGGCCGAGCGAGAACGTGAACAGCAGCTACTCCGGGCACACGCCGTCGAGGTATTGGATGCCGTCGTAGCCGCGGGCGGACGAGTCGAACTCGGGTCTGACATCAACGACCACGGCATCGAGCAGATTGAGGGTGCCCTGGCGCGAGATGGACTGCTGCCCGTGGGCCAGCGACTTACACATGAGCCGACCCGGATGGACCCAACTCTCGGCGTCACCGCCTACCTCGAGCCGGATTTCACGAGGCTGACACCACTGAGGGACTTCAAGGTTCCCCGACAACTGCGTGACCCCCATCCAGCAGTGGTCGCATTCCAAGACAAGCGCGCATATGTGTCCAAAAAGCAGATCTCACGCACAGCCAGGCTCCTGCAGGCAATCGTGTCCGCGGCGACCCAGATGGGGTGGAAGGTCTCCCAGCCTCGCAACGCCTACACCGGCCCCAGAGAGGTAAGCCCCGATCTCGCACTCAAGCTGCCCTCGTCCGAGGTGGTCGTTACCCTCCGTGAACTCGACCAACGCGGCAGGCCCGGTTTCGCCTTCACCACCGGCACCGACTACTACACCCGAGTCCAGACCACGACCGCGAACAAAGGCTTCCTGGCCTCCGGCAGGCTCGAGCTGACTCTGACCAAGCCATGGGAACAACACCCGATCCTGAACCTGTATGACACCGACAATGAACCGACCCGGGTTTGATGCCGCTCCCTTCCTTGAGAAGGATGCAGATCATGCCCAAGCGTTACCCCACCGAACAGCGTGAGCGAGCCGTGAA